>CACORA010000004.1 GCA_902629495.1 Planctomycetaceae bacterium
ATATTTTGCACTGCGTAAGTTTCACTTCATCTTAAGAGCAGCAGCCGTGGTGTTGTTTCCAGGTGGTTTTGGGACACTCGATGAAATGTTCGAAGCGCTGACACTTCGACAAACTCATCGAATGCAACCTGTACCAATCATTTTGTTTGGTCGTGACTACTGGTCAAAGGTTATAGATTTCCAGTTTCTTGCAGATTCTGGCGTCATATCCGAGGAGCATCTTGACCTCTTTTCGTATGCAGAAAGTCCAGACGATGCCTGGAAGCAGATCCTTCACTTCCATAAGAATATGGAAGAAGGTGTCAGGAATGGGCAGGAATGAAATACTGATATCACTTTCATGCGTTAGCCAGTATGAACAGTTAAGTTGCATGTATTGGTATCTGAAGCTTAAAGCAGGTGCCAATTCCGGGTGTGCTGTCAACGCTGACTGAGCCACCATGTGCCTGGACGATGTGTTTCACGATTGAAAGACCTAGGCCGGTCCCACCGCTCGCTCGGCTTCGACCTTTGTCAACTCGATAAAAACGCTCAAACAGTCGAGAGAGGTGTTGAGGTTCGATACCACACCCTTCGTCCTGAATGGTTATTTCAAGTATTTCAGGAGCCTGAGGTTTTTTTATCGACTGAGCTGATACAGATATCGTCGCTCCATTATCGCAAGCCTTGATAGCGTTGTTCAATAGATTGATAAGTGCTTGTTCGAGCAGTGGTGCGTTAATGTCTGCTTGAATCGCCTCATCGTAGTGCAATTCAAGATTAATATTTTGTTCCGTCAGTCCAGAAAGACAGTCCCGCTTGGCATTATGAAGCACATCTCCAATGTCTGTTCGCTCCATGACAAGAGAGCCAGCGCCCTCGCGTTGCTCAATGCGAGAAAGTGCCAGAAGGTCTTCAATAATTGATTGCAGTCGATCAGCCTGACGACGAATGATTTCTAGAAACCGTTGGCGATCTTCTGCACTATCAACCTTTCGATTGAGAAGCGTTTCAATAAAGCCTTTGATGGATGCGATGGGTGTTTTTAGCTCATGAGAAACATTGGCAACAAATTCACGACGTACGTTTTCTAAATGCTTCAAATCGGTGATATCGCTAAGGACAATCACCGCACCACCCTTCCCAGAAATATCACGTAGTGCAGTACCCCGAACATGAATCGTACGCTCTGAAGGACCCGAGAGAATAATGTCATCTTCGAGAGGCTCACTACAATCGATGGCTTCAAGAGCAAATCGTCTGAGATCTGGATTACGAATCACACTTTGCATGGGATGACCAATATCGGCCTCCATGTTGACGTCAAAAAGATCTGCAGCCGCTTTATTAATTCCTAAAAGCTTCTGTTGGGCATCGATCGCGAGTACACCCTCAATCATGCTATCGAGGACAGCTTCTTGTTCCGTATCTTGTCGACCAATTGTGACGCTGCGAGCTTCTAGCTGTTGAAAGAGTGTGCGAAAGGCGAATGCGAGAGTTGAGAGTTCAGATACATCTGGAATCGGAATTCTCGAATCAACATCACCGCCGGCTACCTTATTTGCGGCACTTGCCATTTGTTGTATGGGGCGTGCAATTTTTATTGCGAGGAGTGTTGCTATAAGCATCACAAAGACAAAACAAATGAAATAAGACACAAGTGTTGCGGTCTGTGCTTTAGCCAATGCTTCATCAGGTTCCCGTGTCGTGATCGAGGCTTGTAAAATAGCCGTCGGTGCTTTTGTAGATTCGTGCAGTCGAGCTATGAAAATTGTTCGAATTCCCGTCTCGGAATCATAGTTGCTTCTGGGAGATGTCAACTTTAAGCGGGCTTGTGTAGAAGAGAGATTGGTTAGCAAAGAAACTTGTGGAATATCTTGTGTGGGTTCAGTTTCCGTCTGCTGGTCTTGAGATGTGGCAATAAGTGTTCCATTCGCATTAAAGAGACTGAATTGCACACCAGATACCCGCTGAATTTGTTTTGCAGCAGTAACAAATTTTGAGGAGTCCGTGGGCATGAAATCAGCGGGGAGCATTCTTTCCAGGGCATCAATGGCATTCTGCAATTGATGCACGGATTGGTTATTCGCGAGGTGGGCCATTTGTATGGATGTAATCCAAAAGCAACTGAGCATCACGGCTACGGTAAATCCACCGAAGGTGGCAAGCAGGCGCCATACAAAACGTGTGCGGGGCATAGAAAAAGCCCAAGGTTTAAGGACTACGTCCTAAAACGATATCCCACTCCACGAACTGTTTCAATGTGTGAGCCAAACGCTCCAAGCTTTTTGCGCAAGCCTACCACTTGAACATCCACTGAGCGCTCTGTAACGGGATAATCCTCTCCTTTGACAGCATCGACGATCTGGGTACGTGAGTAGGCCCAGCCAGGCCGTTTTGCAAGAAAATGCAACAGCGCAAATTCAGTAAAAGTGAGGGTGACTACTTGTCCAGCCAGAGTGACCTCGTGACGCCCTGGATGAATAATCAGGTCTCCCACAGAGACCATGTCTCCCAGATCATCTTGTTCAGCCAACTTTCTTCTCAGCACGGCCTTAATTCGGGCAAGAAGAACCTGTGGACTAAACGGCTTTGTTACGTAATCATCAGCACCACGCTCTAAACCCTCGATCATATCACGCTCTTCACTTCTCGCGGTGAGCATGATGATTGGAACACTAGAAGTTTCTGTATCGGACTTCAGTCTGCGGCAGACTTCAAGCCCATCGATCATTGGCAACATAAGATCAAGAACGATGAGGTCTGGGATGTTCTCACGAACTGAACGTAGGGCTTCGTCACCATTCATTGCGCAACGAACGCGATAACCTTCTTCATGCAAATTGTACCGTATAAGCTCGAGAAGATCCTCTTCGTCATCGACCACAAGCACATCGTGGTTGTTCTTCAATTTCATGAAAATGCAGCCATAAAAGGCATTCCTCTATCTCTTCTGAACCTGCGGCAAAATCAATCAGCTAGAGAGTCGATTTCAGAATTGTTTTCAAGGATAGTAGTATAAGGCAAGTTAGTTTTTTGTAAGGATCACTTGGAAACACCAGTATTCATCAAGAAAGAAGAAGCTCAACATCTTCCGCAGTAAGATTTGCGATCATGCGGTCATCGGCTTGAACGATCGACTCAGCAAGTTCCCGCTTTTTTTCTTGTAAAGCAAGAATCTTTTCTTCAACAGTATCACGTGCGATTAGTCGATAGGCAAAAACCCTACGAGTTTGACCAATCCTATGAGCACGGTCTACGGCCTGCGCTTCAACGGCTGGGTTCCACCAAGGATCCAGAATATAAATGTAATCTGCCGCCGTCAGATTTAGGCCTTGCCCGCCAGCCTTGAGTGAAATCAAGAAAAGTCGGCAGTCGGGATCTTCTTGGAAGCGATGGACATGTGCCTGACGGTCAGTTGTCTTGCCATCGAGATACTCATATACCGTTGACTGTTTGTCGAGGTGATGACGAAGAATAGAAAGAAAGCTTGTAAATTGACTAAAGATGAGCACCTTGTGGCCCTCATCGAGTACTTCTCCAAGTTGCCCCAATAAGGTCTCGAGTTTTGCACCGGGTTCATCAATACGATCCTTGTCAATCAGCCCAGGATGGCAGGAGGTTTGCCGGAGACGCAAAAGTGCTTCAAGTACGGCAATACGCGAGCGACCAATACCCATTCGCCCAATGCGGCCGGTAAGTTCTTGACGATAATGCTCACGAAGTTCGTCGTATACTTTTCTTTGTTTTTCACCGAGTTCGCAGAAGATGGTCTGTTCAGTTTTTTCAGGGAGATCAGACAACACCTGCGTTTTGGTTCGTCGAAGCAGGTAGGGATGAACGGCTTTTGCAATAATCTCTGAGCCATTTCCACGGCCACCAGCCAGAAACTTTTTCAGTCGTGTGGCACTTCCAAGTTGACCAGGATTCAGGAATTCAAAAATACTCCAGAGTTCACCAATGTGATTTTCTACTGGAGTACCTGTCACGGCGAGCCTGTGACGAGCCTTGAGTAAGCGACAGGCTTTTGCTGCCTGACTCGAGGCATTCTTAATGGACTGAGCTTCATCAAGGATAACGTAGTCAAATTCTTTGTCGCGATGCTGCATAATATCACGACGGAGTGTGCCATATGTGGTTAGCACAAGGTCATATGTTGTGAGTTTTGGGGCAAATTCAATTCTTGCGTTTCCTGTAAAATTTAACACTTTGAGATCAGGGGCAAATTTCTTCGCTTCTTCAATCCAATTAAAAATAAGACTTTTGGGAACGATCACTAATGTTGGTCGATGCGCAATACCAGAATCCTTGAGAAGGCCTTGCCGTCTCACAAGTAATGCAAGTACCTGAATGGTCTTCCCAAGACCCATATCATCAGCCAAACAGCCACCAAGCCCCATGCGTTCGAGGAAAGCCAGCCACCCAAGTCCCTCGCGCTGATAATGACGCAGAGTTCCTTCAAAACCATCGGGTTCATCGGCGGCATCAGGCCGCTCGCCATCCGCCAATTCTTCACGAATGCGATCAAAGGCCTCATCAATATGTGCAGTTGGCTGTCCCGCAAGAAGAGCGTCAAGAAGTGCCACTTGCATGCGGCTGTATCGCAGCGCACCGTTATTTTTTTGAGCAAGAACAGCCATCGGTTCAAACTGAGAGGCAAAGTCATCCGGAAGGATTCCGACGCTTCCGTCAGACAACTGGACAGAACGTTCTCCACGAGCCAATGCTGAAAGAAGTTCAGGCATATCTGCTGAGATGCCACCAAAGTCAACAGTGCCAGCCAATTCAAACCAATCAATGCCGCTGGTGACATTCCACGCGACACTACCAGCAGGACGGTATTGACGGCCGGCAACCTCAACGGCCCATCCAGCGGCAGCAAGTTGAGGGACTGCCGCGTCTAAGCGACCACGTGGTATCTCAACATGATGTAGTGGTTTCACGTCGCGTTCACTCTGACGCACTGCCGTTGCACCATGATTTGGAAGTGTAGATAACGCATGACGCTCGGAGGCGTAATCTCGACGTACAAGAAGACGTCGAGCCGCATCAGCGGCACCACCAGCTGGATCATCAGCTGCTATCATCATTCCGCTATAGTCAAACCACACATTTCCTGCGAGTTGAATGCGGCTTGCATTACGTTTTCGTCCTCGTTTTGGTCGGCCTGTATCAACCTCTTCTTCTGCTACACTCGGGATATCACCCAGCACGAGTTTGGGGCGAGGAGCACCAGACTCGACGCGCCAGCCAGTCCAGCCAGGCAGGATAATCTTTGGAACATTTGCAAGGGAGGCAAGTTGTTCAATGAGTCCATCAACTTGTGAGCCAGTGAGTTCTATTGGGCCACGGCGCTCGAATTGATCCATCCAGGCGGTTGGTGAGGTCTGACCAGCAGCTGATTTTCTAAGGCTGAGGCGTGCCAGTCGATCAGAAAATACAATGAGGCCAGATTTCAGTATCGCTCTGGGTTCGTTAAGGTTTTTCCGTTCACTACCACGAACCAGCATCCCTCGAAGCGTTGCTTTCGGCGGCAGTTTCTTGGGTGTCTTGTTGCTAGGCAGCGTGTCTTCTTTAAGGGCTGCCCCAAGACTGTTGTCGTCTTCAGGATCCAGAACAATCGCAAATTCCCAAGCACTACCTCCATCCCACGCGAGAGGTTCAACAAGCTCAGGCTGTCGTCTTGGTTCTGGTTGCACAACAAGTCGTCCGGTCTCGCACAGTCTACTGAGATGGGATGCCGCCGTGTCGGGGCTAATCATGATTCGTGTTATTGTGCGTTGTTCAAGTGATTTTGCCTCAGACGCGTCATTTATTGAGACTGTGCCAACAAGCTGGGCTACGAGTGAATACTCCAGTTCGTCAAGTTGATTGAGCTCAACATTTCCAGGCCCAAGAATGATTGGTTTTGGTCGTCCAGTTGTCTGACCAGTTACATCAACCTGCATTCGAGAAGGGATAACAACAACCCCATGTGCATCCACTGAAGCTGTAATATCAAGAACAAAAACCAGTGCTCCGGTCACACGACGAGCATCAGCGAGAGCGAGGCCCATGGTGCGGACAGCTGGTTCCACAAGGCGTCGACGTTCCTCAAGTTCTGTTGCCCAAGAAGGTTGGCGACCACTTCCTCGTCTGGGATGAGTGCTCACTGTTCGTGTAGCTGACGATTGCGAAGCATCGCTTTTATTCACATCGTTTGAAGCATGCGAATCTGGTACAGGATCATCCTGTTCATCCAAATCATCCGATGGAATTACGTCAAGGATAACAGGAGTATGGTCATGAATTGTGGATAGAAGTGATCTCCTATCAATTTCCATGAGTGTGGCAGCTAATAAAGAGCATGGGCGTCCTGCCCGACCCGCTTGTGAAGTTGAATGACTTTCAAGGGTCATACCGCCACGTCGCCCAGCAGCCAATTCGAGAAATACTTCTTGAGTGTCACCCGATGTTGACTTGAAAATTGCACGAACCTGTCCCACTCGTGGGCAGGACAGTCGTGTTGGTGTTAGGTCACGGGCTGCTTGAATGTCGGCGGGATCAAAATGGTCAGCGAGTCGTTTTTCGAAAGACGTCATGCGCAAAAAATAAAGAGAATGAATGTGGCGCGAAACGAAATAGTGTATTCAACGGAGGTCTTTGAATCGACAGGCGCTCAGCAATCTCGTAAAAGACACGCAATCACTTTCTCAAAGTGAGATTTCTTTGAAATATGAAGGGTTTTCGCAAGTGGTGAGAAATGCGAAGGTGACATGTTGTAGCTGGGACAACGTCATCAGAAACTTTTAACAGTTTCGATGAGCTCGAGCACATTTTCGACAGGTGTCTGTGGTAATACTCCATGTCCTAAATTGAATATGTGGCCAGGGCGGTGTGCTGCTTGTTCAAGAATGGCAAGGGCACGTTTACGAATGGTATCGCGATCGGAAAGTAAAAGAGATGGCTCAAGGTTGCCTTGAACCGCTCTGTCATTTCCAATCAGATCCCAGCCATCATCCAAATTGATTCTCCAGTCCAGACCGATAACCGTACCCCCAGCCTCCTTGATCAGTGGCAAAAGGCAGGGGTTACCTGTTGCAAAATGAATGACAGGAGACTTTTTCATGACATCGCTCAAAGCCGTTCTGCTATGCGGTAATACATACCGCCGGTAGTCATCAGGCCCTAAACAACCAACCCAACTATCAAAGAGCTGTACGATTTGAGCACCAGCATCCAGTTGACTCATGAGGTACTTACTCACTGCTCTGGCCAATCTGTCCATTAGATCATGCCATGCTGATTCATAGTTGTACATGAATGTTTTAGTGAGCAACCATGCTTTACTTGTGCCTCCTTCAATACAATATCCTGCAAGGGTGAAGGGAGCCCCAGCAAAACCAATGACTGGGATGGAATCAGAAAGTCCAGCGCGAGTAGCTTGAACGACATCCATTACAAAACCCATGGAGTCGATATCATGGAACTCTTTCAATCGATTGACGTCGGTGGGTTCTCGTATCGGATTGTGAATGACTGGGCCTTCACCAGCGGCGAACTCTAAATCCATGCCCATTGGTTCAAGGAGTGGCAACAAGTCACTAAAGATGATAGCGGCATCAACGCCAAGCCGGTCGACGGTGGCAAGCATGACCTCTGCGGACAGGCGTGGATTTTTGCAAAGATCCAAAAAACTTACCTTTTCTCGAATAGAACGATACTCAGGAAGATAGCGGCCTGCCTGACGCATAAGCCAAACGGGTGTCCGTTCGACGGGCTCCATTTTGCAGGCTCGCATCATAAGCGATTGCTGGAATTTCTCATTATTCAGTTCAGAGGTAGAATTTGATTGCGTTGGCATTCCTCAAGTATACCCTCGTTTGTGTGAGAGAAATGCGGTTAGAATAAGGGTTTGCATTATGTCGGTGGAATAAGACTTATGCTTGATTTCATTTCACGCATTTCAATTGTTTGTTTTGCGGCGAGTTATGCTGTTGCCTTCGCATGTGAAGTCTCACGGCTCCTTTTCCGGTCAGGGATACGGGGGGCTGTTATGGTTGGATTTACCATAGCAGGCTTGATCGCACACACTGCATTTCTGGCGTGGAGAGCAACATCCGAATCGACAGTACCACTTTCAAGTCCTTTTGACTGGTACTTAATTGGAGCATGGCTCTTAGCTGCAAGTTCACTCGCACTTACCGTGACCAAGCCCCGATTACCAATTGGTCTCTTTATCATGCCATTTGTGTTGTCAATGATCGGGATAGCTGCGCTCTCAAGCCGTGAGGCATTTCCTCAGAGTCTCGCAACACAGATTTGGGGTGTGATTCATGGAAGTTTTATTTTGGCAGCGAGTCTGGCTGTGGTTGTTGGGGCCATAACATCAGTTATGTGGCTCTTTCAGGCAGGTCGCCTTGCTCGTAAACAAGTGCCAATGCGTGGGTTTCGAATGCCGAGTCTGGAGCGTCTTTCTCATATGTCTCTGTATGCCATGGAGTTTGCGGCCTGGACAGCTTTAGCAGGTTTTGTTTCAGGCATTGTTCTTAACGTTCTGAATAAACAACAAGATCTTTCCGAAACAGTACCTTGGAACGATCCTGTTGTCTTACGAATGTCCATGTTGGTTTGTTGGCTCACCATTGCTGCAATGACAGCAAGGATCATCAAAAGACGACCTGGCGGAGTCAGGTTAGTGGTTTGGTTTTCACTTGTGAGTTTTGCCATCTTGACTGGTTCAATACTCTGGGGGGTATTTGGTGAAACCCGTCATGGAGTGCAACCCTCCTCTTCACATAGTCAGAATGAGGTTGCACAATGACCTTGGCGTTTGTTGGTGGAACCCATCGAACTGTACCGCTTCCGCTTCGGGAGAGGCTGGCTTTTTCAACAGATCAGGCAGCAGAGGCACTCTGTTGTTTTCGTGATCGCTTTCCAGGGAGGGAAGGTGTACTCCTCTCAACATGCAATCGGGTAGAACTCTACACGGCGGGAGAGAGTGATGTGTTACCCCTGCCCCGTGAACAACTTATTGGTTTTCTTGCAGAATCTCGTGGTATTGATGCAGAAGTTCTCTCACCAGTTTTATTCGGCGAGACAGATGAAGCTGTCGTACGACATCTTTTTAGTGTGGCCTCTGGGCTGGACAGCATGGTTCTTGGTGAACCACAAATTATGTCACAGGTGAAGCAGGCCTTAGCAATCGCACAAGACAGTCAAACCACTGGGCCACTGACAGGAGAAATGTTTCAGGCAGCTTTGAGAACTGCGAAACGCGTTGCCACAGAAACAGCGATTGGACGTGAACGGTTGTCAATTCCAAGCATTGCCGTTTCGGATTTTGTTGCAGGTGTTTTTGAGCGTTTGGACGATAAAAAGGTACTGCTTTTAGGAGCAGGAAAAATGGCAAGGGAGACACTTCGCTATCTTCGAGATGCTGGAGCGAACGACGTCACCATCATTAACAGAACATCTGAAAGAGCAAGTACTCTGGCTTCGGAGTTGCAGGCACGACCAAGTACGTTTGATCGACTTGGCGAGGAGTTGGTAGCGGCAGATCTTATCGTGAGCACCACAAGTGCTACTGAGCCAATCATAACGAATGATTATTACCACAGTGTTGAAAAATCCCGTCATGGTCGGCCGCTGGTCATTCTTGATCTGGCGATTCCACGTGATATTGATCCAGATATAGGCAAGAGTCCTGATGTCTGGCTTTACTCAATCGATGATCTCGGACGAACGTGTGAAGCGAATCGAAAAAGTCGTGAAAGAGAAATACCAACGGCATCAGCGATTATTGAAGAGGAATGTCGTCGTTTTATGGGAGAGTTGCACCATCGCAATAATGGACCAGTCATTGCGAGATTGCAGGCGGGTTGGAATGAAAGCGGAGATGTAGAACTGGAGCGACTTTTTCGTCGTTTGCCAGATCTTGATGTGTCAGATCGTGCTGAAATTCGAAAAGCCTTTCAACGATACGCTGCAAAAATGCTACACCTTCCACTTGCTTCACTGAGAAAAGAAAGCCATTCTGGTCCTCCGCATGGACTCATTGAGGCACTTAAGAGGCTTTTTGACCTCAAGGACTAATTGCCTGATGCTTGGTGTGCTTGATTTTCCTTGCAGTAGGATAATGCAAGTAATGCATACGCTGTGACAAGATTCGGATCACCTTCCATCCAGCGTGGGTTGTCATTGATCCAGGATCCATCCTTCAGTTGTCGTGCTATGATCGCATCCGCTAATTCACGCTTCCATACATGGGGGATTCCCTTGTCATCAATAAAAGTGTCATTTCCAAGTGCATCAAGTGCTTTTGCCGCAGTATGGAAGAAGTAATAAAGACCCGCGGTGCCAAGCCCCGGATTTTCCTCAAAGGTATAGTTTTGACGAAGCCACGTTGTCGCAGCTTTTACCCGCGAATCTTCCTTTGACAGTCCGGCAAAAATCATACTCTTTAATCCGGCATAGGTCATTGAACCATAGCTACGAAGTCCACCGGATGCTGTCACCCCTGCCTTACTTTCACCCCCTGCAGCTGGCGTATAGTAAAAACCACCATCTGGATTTTTTGATGCGAATGGAAGGGTGTTGTTTGGTCCTTCAAGATTTTGGGTGCGAGATACAAAAATTAACGCCCTTTGAATAGCTGGATCATCTTCACCATTTCCGGAAGCTCGAAGAGCCTCTATGAGGAATGAGGTATTGGAGAGATCAGGACGGTTTTTTCGACCGTACCCAGCTCCTCCATACGCTGGGTCAGATCGAGTATGCCCCTCACTGCCGTCCCATTGCAGCCCTCGTATGAATGCTTCAGCTGCTTGTATATCAGAATCGAACTGACCATCAGCGTTACACGTTACGAGAGCCATCATGGCAATCGCTGTCTCATAACTTGAAACAAGTGATTCTTGTGGATGAATACCACCGTCAGCCTGCTTGAAGGAGAGCAAATATTTTAATGCTTGTTGTATTTCTTTGGACTGAACAGTAGTTCCTGTTTTGATAAGACTTGTGATAACAAGCCCTGTGATTGCAGGTCCAACTTGAGCAGAGAAACTCCCATCCTCTGCCTGTCCAGTTTCGAGAAGATAGGCAGAGGCTTTCTTAGTAGCAGCTATCCGTACGTCCTCTTCAGCAGCTTGTGCTGATACGGGAAACACACAGCCACATATCAGGAACAGTGTTCCGATTCGCTGATTCATAATGCACCTGAGGAATGGGTGAAACTCAGAATAAATCGCCACCTATTATCCGCTTGTTAGACAATAAAACGAACTAACAGTATACACGCACCAAAAGTTTGTGTACTCAAACTGGCGCTGTCGGCAAGGCACGTGGAAAAGCAGGTACTTTTTTTGGCGGAGGCTCTTGGTCCTGCTCGAGTCTCCATTGCTCCCGCTCATACTCGGAAGCATAAAATGTGAGCCATATGAAAGAGTTTTCACTATCGCAGGCACTACAGTCCCAATGAAAATAATTGTCTGGAATATCTACCTTTTTGACTTGAGCCGGAAGGATGTCACGACGGATGAGACCATACAATTCGCGATCTGAGAGATGGTCTGTAAAATCTAGAACAATGCGCATTGAGTATAGTTGATCGATAATATGCCAAAGCCGTTCGTGAATCTGGTCATCATCAAGTGTGCATGCAGGTTGCAAAGCGAGTGTTGGTTCAAACCAGTGGGCAATGGGAACAAGTGGAGCTCGCTCCCAAGCCAGCATCGATTCGAGGAAACGATTTTCTGATTCAGTTGGGAGTCCGCGAAAGTCGATTTCAAAAATTGCTTCATCGAGGAAAGGCTCAATGGAATCTCGTAACTCAGCGTTACGGATCAAACAATCAACTTCTTCTGGGCCTGGCAAATGTGTGTGAGACATGCATCTGACGATACCCTCACTTCAGCGTCATTCAACAATCAAACACACACTTTTGAGGAGTTTTTTTGGACTTTGGCCGCTACGATCGTTACCAGCCGACGACTTGATGTCGTCGGCCGTGTCGGTGCTATTTGCCAAGTTTATATTGTCCGTCTATTTTTTAGCGTTTTCGTCGCATGGCTCTAAAGCCGTAATCTTAGCGACCCGTCTGGCGTGCCGTCCGCCCTCAAAAGAGGTATCCAGCCAGGTTCGGATGATTTTTTCCTGTTCCTCAGAACCGATCATTTCAGCTGCAATACAAAGCACGTTGAGGTCGTTATGCCGTCGACTCATTTCAGCTGTTACCTCGTCATTACAGGTAGCAGCACGGATACTTGGCAGTTTATTTGCCGCAATGGCCATCCCCACACCAGTACTACACAGAAGAATACCTCTGTCGGCAGATCCATCACTGACCTGATTGGCAACATCACCCGCAATATCGGGGTAGTCTACGGCATCTTCCGAATGACTGCCGCAGTCAACCACCTCATGGCCAAGACGCTCAAGACAACCAATAATACGGCGTCTTGAGGTCACTCCACGATGGTCACTGCCTATCGCAATCCGCATGTATTCTTCCTTCTGGCTGAGTCAAACTACTTCTCTGGAGGCTTCAGGGGTAGACCAAGTGTATCGATTCTTGATTTGATATGCGCCAATATTTGTTGAGCACATGTTCTATAAGTGTCCAAAGGACCACCAATTGGATCAACAACATCAATTCGGTCGGGGGAAAGTAGCGCTATCCGATCCCGTGCCTCTGGGAATTGAGCAAGTATTGCTGATTTGTGGGATGCAGTCATGGTCCAAATAATATCAGCTTTTTTCACAAGGTCTGAAGTAACTGGCTGACTGTGGTGATGCGATAAAGAACCTCCAAGTTCAGCAACGGCTTCTTGGGCTCGTGCACTTGCACTACTTCCTGCCCAGGCGGCAACACCGGCACTTTCGACAATAACCCCACGTGAAGGAATTTCATCGGCTTTGCAATCAAGTTGATCAGCGATGGTTTTTCGAAAAAGTGCCTCAGCCATAGGGCTACGACAGGTGTTGCCTGTACAGACAAATAAAACAACAAGTTTTGATTTTTGATGAATAACGTCTTCTTTAATCATGCCTGAGCGAAGAATAGTGTAACTATGGTTGTCTACCTTAATTATGGTGAATGGATCATGATACTGTACATGTCCATCATTAATGACAAGATCAAGGGCTGTTTTGCTCCGTTCAATTAAGGCCTCAGCCGTTTCTGACAGTGGTTCGTCGAGAACATCTGGTTCTGCGAGAACAATGGGTCCTGCCAACATTCTCATGCAACTGCTGAGTATCGGATGATTTGGGACTCGTAGCCGGAGTTGGCCATTCTTTGTAATAGCTTGTCGTGACGTGTTGTTAAGGCATTGGACAAGGCTACCAGGGTGGTTGTCATCAACAACCAACGCAACGGGACCAGGCCAACATCGTCGCGCTATTCTTATTCCGATTTGACTAAGACTTGGAGCCCAATCAATAGCTTCCTCTACACTTTTTACACACAGTGAAAGAAGTGGTTCCTCTGTACGATGAGAAACAAGAGAAAGTAATCGTTGAATAGCCTTCGGCTGTCGTGCTGCAGCAGCAACGACATAATCAGATTCTGTTGGAAAACCGACGGTCTTTCCCTCAGCCAATGACTGAACTGCCTTATGCACCACATCACGGGTGTCGTCAGACTCTTGGAGATCAATAATATGAGGATGCATAGGAAGAATAGGTATTTGACACGATTAGAGACTACGGCAAGCAGTCAAGAATTATAAGGTAGGCAATCACGCAGAGTTGATCTCTGAGACAAGAAAATAGCGGTTCTGGGAAAGTAATTTTATGTTAGCAGTTTTCACCTTGTGGATCTCGGGTGAACTTCGCTATTTCTTCACCAAACCCGCTATTCATTTCCGTTGGATTGAGTCAACTTGAGACACTTGTCTGCCCATATAAAGCTGCTCCACATAAAGTCCCTGCTTGTCGGTATTGTGTATCTGTTTGGGATGAGTGCATGTGCAATGGCTCAGTTGCCTGCCTCTGATGCAAGTATTTCAGATCAAAATGCATTGGTTCCAGATGGAGCAGGTGATCGCATCGTTGAAGTAAGAATTGAAGGCAACGAGACCATGGATGCCTCAAAGCTTCCTAAGTTGGTGACTCGTGCGGGTCAAAGTTTTGATCCACAGTCGATTGAAGAAGATGTACGAACACTTCATCGCAGTCGAAAATTTGTAGATGTGCACCCCAAGTATGTACGTGTTCGCCAGGGTGTTGTGGTTATTTTCCAGGTCGTTGAGCGACCAATGATACGTCATGTACGTTTTGTTGGGAATGAATGGGTGTCTACTCGAACACTCAAAAAGAAAGGAGAAATAGACGTCGGAGACTCGATGGATGCGTACGTTGTTGAGGAAGCTCGACGACGGGTGGAATCCTACTATCACGAGAAAGGGTATGATGCTGCACGTGTCAAAACGGTTGAAGGCAGTAAGCCCGGGGATAGAGGTGCTGTATTTCTCATTGATGAAGGCATGAGAAAAAAAGCTCTTTGGACAAGTTTTGTTGGGAATACGATTGCCAGTGATGCCCGCTTGCTTACACAGATAAAATCAAAACCAGGTTTCTTTTGGTTGCTTGGTGGTGATATTGATCGCGAAAAAATTGATGCCGATGTGGATACCCTTACGGCGTACTATCGCAGCCTTGGTTTTTTTCAAGCAAAAGTTGGTCGAGAGGTGCAGGTAGTTGGTGGTCCAGGGCGAGATTGGACAATCCTTACATTTGTCATCAATGAGGGCCCACGCTATATCGTTCGAAATGTATCATTTATTGGTAATAGTAAATTCAAGGGTGAATTTCTTTCACGTGACCTAAAACTACAAAGTGGCGAGCCATTTAATCAGACTCAAATGGAGGGCGATCTCAGTCTTGTACGTGACATTTATGGTGGTCGTGGTTTTGTTTTTGCAGATATTCGTGCAGATCCCCGTTTTCTTGAGGAGCCTGGGCAGCTTGATTTGGTGTACAACATCAATGAAGGACAACGATATCGTGTCGGCCAGATCAATGTTCGGATTGGTGGAGAACATCCCCATACGAAGCACAGTACGATATTGAATCGGCTTTCCTTAAGGCCGGGTGATATTCTTGACATTCGTAAACTGCGTAATGATGAGCGTCGTCTCAAGTCGAGCGGACTGTTTCTGAATGAGCCTGCCAAAGGTGAAGGGCCAAGGATTGTCTTTAGTAAGCCTGAACAAACTCAGGAACAAATTGCATCCGACCCAGATAACGGTTTTCGCGGGCAGAGTCCTGATCCAGATACAGAGACAACCGTCTTGAATCTTGTTTTGGAGGGTAATCTCAGTGAGGCCCTTCCAGCGGAACAAGAACCCAGCTCTGCCTTGCTCTCTTCACCTGAGCAACAGAAGGAAAGACCTGTTTCCTCTCAGGCGCCAGTCTGGCGTGGACAGAGTCCTCAGCCTTCACCACAGCAGTGGAGTGGTGCTCCACTACCAGCACCTGGACCAACAGCCCCGAACTATGCATCCCCCATTCAGCCAGCCCCGAACTATTTTGCTCAATTGCCAGCTCCCGGTCAGGTGGAACCTCCGGGAGGCATGGCTCCGGCAGTAGGTTACGGTGGAGCATTACCACCGCCAGCGCCGGGATTTGTGCCTGGACAAGCGCCCGGTGTCCCCCCGAATTTCCCTCAGCCCGGGATCGCTCCGGGTTTTGGTCAACCCATTCAAGTTTTTCCTGGTAATGAGCCGTATGTCATTCTCGATGTTGATGCACAGGAGACGCAAACAGGACGGCTCATGATTGGTGCTGGCGTGAACTCCAATGCGGGTTTGGTTGGCAATATTGTCATCGATGAGCAGAACTTCGATCTCTTTCGACTTCCTACAAGTTGGGATGACATTCGGAACGGGACAGCTTTTCGCGGGGCTGGCCAGCGCTTTCGACTAGAAGCCGCACCAGGAACACAATTACAGCGATATACCGCAACGTTCCAAGAACCGTATCTTTTTGATACACGGATTGGTCTTTCAACAAGTTTCAGTTACTTCACGCGTTACTTTTTTGATTGGGCAGAAGAACGACTTGGTGGCCGCGTAGGACTTGGCTATCAATTTGCTTTTGCTCCTGACCTGTCAGTCAATGTTGGCTTTCGCGGAGAAAACGTTGATGTCTTTCAGCCCCGAGTACTCGTTCCAGATATCCAACGCATGTTGGGCATAAAATCCGTATACGGATTCAGTGCAGGAATTATTCACGACACCCGTGATAGCCCATTTCTTCCAACCCAAGGACACCTTCTAACATTTGAATTTGAACAGGTCATTGGTTCATTTCAGTATCCCCGGGGTGTGCTTGAGGGACGTCAATATTTTCTTGTCAACCAACGGCCAGATGGATCGGGACGGCATGTGCTCTCCATAGGTTCTGTACTTGGTATATCTGGTCCGGACACGCCGGCCTACGATAACTTCTATGCAGGGGGATATAACACCCTCCGTGGTTTTGCATTCCGTGGTGCAAGTCCAACGCAGCAAAATCCAATTACGGGTGCAATCGCTACTGTTGGTGGTCCATTCCAATGGCTCAATACGATTGAGTACATGTTTCCGATTACGGCAGATGATTCTCTCCGCGGTGTCGTCTTTACTGATTTTGGTACCGTCGAATCTAACGTTTCGATCAACCAGATGCGGGTCGCACCAGGAGCGGGCTTGCGGATCACCGTTCCAGCGATGGGTCCAGCACCTATCGCACTCGACTTCGCTTTCCCTGTTGTATACGACCCACTTGATAGCAAGCAGTTGTTTAGCTTTTTTGTTGGCTTTGCGCGTTAGGGCGGAAGGCAAAAGGTTATACGGATGAAGTCTAAGCAACAAAATCTGAAAAAACGAATACTGGTTATCCGCAATCGATATATCGGTGATACCGTTCTTGCTATTCCTTTTCTTAGAAATCTAAGAAGGAAATACCCAGATGCAATCATTGATGTCCTTGTTGAGCATGGTGCTGGCCAAATTCTTGCAGATTGTCCGTACAAGAATGAACTGGTTGTATGGGAGCGCCCAAAACGCATTAATGATGTGGTTCCAAATTCATTTGCAAACATTGTATCGACAGCACGTTGGATTCGACGACGTCGATATGACCAAACTTTTATTTTGAAACGTTCACTTTCAACTGGTCTGTTGGCATGGTTAGCTGGAATCCCACATCGGATTGGTGCAGTACGGGATGGACGAGGAATGTTCCTGACTCGCAAAGTGCCTTTGCAAAAAGGAAGGCACGAAGTCGAACTGTCCTTTGACCTGCTTAGAGCTGAGGGCATCGCAGTTGACGATGGTCACAACGAGAATTGGGTGTCTGAATCATCCGGCCGAAAAGTCGACCAACTGCTGGCATCGATACCCCCACAAAAACCAAGAGTTTTTATATCCCCCAAGTCAAGTGACTCAGTGAGGAACTGGCGGATGCCTCATATGGTTGAGGTCCTTCGTTGGCTTATTGAGGATTTTGGATGTGAAGTGTTTCTATGTGGTTCGTTAGCCGACCTTGATGTGCATCAGCAACTCAAGCAGACCCTCGACCCGAACGTTGCATCGCATGTTCATGACTTCAGTCGACAGTGTTCGCTTGGTGAGGTGTCAGCACTCCTCTCACAAATGGATTGTTGTATTGGTGTGGACACAGGTTTGCCACACGTTGCAGCATCATTTGGCGTGCCCATCGTAAAGATATGTGGACAAACAGATCAGCGTCAGTGGAGGCCATGGAAGACACAATCAATTCTTGTACAACCGCCCAATCATTCGAATGCAGTTATTGATGTGACTGTTGATCAGGTCATAACAGCAATACAGCAGCTCTTTCACAAGGCCCATGTAGGGAAAAAAGCCAGTCGTCGCAGCATCAAAACACTTGACCTGAGAACTGGCATGTACCCCTATCAGGTGCTTGAGTCTCCACAACAAGATCGCGTCAATGCATCCAAAGTGGCAGAAGAAGTACCTCTACCCTAAAAGTGTCTTTGCCCCTTTTACTTTAAGACCATCGAAGGGTTGTGCAAAGGAACACTCATGGATGTGGTGGTTCTTGATGAGACAGCAGTGATATGTTGTCTCCATGCATTCAATGTCAGTCTTGTTGATGTGTATCGTTGAATCGTTGCAGAACGGCTTGCACTGCATGACAGCCGGCTACAAAACCACTTGACCATGCCCACTGGAAATTAAATCCACCAATCCGGCCATCAACATCAAGCATTTCTCCAGCGAAAAAAAGGCCGGGTACAATTCGACTTTCCATTGTGTGAAGCGTTACTTCGGATAACGGTATGCCACCAGCGGTGGCTTCTGCAACAGAAAACCCACGGTCACCGACAATGTCGAGGGGTGTTGCAGTCAATATGCGTACAAGTCTTTTTCTTGCCTCACGAGAAAGATCACCAGTGCATGGAGCTTCGGCTTGCGCACAGAGCGCTTGTGCAAGGCGGGCGGGGACATGTCTGCGAAGAAAGGATTGCACGCCTCGAGACTGTAGATCAATAAGTTCTTGATGAAGATTCTCAGGCTGTTTTTCAGGCAGCCAATTGATCACAAGAGAAACAGAGGGATCGACAGACTTTGCCATGAGAAAGTGACGACTGATATCAAGAATACTTGGTCCTGACAGTCCAGTATGCGTGCAAAGGGTGCTTCCACGACACGCAGTGAGTTGTTTTCCTGAGCGCGCAAGGAGCTTGACTTCTGTCGCGACAGTCAGGCCAGAGAGGTGTGTGATCCAATGCCCGTCTGGAAGGAGAAGCGGTACGAGAGCGGGAATAATTGGTTCACTTAATGAGTGCCCTAAACGCTGGGCTAGTTCATATCCTCTGCCATCACTACCAGATTTTGGAAGAGATTTCCCACCAGTACACAGAATGACATGATGCGCGGTGAATGTTTCAGAGGGAGTGGTTACTGTGAAAACCGTTCCGTTTTTTTCAAGACGTGTGACATTTGCTGGGCATCTGATCACTGCTCCATTTTTTTTCACTTCGTCAACGAGGGCGTTGAGAACCGTGCGTGCTGAGTCAGACACTGGAAAAAGCTTGCCCGTGTCTTCTCGCTTCAGTTCAACTCCAATCTGACGGAAAAAATCAAGGGTATCAGCGACGCTAAATTGCCTGAGTACTTTTCGAATGGCTGGGGGCGTACTGCCAGCAAAATCGGCCTCGGTGACCTCATCATGTGTGACATTACAACGACCACCTCCAGCGATCAGTATTTTCGCGCCAAGTTTTCTTGCGCCATCGAGGGCAATGATTGAAGTGTGACAATTTGCCTGACGAGCTGTTCTGCCTGCCCAAAGCGTTGCAAAAAGTCCAGCTGCCCCTGCACCAATCACGAGTACATCACAGGACGTTTTTGATGAGTTCACGGATGCATCTGTGTCTCGGGTAAAGACTTCTTGCTACTGTTGATGAAAAGCAAACACACCATGTTTGTTTGCCACAATAATATCTGGTCGGCCGTCATTATTAAGATCAGCTGTCGTGACCTGTGTGCCGACACCACTGTCATTATCGATCAAGTGTGGCACAAATGTAGCCTCACCACTATCGTTGCGCTGCAAACCAAACCAGTACAATACGGGTGGTGCATTTGGTTCGACATCTCCACTAATGCCATGAGCCCAACGTCGTTTCCCTGTGACAATATCATCAAGTCCATCTCCATCAATATCCGTCATTGCTACGGCATGTAGTTGGCTGAAAGAAATTCCATTTGGTTGTTCGTCTGGTGTGTGATTGAGGATGATATGCTCACGAAAGGCTCCATTCTCTTTTTGCTCAAACCACGCAAGGCCGTATCCATGAGCATCAAGACTTGTAATGACGTCACTGCGTCCATCACCATTTACATCCCGAACATACATTTGTGCACCACCCCGTGCGTTTGGAGGACCAAAAGGACCAGGATGAAATTCCCAGAACGTCGGTGATTCTGAAGAAGGCGGTTGCTCGAACCAGCCATCCTTCGTGAGGATATCAACACGGTTATCACCGTTCATATCACCTGCGCCTGAGCCATGTGTGTAGCGAAAATACTTTTTATCATTTTCAGGTGATCGTGGCGTGATTGGGTGAAATGCAGCTTTACTGAGAGGTTGTTGCCAGTCAATCTTGGCAAAACCAAGTTGACCACCTTTCTTATTTCCGTCGCTCGAGTGGACGAAGAGTTCAGGCCGCCCGTCAGCATTCATATCTCTCAGGCCAGGCGATTCACCATCTGCGATATCAAACACGGCATGCTGTGACCAGTACCCTTTGTCGCGTCCTTGTGGATTGACAAATACCAATGCGGGTTTCCCAGGGAGTCCATAGACTAAAATGTCAGACCATCCATCACTATTAAAGTCATAGGTAAATGCTAAGAAGTAATCGGAGTATCCACGCTTGGGATCGTAGGGGGTTTTTGAAGGACCAGAAGGATTATTGGCTGGTGGTGTAAATACAACGCGTTCATCAAATTGTGGACCAAACCATATGTTGTTTCCTGCTGTAATGTCAGCATGCCCATCCTTGTCAAAGTCAGCAACAGCACAGCCTTCGGCAACAAACCGTTTTGATATGGTCTGTTTGTTAAAGGTTACACCAAATGATGCTGATGACTGGATGCAAAGCATCACTATGACAGAGCAGAAACGGATCAGCATGAGAGCCTCCGGAAGGTAAAAATTACCAATAATGATGGACAAGCGGATGGATCAATTGCTGATAGACCTCAGCAACAGCCTCAAGGGTCTTTGCAGGAAGAGCCGGTAGGCCGGAAGCCTTCACATTTTCTTGAACCTGACTTGGCCGTCGGCCACCGGGAATCACAGTCGTAACGGCTTCGAATGAGAGAATCCATTGTAGTGCAAACTGAGCAAGTGTAACGCCTGAAGGAACGAGTGAACGAAGTTTTTCGACAGCAGACAAACCAGTTTCGTAATCAACGCCAGAGAAAGTTTCACCCCGATCAAACAGTGCCCCGTCTCGATTGAAAGCCCGATGATCATCGTCAGGAAAAGTTGTTTGTGACGTAAAACGACCTGCAAGCATTCCACTTGCGAGTGGTACTCGAGCGATCACAGCAACCTTCCGGCGCAGAGCTTCCTTGAAAAAAAGCTCTGACGGTCGCAAGCGGAATGGATTGAATATGATTTGTACGGACTGGAGATTTGGGTATTCAATAGCCTTTATGGCTTCTTCAACCTTTTCAACACTTACACCATAAAACTGAATTTTTCCAGCTGTGACGAGATCGTCGAGGGCACCAAATACTTCTGGACGGTAGTAAACCTCCGTTGGAGGACAATGCAACTGAACCAGATCAAGACGATCTACATCAAGATTTTTGAGGCTGCGATCTACGAAGGCCAGCAGGTTCTCAGCGTTATATCCATCTGCAGTATGAGGAGATAGACGACGTCCAGCTTTGGTTGCAATCCAAAATGGTTCTTGTCGCTCTTTTCGGAGGCGGGCAATCAGTCGTTCAGAAATACCGTCGCCATAGACATCTGCCGTATCAAAAAAAGTTATCCCAGCGTCAAGTGCTGTATGAAGTGCCGCTATAGAGTCCTCGTCATCAGCGCCACCCCATTGGCCACCACCAATCCCCCATGCTCCGAAACCAACCTCCGAAACATCCCAGCCTGTTCTTCCAAATGTTCGAGTTTTCATGCTATGTAGTGTTGCTGAACGGACAGTAGAATTCCACCATGATCGCTACTTCCCCAGAGCACTTCGATTTTCTGTCATGGTCGAAGGATCAACGCGCTTGGCCTCTTGTATCTATCGGCTCACTGCTTGTGCTGAGTGGGGGGATTCATATTATTGTCTGGGCCGTTCTTGGTGGGCCTTGGGAGGGGGCGATTACATGGCGAAAGCCAATTCTATTTGGAATATCTGGAGGCTTGACTGCAATATCGATGGGATGGGTGTGGTCAAAGTTACCGTTGCGAAGACTCGATGGTGTTCTGTCATGGTCGGTTGCGATCGCACTTCTTTTCGAAGTGGCACTCATTGATCTGCAACGCTGGCGTGGTGTTGCCAGTCATTTCAATCGTGCAACGGTTATCGATTCACTTCTTTACGATGGTATGGGTGTGCTCATCCTATGGGTGACCCTTCTTGCAACAGACCTGATGCTCAGAGCATTCCGTCAGAAAATGAAGGCATCCCCAGACATGGTTCTCGCGATTCAGAGTGGACTCGTTTTTCTCGTACTATCCTGTGTACTGGGTATTTGGGTCAGTGTGAATGGTGAGATGCGTATGGAAAAAGGTCTCGATCCTGAGGGTTTTGGTGCTGAAGGCGTACCAAAATTTCCTCATGGAGTGGTTATTCATGCATTGCAACTCCTTCCAGCACTCGCGTGGATGGCAGCCCGTTCTGGATTCTCATTACGATACCGAGAACGACTGATCACATACGCCAGTCGGTCACTGTGGCTCCTACTTTTGTATGCACTGTTTGAGACACTTCTCGGACGATCACGTTTTGATCCGCCGCCTTACTTAGCAGCAATGCTATTCATTGCCATTGCTGGTCTCATGATTGTGAGTGGAATGATAGTTGTGGGATATCTCCGCATGCGATTCGGACAAAAAGGATCCCTCGTCCAAACGTCAGAGGAATAGCCTGAAAAGTATGCTGTCCCCTGAAAGAGCCAGCTAATAAGGATTCCTTTTAAAAAGTGATTACGTTCACTCAATAACGTGTTTGTGGGACCTGCTGACGAAACTTCATAGTAGAATTTCCGTTTATCATTATTGGCACTAGAATCATGGTAGCGACTCAACAGCGATCGTCTGCCTTTTCTATTTGGATTTTGAAAAACCGCCCGCTGGAGTATCGTCATTTCAACGACGGCGAATGCACCCATAATGAATCGAAAATGCAAACGAAGAAACACACGGAAGGCGTTTCATGAATTCACGACGGGTTTGCCCGGCTGCTTCGCTTCTCAGCGCAAGCAACGCCGTTACCTCGTCTCTATCGTTATCCTCGTTGCAATAACGTCTGTTACTTCTGCAGCGATAGCCGGACCCACAGTATCTTCGCCCAGTAATCATTTTGGACATGGCAAACAAACAGTACTGCAAGCAGTGGATACAAATGCCAACTCAAAGTGGTGTGGGCATCACGAGGGAAAACCGGTGCAATGGCAATTGGAACTGTCTGAGGCAACGGCAATCGCAGGCTATTCATTAACCTCTGGAGGAGATGTTCCCTCTCGTGATCCTGATCATTGGGTGTTGGAGGGCTCGGTGAATGGCAAAAACTGGACTCAACTGGATCAACAGGAAAATCAGCCTGAATGGGAAAAACGTCGTCACACCAAGCATTTCCCGATTAACAATCGTGGCAGCTGGAGATACGTCCGGTTCACCTTTCAGTTTGATGACTCAACCCACTACCAACTGTCGGAAATCGCGTTTGATGGTGTCTCAATGGAGGGTGTAAAAATGGCTGCCCCCCCAACCATGGAAGAACTGCGCAGCCAAGGTAAAACGTTCTCGAAATACCTTGGTCCTAAGGCGTTAGCAGTACCGGATGGGCCACCGACAGCCAACCTGACGACCTTTCAGCACGAGATCAGACCTCTACTGGAAGCATCTTGTGTGAAATGCCATGGCCCGGACAAACAGGAGGGAAAATTTCGCATCGATGTACTCGATCCGGACATGATCGATGGCGACGACGGAGACTGGTGGGTGGAGGTGACCGACATTATCAGCCAAGGCGAAATGCCACCGCCTGAAGAGGAAGAGGTTGCGCTGGCCGATGGTGATCGAGCCAAGGTTGTCGATTGGATTTCGCAGGAGTTGCTTGTCGCTTCCCAGTCCCGTCGCAGTGAACAGGGGCACACTTCGTTTCGCCGTCTCACTCGCTACGAAACAAGTTACGCGCTTCAAGATCTGCTTGGTTTGCCTTACGATTTCGCCAGAGATCTGCCTCCAGAAACTGAATCCGAGGATGGCTTTCAGAATAGTTCTGAGATGCTCCAGATGACCTCGTCGCAGTTTGAAACCTACCAGGAAATCGCCCACACAGCCCTGTTAAAAGCGACCGTTCGTGGCGAGCGTCCCATACCGGTTCAATACGTCATCACCGGTGCATCAGCCGAGGAAAACTTCCTTTCCAGTGCGCTGAAAAGTATCGAAAACCTCAAGAAGAAACAGGACATTGATTCGCAGACAAAGCTCGCCAAGGAAGAAGCACGGCTGTGGAAGCCGAATAAAAATGGATCGCATTTCATCAATCTGGTGACTGGACGGGGCTTCTCGACACACTCCCGTTATGGTCAAAATAGTTTTCGTCCTCTCGAGAATCTGGTGGGGGCACCCAGTATTTCTGATTATGTGTTAGCGTTGCCAGTGAACGCACGGCAACTCATCGATCTTGGAGATTTTCTACCAGATAGCGGAACACTTCGCTTGCGTGTCAGGGCCTGGCGTTCCTCGACAGATTCCCCATCGGATCCTGACTTACGTATTAGCTTTGGTTATCAACCGAGTAATAACTCGCACACCTCATTTCCTGTAGGGAAATTCACGATCTCTGCCACAGCAGACCGACCGAAGTTTTATGCAATGGACATCCACCTTGGTGAGATTTCGCGAAACGCATTCCGTGGCAGACACCCATTGGGTAAGGGTGTTCCAAATCCTTCCGAGTATTTGATCTTTCAAAATACCCACCCCGGTGGCTCGGGAGGCGGTATTCATATCGACTGCATCGAAATCATTGCCCCACACTATGCGCAGTGGCCACCAAAATCGCATCAGCGGGTGTTTGACACCGCACTGAATTCAGAATGGAACCCTCGGGAAATCATCAGCAATTTTATATGTCGTGCCTGGCGACGCCCCGCTACCGAAGAAGAGCTGAATGGCAAGGTGAAGTTATTCAATACTATCCGTCCCTCATGCGACGACGCCCAGGAAGCGATGATTGAAGTCCTTGCTACCGTGATTGCATCGCCAAATTTTCTCTACATCGTGCAATCACCAGAGCCGACGAATTTCGAACTGGCCACACGACTGGCCATGTTTCTATGGAGTAGTCTGCCCGATGAGGAACTACTTCAATGGGCCGAGATGGGTCGCTTGAGTGAGCCAACGATACTTTCTCAACAGGTCGATCGCATGTTGGTCGATAAACGTTCAGACCGGTTTTCTCAACATTTTGTAAGACAGTGGCTAGGCCTTGCCCTCTTGGATTACCAGGAGGTGGAGGAGAACCTTCGCGATGCTATGGGGCAGGAACCTATCGAGTTGTTTGCGGAAATGTTGCGCCAGGATTCCAGCATTCTCGATTTCCTTCATTCGGACTACACGATGCTGAACGAAAAGCTAGCAAACCATTATGGGATCAAAGATGTGTTCGGTAGCGAATTCCGACGTGTTAATCTGCAGCCTGAAAGCCGTCGTGGCGGAATCCTTACTCAAGCAGGGCTCTTAACGATGAATGCTGATGGCAAGCATTCGCATCCGCTCAAGCGAGGCATTTGGTTACTGGAAAACATCCTCCATGATCCACCGCCCCCGCCCCCACCGGCAGTGCCAGAAATAGATCTAGCCGATCCTCGCATTCTCGAGATGACCTTGAAAGAACGCATGGCCAATCATCGTGATGATCCCGCCTGTGCCTCCTGCCACAAAAAAATCGATCCCTGGGGAATTGCCTTTGAAAACTACGATGCACTTGGTAGATGGAGGAACGAAGATTCTGTCGGCATACTTTTCAATGGCGATACCTTACAAGGGATGGATGGCCTGAAGCGCTATCTCATTGAACTGCGTCAGGATCAGTTTGCCAGCGCCATGACACACAAAATCACCTCCTATGCCCTCGGTCGCCCTCTGCGTTTTGGTGATCGCATCAGTCTCGAACAGATCACAGCGAAAACCCGACGCGAAGGCGATGGACTCAAGACACTTATTCGTAATATTATTCTGAGTGACCTTTTCAATTCCTGAGTGAACAATCATGCGTACTCAACTGTCTTCATTTGATCGACGAAAATTCCTGCGTGGTGTCAGCGGCTTTGCTCTTGCCTTACCCAGTTTCGAGACCTTTGCCAAGTCGACGGCTGCAGCTAGTCATCCGAAACGACTCGCTTGTTTCTATCAGCCCGATGGCGTGCCTATGCCGCGAGTAGAGGATCCTGCGTTTAAGGAATTCAGCTGGTTTCCACACAATCCTGGTAAGAACTTTCAAGTGACCAACAGTCTGCGCCCACTAGAGCCGCTGCGCGATAAATTGACAGTCATTGGTGGGATGTCTCACCCGGCTGTACGCCGCGTACATGGTCACTCAAATGCTGACCAATTCCTGACAGGTGCCGACACCGGCGCTGGTGGTGATTATCAGAATTCCATTTCACTAGATCAATATTATGCAAACGTGATAGGCGATGAGACTCGCTTTGCATGCCTGGTACTCTCAACGGATGGCGGAACCGGTTCACCTCGGGGAGCGCAGACGATGTCGTTCAATCAGGCAGGCCGTCCAATCCCGGCTGAGAATCGTCCCAAGCGAATTTTTGATCGGCTTTTTGTGAGTAACGGCAAAGATGCCGAACGCCGTCTGGCGATCAGCCAGTCTGCGCTGGATGACTTGATGAGTGATGCTCATTCACTACGAAACAAGCTCTCGACCCATGATCAGGACACCCTCGACGAATACCTGCAATCGGTACGCGAAACCGAAATCCGTGTTGAGAAAGCCCGCCGTTGGCTGGATATCCCCATGCCACAAGTTGACGTGAGCCACTTAAATCTTGACGTCACTCCGGATGATCCTCGCAACTACGTCCAGACGATGTATGAATTGATCTACCTTGCCTTTCGAACCGACTCCACCCGAGTCGCTACGTGGCAAATAGGGAGAGAAAACGGTGTGGGAGTCAGTGACTACCTGGCGCGAGCAATTGGCTACAACCTGACGCATCAACTTTCGCATAACACTAAGAAGCCAGACGGCTGGGCAGAATTTTCCAACTACTGTAACTTTCTCATGGAAGAATACGCTCGCTTTCTCAAACGTTTAAACGACACCCCCGAACCCAATGGTAGCGGAACCATGTTGGATAATACCGTGACGCTATTTGGTTCTGCCTCAAGCGCCTTTCACCTGTCACGCAACTACCCCATCGTACTCAGTGGTGGAAGCAATCTCGGGTTCAAACATGGGCAATACCTGAAGTTTGGAAACGACGAAGACAACTCTAGTACGTCAGGATTTTCTACCGATGCTGGTTGGAAAAGCAGCGTCGAGGGAGAAGAGCGGCCGTTATCAGATCTCTATCTAACCATGCTTCACCGTCTTGGAGTCGATGCGAATAGCTTTGGTGGTAGCGAGACAACAGTTGCCGAAGTGTAAGTACAACTTTGAACGGATAGAAAAGAAGAGATCAGACCGCCTCAGCCTTTTGACTCAGACTCACTGGGTAACAGTGGCGGTTTCCCGCCTTAAGAATTTGGGCAACGTTTTCGGTGCCCCACTATTCCGAGGTATCTCTTGAACAAGAAGACGAAAGTTCCGCACGTATCAGACAGGTAGAGCAGCAGCAGAATCGTTCATGTATGAGAAGAGGATCATAAGAAAATCAATCCTCACCTAAGAACCATTGGATGGCTTCTGCATGTCGATCAGTCGTATTTGTGAGAAGTGTGATCTCAGAGTCAATATCGTCCTGAGTGACAGGCAAGAGTGATTTAGATTCTTCACCTGCAAGTAAAAGCGTTGATTTACCAGCAGCGATAAAGCCTGGAATGTCCAGGTATCGAACAGCCCCTGGGAGAAAGAGTGGATGACGCCAATCATCGAGTGTTGCGAAGCGGAATCCGTTTGTATCTACAAAAGTTCTATCGACGGAGCGTTCACTGACTGCTCTTGTGGCAAGAACAATAGGAGCCGATTCATTGAGGCCAGCAAGTAGCACACGATTTGGTCGAGGATGCCCACTGACTGGTGTATTTCTCAAAAAAGCAATCATTGAAAGAACATCGTGCACACTGTGCACGATGGAAGGGTTATTGTACCCAAAGGTGTAGCCTGCAAATTCTCTGGGCGTATCGACGGTTCGCTGTTGTGAGCTTAAACCGTTCGCATGAGCAGTATCGTTCATGTGAAAAAGCTGAGCTGTTACGACAGCGACACCACGATCAATGAACCTCTGAATATTTTCTGTTGGAGCATGTTCTGGTGTAAGGAGTGAGTTATCTGATGCATCCAGCCAGATGATGACATCACCGTTCCACGTTGTTGGATAGAGCCACTGCACCGAGACCTGTTCTTTGTAAGTGGTATTAAGTAGCAAGCCAGTCATGTGAACATGGTCATTCCGGCGATATTTGTTCTCGAGTTGCCAGGAAACGTCACCTGCAGATCGAAACGTGCGTCCGATCAGTACTTCAAAGGCAGGATCGAGCAGGTCACGCACACCATTTTTTGATTTCACCGTAGAGCGGATCTTTTTATCAATGTTTTGTGCAAGGTTTTTGAGTAGCCTGCACTCAAATTCTGGATCAGCCGCCGGTGGTGCGGGATGCTGTGCATCCCAGACAGTGAGCTGGTTTGGAGGAAGCGGAATAAAATCATGCTCAATGACAGGTGAAGGAAACCCTAGCTCAAATTCTTTATTCAAAAATGAATGGAATGCTGACCTTGTGACTGCATTATAGTTATGAGGAAAGTGCTCACCTCGTAGGAGCATGATATTTTTTTCAGCATTCAGGAGGCCGTACAGTTTTTCAAGATCTGGAAATCCTTTTGTTGCCAACTCTTTCGTCCAATCGTCAGCGGTATTCATTCCTTGTGGCTTGGGTGCAAAAAGGGCAGCGAGTTCAACATTTCCAGTGCCAATACGAAGCAATGAGGCATTCTCGCATGTGCACCCGCCTTGCATCGATGTGCTGACCATGACAACAGGAAATGAAAGCGCAAGGCGATCATCAACAGCTGCAAGTAGCATGGTCTGGGTGCCTCCGCCACTCGAGCCAGTCATGGCGATGCGAGACGGGTCTACTTCGGGAAGAGAGAGGAGAAAATCGAGTGAACGTATGGAATTCCATGTTTGCAGTCCCATGACATTTTGAAGGCGGTTTTCGGCCTGAGGACTAAAAAACCCCCAATGATCCGGCCGATTCATGTCAGGCCGTTGCTTCTTAAATCCATGTACGAGTTGGCGGCTGAGTTGTTGAGAGTCTGAGTCACCGAGCATATCCCATTGCCATACGACACATCCCATTCGTACTAGCTGCACACACATGGATTGATACAGGCTACGACCTCCATTTTCAAAACGTTCAGCACCAGAAGCAATTTCCTCTCGGACGTGCTTTGATGACTCCAATGCCAGCCGCGCATCTTTCCTGTGCCCATGTGAGAAAAGGATTCCAGGAACTTGTTTGGTCGTGTGTTTTGGACGGTAAAGGTTTCCCGTTACAAAAAATCCTGGAAGGCTTTCAAAATAGACTTTTGAAACAGTGTATGCCCCACCAGGCATGTGCTCATCCGCAATTTCAATCGTGCCATGTATGACAGGATTGAGCGATGTCTTTGTTGGAGATGGCCACAGGCCTTGAGAAACCAGAACACGGCGTCGAACTGCTTCTGACCGTTCCTGCCATGCGTCTGCGGATGCTGGAGCACGAAAAGGAAAGTAGCCATTGAGATCTTTCAGTGGTGATAGTCGTATGTCTTCAGCGAGGCCGGTTGCATGAAGACAAAGAAAAACAAAGAGAAACGCGATAGGACGTTTAGAGTGCATATTTGAAGGCCCTCATATGTGTGCCAGCAAAAACGAGAAAGAAAATGGTTTTGCTCATAATGAAGACCCCTAATATTTCACAGAGCGATGATTCAGTGAACAGAAAGCAATGATCGGAGAGATTTTTTCAGGGACGGTATCTTTTTTTTCGAGCCTTACGAATCATACAACCGATGGGTGGTGTTTCCGTAACAGTTACAGCACGTCCTTGCTTGAGAGCTTTAAGAGCATCGAAAAGATATTGTTCTTTGACATGACTTGCTTCAGCATTATCGTCCATGGCACCCATATAACGGATTCGCCGTGTATGGTCGAGAATAAAAAACTCCGGTGTGCGAATGGCACCGAATGCACGAGAGACATCTTGCGTTGCATCAGTTAGATATGGAAAAGAAAACTGCTTTTCCCGAGAACGTTTCTGCATTGCCTGTAAAGAGTCTTCAGGAATCTGATTTGAATTGATGGCCACGACGGCAAAACGGCTATCAGATTCTTGGGCCAAGCGAGAGAGGGCTTCTATACGGTCCTCGTAATCAATGGCATAAGGGCAGCTATTGCATGTAAAAACGACTACCACAAAATCCTGATGGGATACGTCATCCCAACTGTGTTGTTTTCCATCCGTACCGGGTAAGTTTTTCCATGCCGGAACCACGTCCCCTATATCTCGATCCAGGTTGTAGGTGCCGCCGAGTGCAGAATAATCAAGCAGCCCAACAAAAAGGAAAAAAAGCACACTCAGAATAGCCATCGAAAAAGTTCTCCGAACAGCTGTGAAACAATGGTCTATTGGGTTGTTATACCACGTGTATCCACGCAATGAGGGATCAAGCAAGTGGTCAGTATGGTTGTCGAATAGAGCTTTTACAATGATTTGAGGTATGCAATGAGATCATCTATTTCCTGCGAGGAAAATTCCTCAAGCCCACTGACAGCATGAGGACTGTGAGGCCCGGTAAGAAGGTCACTTAGGGATTTTGAACGACCATGGTGCAGGTACATGGTCTTTCGATACAAGCCTCTGAGTGTTGGCGGACTAAATTCTGGATAGTAATCATTTTTGCTTCCCAAGCCCACGTCATAGAGATCCGATGATGTAAAGTCTTCTCCGAAGTGGCAGGAACCGCATCCAGCACGAGCACTTGAAAATAGCTTTTCACCACGAAGTGCAGCTGCTGTGAGTTGTCCATTTTTTTGACGGTGCGGACTTCGTGGTGCTTCGAGGGTTTTAAGAAAACCTGCTAATGCCACAACATCTTCAGCACTTGGAGTGGGGCCTTGCATTGAATCAATCAGAGATTTCTTGAGCGAGGCGTGAAGATCATGCTGCCAACCGTGCCAGGTCCAGGGACCTGTTCGCTCAATACCCCATAATGGCAGGACCGTTTTATATGTTCCGGTGGATCCATCATTACGAGTATCAAACGTAACCGTATTGCCACCACCATCATAATGACAGGTATGACAGCTATACCATTGGTCAAGACTTCTTTCGGCATCATAAAAGATAGCCTCACCCCTCCGAGTCAGTTGCTGCTCCTTGGTCGGTTTGCGTTTCTGGAGAAGTGAAAAAGTCTGTGCTAGTGTGTGTGTGTTCAGATCAATTCTTTGCACGGTATCAAGCAGGCTATTCGCAATAAAAGCAGACCGCTGATTACCACTTATTGTGATCCCCAGTGGACGTCCGCCAAGCTTGATCCGAGAGAATCGTTGTGAATCATTAGCCAGCGACTTCTCCATAATTTCTGTTCCACTAATCTGAGTCCAAGGCAGATGCCCAGTCGAAAAACGAAGGAGTTCATGGGTGCCACCTGCTGTCAGCAGTAATTGATGATTGTCTTGTACAGCCAGTCCAAGGACATCACCGACGGCTTTTCCTGGAACGTCAAGCGTGAGGCCAGCAAGTTGCCCGTCGTTTAGTTCAAGGCGTCCAAGTCGACTGCCTGTGACCCATCCACGACGAATATTACCAGGACTTGGATGACTGCCTCCGTCATAGGTAAAGGCGATGTACAAGTAACGCGAGTCTGGACCAAAAGCGATGTGTCCAGGATTGAGACCCTGAAATGGATGTTGTGAAAGAACCTGACTGTTTTTGGCATCCATGACAACTAATTGCATTGGGCTTGCACATGCGACACCAATAAGTTTTCCATTTGGAGAAACAGCCACGGATGTGGGCAACGCATCAATATCAGTGAGGGATATCACATCAAGAGAATCATTGCGAATTGTTGCTACCTGGCCAGACGCAGAAAGGGCGATGTAGGCTCGACGTCCATCAATACTTGTGGCAATCGACCGTGGTTCAAAGCCAAGGTGCATCTTCTTTCGGATGATGAGTTTTCCATCGAGAATGTTAACGGCTATCACGTATCCGTCTTCGAGAGTGGTCACAAGAAACGCTTCATCGTGAGTGCATGTGATGGCAGTAGGTTTTGCTCCAATGGATAGATCATCGACTTGAATACCAAGGTTACAATCGATAAGTGCGAGTGTTCCGGAAGCATTCGCTGAAACCAACCAGTGACCATTTTCAGATAGGGCTACGTCAAGTGGTCGCACATAGGGATCAGTGATATCTGATGCGAACAAAGAGTCGTGGGTATCAATAGATCCAAACCAGGCCAGAAAGATGGCGACGACTGCAAAGATAGGCATCCGCAGGCGATGCTGAGGGATCCATGATAGAGAAGATGATAATTCAAGAATCATGAAGTGCTGCCGGTATCGAAAGTGACGGACTGATCTTTGAGAGGAGTGTCATCAATGCATACGGACCGCTGTAACAGTGTCCGAGCAGTCATATAGAGTAGAAAGCCTATGGGTCCAGAAAGAAAAGTCAAAATGAGGGATACGGTCCGGATGAATGCGGGCATGCGAATTCTCACAGCATCACGTGCTATCCATGCACCAACAAACAGGTCAAAGCACAGGTAATGCGTCCATGCTGCGACAAAGACCCAGTCATCGGAAAAAACAGATCGCAAGCCATTGATTGTCATGACATCTTCTGGGGGAGGACCATTTTCTGCAAACTTCCAGACGATGATAAGAAAATAACAGCTCGCAAGGAGCGTAGGAACAACACACCCGCATAGGATAGTCAAAAGTCGTCGCGATGGAAAAAGCACCAAGGCGCACCATGCGATGAGTGCAACAGTATTGGTGGCATTAAAGAAGAGTGTTGACACGTGGACCTCAGGCGGGTCAAAAAACACACCTTACAGGCACGTGCTCGCATTTTTCAATCACAGCCGCATAAAAAGCATATCAGCCGTGTGTCTGTAGGGTCTGTTTGCTGGTGTGAGCAATTATTCAAGCATGGAAAGAATTGCCTGGACTTTTTCTTCGATGTCTTTTTTTCCTTTTGCAGACTCGAGTTCTTTGCAAGCCTTTACAAGGCCAGCTTTGCTTGCATCGGCAGCAGCAATTTCTTGGGCTAATTCCTGAACATATAAGACACCACTATCCATTTCGCCAGCCTCAGCAATGTTTTTCAATTCAACCTTAATTTGTTCAACGGCAGGTGGAACCACAACATCTACACGAACATCTTTCTCGCCACATCCTACAAGGCAAGCGGTCAGAATAAGGAACGCAAATACATTGGTTCGCATCAGAAAATCCTTTCAACAAATAAGTATGAAAAAACTCATTGGCGTCCAGCACGATGCGGGTACGCCAATGAGTATTGAAAAACAAAAATGGGACGGCCTATTCCCAACTAGTTGTATTCCCATCAGAGGCAGCACCGAGGCGTTGCCACGTCACGAGATCAATGTTGTCACTGATTGAATGGGTGGAGCCATCAACGCCGACACTCATGACGACACCAGGATGTCTGCTGCGTGGTGGGTAAATTCCATCTCGATCACATGTGTCACCGTAACCACCGCCTTCACACACACTAGGATACTCCCAATTTGGAGGAGCAACGGTGTTGAAGACAGACTTCGACGGAATACCAGCCATCCAATCTCGTCCTGCATTATTTCCGTTGTGACCATTGGAGAGTGCTGCCTGACCACGGGTGTCAAGATCTGCAGCTGTCAGCCAAGTCTTTGTACCACCCTGAGCAGTACCCGTCCGAAAGGTGGTTTCGGCTAGCTTACTCTGCATTGATGGAGCAGCACCATTGTTGCCCTTGAGGATTTCACTTGCCAAGATGATGTTGCTCGTACCATCCAGCAGTTCATTCAGATCTGTGGTAATCCGTCGCTTCAAGGCGCCACATGTATCAGCTCTTGTATTCTGTCCAGGCCCACCATTGTTGTAGTTGTATGCATCGATACTTGCACCTGCATTGCATACGTAGTTGGTTCCTGGTCGAGTGGCTGTAAAAACACGCCTGTCTGATGGGCAGATCAACCCATTAATACGTGTTGAACGTGGAGTATTGTTATTGCCATGGCTATACCACACATTGAAATCGATTGAGTCATATAACGGCTGCTCTTCAATTTGTGGAAGAATCTGTGACCAGACACCATGGCCTGTCCAGGACCGCCAATCACCATTATTCCCAGGACCGTTCCCAATGTCTCGAGCGCTTTCGCCTGTTCTTGGATTTCCATGAAACTGGTACATGGGAAAATTGTTTCGAGCATCGTAATACGTTGCCAAGGCAAGGCCAACTTGCTTCAGGTTGTTACTACATGAGGCTCGTCGGGCAGCCTCTCGTGCTGCTTGAACAGCTGGTAGGAGTAGGCCAATGAGTACTCCAATAATGGCAATGACAACAAGCAGTTCAACGAGCGTAAACCCGCCAGATCGTTGCGAAGTTTTCATAATGATCCCCTCAAAAAAGAATGAAAAGCATAAAAATCAAAGAACCCTGTAGAAATTTATAACATAAGAGGATATGAAATCAAAGGCTGTTCTTAAGATTAAAGACATGTGAATACCGGGTAAAATCATCAGTTTTTATGCTTCGTTGTCCTTTCTAAAGGGTTTCTTGCTATGGGTTCCTTGCCTCCCCAGCACGGCGTCGGCTCAGAACAACGGACGGCGAGGCTTTCGTTCGGGAATCTCCGTTTGTTTTTTGCAAAGCACAAAACAGTTGTCATCTTTTGTCTTGTGGTGATCTTTATCTTTAGCGCTCTTGGCTTCCCATATGTTGCGTCATGGCAAACGAAAATCATGCTCGATGCTGGTCGCTTAGACGATGCACAGTGGTGGCTCACACTGTATGAATGGTCTGGGAAGTCTCAAGCGCAAGCAGCGTTTTATCGATCGACATTAGCGTCTCGACGTGGCGATATTCAAAAAGCAGATCAATGGTTGAAAACAGCCGCGGACTTAGGATACCCCAAAAACGAAATCAAACGATCATGGGGAATTCTTCGTGCCCGCGTAGGAGATTTTGCAGCGATACAAAACCAATGGAAAGAACTGCTTGAACACCCAGGAGCAGATGGTGAAAGCATTTATCGCGGCTTTATTGTTTTTGCGCTTGCAACGGGTCTTCTTGACGATGCCGAAAAGGTTGTTGCGCTCTGGCAAGCCTATGCTCCACAGCAGGCAGAGCCCTATCGCTATGCAGGCCTTATATACAGTCTGAAAAATGATTGGCCTGAAGCTATTCATGCCTACGAGCAAGGCCTTTCTTTTGATTCCAATAACGAAGACATGATCGCTGGCTTGGCAGAAAGCTACATGAAACAATTACAGTTTGAGAAGGCACTGTTGTTATGGCAGAAATTGCATGCAATCGCGCCGCATTCAGTGCAGGCGGTGACAAGCCAGGCTGATTGCCATTCAAAACTGGGTGAGTCTGGTGAGGGGGAAAAGGTTTTGAAAAAGTCTTACTCCCTCGTCGAACACGATCCCCAAGCCATGTCCATATTGGGTCGTGTTTATCTCGAACAGGGAAAGGTGCAGGATTCAATAGAGGCCTATGAGAAATCCATATCCCTGCAACCAGAAGATATTGCTGTGAAGAGAGATCTTTTGCATGCCTATAGAGTTGCAGGAACAGGCGGAGATCTCACAAAAATTGAAGCACAAGTCTTAGAGGGACAGATCGCATTAGAGAACATGAAAGAGATTAGTAATAAACTATCTCAACAACCATTCAATGCTGATCTTCGATATCAGTTGGCGATGCTGACCTGGAAATGGAAAAGCCATGATGAGGGTTTGCGATGGTTGCGAGTTGTACTCTTGACAGATCCCATGCATGAAAAAGCAAGACAATTTCTAAAAAAGCACGCACCTGAAGATCGAGGACACCAAAAAGTATTAGATATCGTGCCAACGAAATCATTCTAGAGAAGAAGCACTGGCTATGTATTCCACAAAAGAGCATTCCGAGAGTGTGGTTGTCGAAGGTGCCTCTAGGGTTGGCACGTGTATTCTTATTGTGATGCTTGTATGCGGCTGTGAGTCAACAGCCAATCATGAATCAAGCACAGAAAAAAGACCTTCGACGACCCATGAAACGGAATCTCATGACAGTGAGTATTCCTTTACGAATATTGCTGAGCAACAGGACCTTCATGTTGTTTCGAAAACCGGATCAGACAAAGGGCGTTACTCAATAGTCGAATCACTCGGCTCAGGTATTGCAGTTTTAGACTATGATCAAGACGGTGATGCTGATGTTTTTGCCCTGCGTGGGGGTACATTCACACACGAAGGAAAGCCAGTTGGATTACCTGCAGTACTGTTAGAGAATACGAACGGCACCTTTCAGGATGTCACGGAAGAGGCAGCCATTCGAGGTCCAGATTTTTACCCACATGGAATTTGTGTGTTTGATCATGAAGGTGATGGATTCCCTGACATCTTAGTTACGGGTTTTTTCGGCTGCTGGTTGTACAGCAATCAAAAGAACAAACAGTTTCGGCGCATTGATCCTGAAACGCTTGGTATTGACCAAGAAACATTCTATAGCAGCGCTGCGTCGGGTGACTTCAATGCCGATGGAATTGCAGATCTCTTTCTCGCAACGTATGTCGATTGGAGTGCAGAGAATAACCCGCCGTGTACGGTCCAGGGACAGTTGGATATTTGCCCACCAGGTCAATTCGAGGGCCTGCCGGACCAAGTCTATCTTGGAACAAAGTCGGGCCGTTTTCGTTCCGCCAACAACAACTTTCAACCGAGTCTGACGGGAAAAGGTCTTGGTGTTATTGCGGCTGACTTTGATCTTGATGGTGATACAGATGTGTACGTCGCAAATGACACAACGCCGAATGCCTTGTATGAAAACAATGAGAATGAAGGTTTTACAGAAGTAGGCCTTCTCAGTGGTGTGTCTATTGGACTATCGGGATTAGCGGATGGCAGCATGGGTGTTGACTCTGCAGATGTAGATATGGACGGCTTGCCCGATCTTTGGGTTGCTAATTATGAAGATGAAAGTTTTGCGCTCTATCGGAACATGCGTAAACTAATTTTCCAGAACGTTAGCCTCCCCATGAAAATTGGTCTGCTTAGGCGGAGGTATGTTGGTTTTGGAACGGCCTTTCTCGATATCAATTTTGATGGTTATGAAGATATCTTTTGTACAAATGGCCATGTGCTTCTCGCGCCAAAAGGTGCTCCTCGCCGACAGAAGGCACTATTGCTGCACAATGAGAAAGGCAAGTATTTTGTAGATGTTGCAAGTTCCTCTGGGCGTTACTTTTCCGAGTCACATACTGGACGAGGTGCTGCTGTTGCTGACCTGGATGGTGATGGCGATCAAGATATTGTTGTGAGTCATGCCGATGAGCCAATTGCAATTCTTCTCAATGATGCTCGTCCAGAAGCTGTTATTCGCGTCAAGCTTGTCGGCTCCCAATCACACCGAGACGCTGTTGGAGCATTTGCCACATTAGAAACATCAAGGCGCAAGCTACTCAGACTCGTCAAGGGTGGAGGAAGTTATCTCTCTGCCAATGAAAAAACATTGACATTTTGTCTGGGAGAAGATGAGCATCCAAAAAGTCTTTCTGTAGCATGGCCCTCTGGACATAAAAATGTCTATACCGTTCCAGCCGTGAAAAATTTTTTTGAAGCAAGAGAGGGACATAAAAATTTGATACGTTTACAGTAAGCTGATAAAGCCTACAGAAGAGATGCGTTCCAGAAGCCCTGCCATGTTGTAACGCATTGCTGAGTGGTATAGTTCTGTGACTAGGAGAAAACAGCATGCCAATCACGCGACGTGGATTCATCGCCTCGAGTCTTGTTTTTGCCAATAGCACGTTATCGGTGTCAGCATCACAAGAACAGACAATCAAGTTGGGGTTTGACAACTTTGCCGTTCGGGCAATGCAGTGGAATGCCCGACAGCTCGTGGATCATGCCGTCACATTAGGGTGTGATTCTGTTTTCATTACAGACTTTGGTCCCTTTGAAGGGCGATATGACGATGCCTCACTGAGGGAAATTCGTCGCTATGGATTGGATAACGGGGTTGATATTGTGCTCGGATCCTGGAGCATTTGCCCAACATCAAAAACATTCAAAGCGGATTGGGGAACCGCTTACGAACATCTCACATTGGGTATTCGAATGGCAAAGGCTTTAGGGTCTCCAGCCTTTCGGGTGATTTTGGGCAATCGCTCTGATCGTCTTACAGAGGGAGGCATTGAAGCGAGAATTGCAGATACGGTCAAGGTTTTGAAACAAGCACGAAATCAAGCAATTGACGCTGGAGTCAAAATCGCTGTCGAGAATCATGCCGGTGATATGCAGTCACGAGAGCTCAAACAACTGGTAGAAGAGGCAGGGACTGATTTCGTAGGCGTCAACTTTGATTCTGGAAACGCTTGTTGGACACTCGAGGATCCAGTACAGGCACTTTTGAATCTTGCGCCGTATGTACTCACAACAAGTCTTCGTGACACGATGCTTTGGGAGTCAGAAGGTGGTATTAAAGCACAGTGGACGGCAATGGGAGAAGGGTGCGTCGACTTCAAGAGGTTCTTTCAGATCTTTAGAAAAGAGTGCCCTGACGTAACTGTTCATATTGAAACCATTTCAGGTTTCCCAAAGACATTTTCAATTTATGAAAAGGAATTCTGGAATCCATTTCCAAACGCGTTGGCAGAGGATTTTTCTGCATTTCTCGCACTGGCAAAAAAAGGAAATCCGATACCTGCCTTTCAGCCAACTGGATCAGACAAGCTAGAGGCACAAAGGAACTATCAGATGTCGGAGATCGAGCGAAGTATCCGTTACTGCAAAGATGTTTTGGAACTCGGATCCTGATTTGATGTGTGTGATGGAGCATGCATAACAGAATCAGGAAGAGCGTCCCCGGCTTCAACAAATGACAGGAGATCGTTGATCTCATCTCGTGTGAGTACGTTAAGCAAACCTGCCGGCATCGATGAGATCTGAGAAGGAAACTGCTCATCAATCTCTGTCTTCTTAATGACCGATACCTGATCTGGTGCGAGGAGATTGGTCGCAAGACGAATGGACGTTGGCGTCTCTTCGAGAATCATCCCTGAGATAACTTTTCCATTCTTGAGGACAAATTGTATGGTTTGATAGTTCTTATGAATATCTTTTGACGGCTCAAGGATATGCTGAAGGAGTTCTCGTCCACGAAGTTTCTTGATACTTCCAATAAGGTTTGGGCCAAGATTGACACCATGGCCGGCAGCAACATGACACTGTGAACATTGTGCTTTCACGAATGCGTGCATGCCACGAATCAATGTGTTTTCCGTGGTCGAAGTCTGTACAGTTGGAAAGTCATCAAGTGTCCACTTCTTCACAATCGTCGGTCGACAGGCTGCCAAAAGTTCCTCAACCTCAGCAGCATCTTTTGCAACCACCATCTGCCCATTCATAACGATCCAATGACCAGGGAAGGTGCATACGTATGGGTAGACACCAGGTTTTGTTGGTGCGTTGAAGCGAAGCACGTGAACAAGTGCTTTCCGCGTTGGACCGATCATAGGTGTTGCAGAAAGTATGAGATCTTTCTTTGACTCCGGAATAAAATCACTCGAGGCATTTTTTGGGTCTTTGGCCATGTCATTTGCAGCAATGCCAACTTCTGCCAAGGCTCCCGGCTTCACGATCACAAGGTTATGGTCAGTGGCATCTGGATTGGTGAAGACAATTTTTACCGGCTGGTCTGGGAGGACAGCAAACTGCTTGAGCGTAAAGAGCATGCGCTCTGGTTCACAGGAAATCTGAAAATCAACGAGACCGGGCTGTTGATCAAATGATTTTTCCTTGCCATTTGGCTTCGGTTCTCGTATCTCCTGCTTGCGTTTTGTGCGTTTGAGAAGTGCTGGAATCAAAGAGGCAGTATCGTTTTCCCAATGACGTCGGAGGGTGTGAGATTCAAGTGCACAGATGGCAGCATATTCGAGATGACCGGCCATGGGGCGACGACAGACTTCAAGGACGGCATCAAGTGCAGTGCGTGTTCCCACCCAACTCGCTGACATGGCTGCCTCCATGCGAACAATGCCAGAGGCGTCTTGCGCAGCTTGCATGAGCAGTTCGTCACAATCTGGGAAGGACGTATGCCAGAACTGAAGCTGTCGAATAGCCGCAGCCCGTGCATGATGATCTGCGCAGGCGAAAAGGTCTAATACGAGATCAGTGCGGATGGAACCAAGTGTTGAAAAAGCCCACATGGCCTCAGTTTTATTCCGCACATAATCTGAGTCATTTCTGTCGAGGCGATTCAACCATGATTCAACAGCACGAACGGCTTGCGTTCGGTCTCGAACTGTGAGTTCACGCGTTGCAAGGTATCGAACACGGAATTCTTGATGCCCCAACAGTGACGCTAACTCGTCTTCTGTTGCTGACGCAATCGCAGGAAGTTTCGAAGGCTTTTGACCTTTACCAATAATGCGCCAGATGCGTCCTGACTCACGGTCACGTCGGCTGTCTCGGAGGGAGTACTGAGCATGTCCTTTGACCGGGTTGTACCAATCTACCACGAAGAGGTCACCACGTGGACCAAAATGACAGTCAACAGGAATGAAACTCAGATTGGTGGAAAAAATGAGATCACTGACATACTGTTCCTTGTATCCGAAATCATTTTCAATCCAATTATGGATTTCAATTCTATTCGTAGGCTTATAGCGTGCCTTAATGAATCCTCCCTGGAGTTCTTGCGGAAATCCTGGTGCATCAACAAAGGCTTGGCCACAAGTGCCAGAGTAGGCTTGTAGTCCTTGGGGTTTGGCGTGTTGTTGTGGGTAGGGAGGATCAAGCGAATGAAAAGCCTCTGCAAATATAGGATGACTGGCTACGTGATTCCCCCATGGATCAAATGTCACTCCCCATGGATTCGTACTGTGATAGGTTCCAAAGCTTGTGAGCGCGAAGGAATGCGGATCGTAACGAAACCATCCGCTATTTTGTTGACGAACAGGACCATAGGGTGTTTCAACCTGTGAATGGTGAAAAATACTTTCTCGAAAAATAAGACCTCCATCAGGAGACCAGATAAAGTCATGCAGTGAATGATGAGAATCTTCTGTTCCAAAACCTGAGAGAATAACATCATGAATATCTGCTTTGTCATCACCATCTGTATCTTTGAGGAAAGTGAGATAAGGCTGTTCAGAGACATAGACACCCCCATCACCAAATTCGAAAGAAAGAGGTAGATGGAGGTCATCGGCAAAGATCTTGGATGTATCCGCCTGACCATCCCCGTCAACATCCTCAAGTATGACAAGCCTGTCTCGAGAGGCCATTCCTGGATAAACATGAGGATACGCTTGTGATGTACTCACCCACATTCGGCCACGAGCATCCCAGCGACACTGAATCGGATTTGCAATCTCTGGAAATTGTTCCTCCCCTGCAAAAAGGTTCACTTCAAATCGAGGATCCACTTGAAACGCTTTTTTTTCCTCTTCAGCTGGGAGCCACGTATTCGCTCCTCTGGACTCATCCACGGTTGGCATGTCCGGAAGGTTTGAATCATCAATGTCTGCGGGAACTGGACGACCGTGTGCAATATCCCATATCCGACGATCACGATTGGCGCACATAATGTCAAAACTGTGAAGCGCTGGAAGAAAGTCGAGATAACCATATCGTCCATTACGTCCACCCGTGTAATAGAACGTGTTGAGTGGCCGATATCGACGAAAGAATTGAAGGTCGAGATCAATAGTCGCAAGCCGTAGTCGCTCCTCAACAACAGGAGGGGGTGACTGAAAACAGGCACGGAAGAAGGAGTCTGCAAAGAGGTCATAGCCTTCTTTATTGAGATGACAACCATTGATTGTGAGGTCAGTTGCTGGATTGTCGAGGTGCTGAAGCATTGGCCTGAAGACATCAACGAAACCTACACCCTGTTTTTCTGCAACGGTGTGCATTGCATCGGTATACATCTTGATGCGTGAGTTGTTTTGATCAGCTGCAGCGACACCATGTACGTTTTCATTTGGAATGGGTGAGACGAGCACAACACGAGGAGCGGCCGTTCCATTAAATGCTTTGGACTGCAACGTTTCCAAAAAGGTGGTGAGTTTTTCCTGAAATGCATCCAGTCCAGATTCACCGGCGAAGGATTCGTTGAATCCATATGCAGCTATGATGACATCTGCTTCTAAGAAGGTGAGGTGCTGGTCAATATCTCCAAAGTTGTCTGGACGCGGTGCGAGATCGATTTCATCCGCTGACCATGCTAAATTGCGAATGACAAGTTCATTGTCAGGAAAGGCTGCGTGCAGTGTAGCCGTAAGTTGACCAAAGAGTTGGGCTCGTTCAAAAAGCGTGTTTCCAATGAAACAAATATGATCACCGCGTTGAATCGAAAGTGGGAGTGCAGTGGTCTGCCGTGGACAGTTGGCGGCCCGTGGTGACGTTTTGGCAAAAATCCCCACGTCATTGAATTCTTTTTCAGCTGCAACACCAAGCCGTTGGGTGAGTACAGTCAAAATAAGAATCATGCAATAACGAAGCGGTTTTTTTTGGAGAGATAAAAACATAATTTTGAGGCCCTGTTACAGTACTCGCTGGATCGTCTGGCATTTACCTAGGTTATCGCTGTTGTATCTACGAGGCATACATTAGAAGGCTAGCGAATGATATCCTGACAGTTCGATTTTCTTGCATCACATATTCGTATCGTGAGAGAGAGATTTTTGAAGAAGTGGTTTGAGTGATGAAAGATTCTAAAAGTGATCAACGCTTGCGAGTGATTGTACCAATAATAGCTAACGTTGGATTACTCAGTATTTTTCTGCTTTTTTTGGCCGTGTATTTTCTGAACACGAGGTCCAGCGTAGAAGACGTACCAGAAACACGACAAGAAGCCATCGCACTGATTAAGGAAGCAAATAGGGCTGTCGGGCTTTTAGAGAACCATTCGTTGGATCAAGCGGTTCCACTGTTGGAACAAATTGCAGAGTCGTTGCCAAAGAATGTGTTCACGAGGCAGAACCTTGCGGTGGCAGCCGTACTGGCGTTCTTTGATGAACCAACTGATAGTGTGCGTCTGGATCATGCGAAGCAAAGAATACGTGAATTGGGCCAAACGAATGTTGAGGGGCGAGTAGAGAATTGGTTGTGGGCAATCATTTCTATGCTTGCTCAGGACAGCACGAAAGCCAAGCAGATGTTTTTGAGCATCATTCAAGAACAACCGGAGCAGGCAGCTGGATGGTACGGATTATGGCGGGCTCAGGAGATGGGCGAACATCAGTTGTTAGAAAAGCTAGAGACGTTGGATCAAGCAATCCAAATCGCACCATCAAATATCTGGCTTCATATTGAATGGATGCGGGTGATCGCAAAGGATCCAGAATACTATGCAGATCATATCGAGTTGCCAGAGCAGATTGAATCATGTTGGCATGCCATCGCACCCTATTCAAAAACAATCAAGACCTTCACCAAAATCGATCTTCGTGTATTTCTCAGCGAGTCTATTCAAGCAGCAGAAGAAGGACAGTGGTCACGAGTATCTGCTCGCCTTTTTGGAATCGCAAATGTACTCACCCCCCAAAGTGAGTTGGATCGTCGAAGAGTGAGCCCTCATCCATTGGAGTTTGTATGTGAACCATTTGGTGAATCGATGCTGAAACAGTATGGGCTGAGTGAGTCTATTGATCATGCAGCAATTGCTGTTCAGTTTGACTTCAATGAAGAACTATCGATCAATGATATTGGAGACTCGAAAACATGTCTTCTCGAAGATATGAATCTTGATGGTTCTCTTGATCTGATTACTGTGTTTGATTCAAAGTTAGTGGTGTGGAGTCAGCACAATGAAGGTTGGCAGATGCTCTGTGAGTCTGTCCTGCCAGAGGGAACGGTTGGTGCGATTGCAGTGGATCTGGACCTTGATTTTGATGAGGCAAGGCGCGCCGTACAGTCAGTATTTCCTTCACCAAGAGAAGAAGAGCAACAACAATCTCTCTCGCAGAATGTGAGCAAAAACTGCCCGGCAGCGGATCTCGATCTGGTCGTTTTTGGTGCTTCTGGAATTACATGTCTTGAAAATATCTACCACGAGGGTGAGGGGCGTGTCCTTCAGCCGTTTGACTTTCCTGTGCCTGAGCAAGACGCTGTCACATCCGTTTGTCCAGTTGATCTTGATGCCGATGGATTCATCGATCTGGTAATCGGCACACAAGATGAATTACAGGTTTTTACAAGTCTGGGGAGTGCAGGCTTTCGCAGGGAAGCATTCAAAGGCAGTACGCGCAGACTTGGTTCGTTGCAAGAAATTGAATCAGTTGATTTTGACCATGATGTGGATATCGATCTTATAGTGCTCGGAAAAAATGCAGTTGGTTGGTTCGAAAATTTACGTCATGGCCAGTTTCGCTTTCATAGTCTTTCACCAGTTGCTGGTGAAGCGGGTTCTGTTGAAGTGATAGATGTAAATATGGATTTTGACTGGGACGTTGTCGTTGGAGGAACGACAGGTCTGAGCTGCTTTCTTTCTCAGGGATCTCAGGAAACACCCATGAGTGCCCGAAAGATGATCAGCATCAATGAGGAACCTGTTTTAGATCTTGGAAGTTTTGACTATGACAATGATGGAATCATTGATTTGCTTATCAGACATCCAGACTCAGTGACGACAGCAAGGGGTCTTTCAAATGGTGGATTTCATTTCACAAATGAATCTGCAAATGACTTACTCAGCAGTGTTTGGCCGAACGAGTCCATGAAAACATTCGATGTAGGCGATCTCGATCGTGATGGAGATATTGATATCATGGCGCTGGGTGGTGCAGGCATTGCCATGTTCAGGAATCAGGGCGGCAATACGAATCATTGGATTGATATTGCGTTGGAGGCCCAGCAAGTTAAGGGAGAAGGTTTTGCACCAAGTGGCCGGGTCAATGCGAATGGACTCGGTAGTCGAGTTGAAATTCGTGCAGGTGACTTGAGCCAACTATATAACGTGCAAAGGCGAGTCACACATCTTGGTCTTGGACATCGAGAGACTGCTGATGTCGTTCGTGTCGTTTGGCTGAATGGTGTACCACAAAACATCGTTTCTCCACCTGTTGATATTGTTGTGTGTGAACAGCAGGTTCTTCTTGGATCTTGTCCATACCTGTATGTATGGAATGGATCTCACAATGTTTTTGTTACAGACCTTCTGTGGGCGGCTCCCATAGGACTACAGTATCGAGAAAATGAGCTTATGCCATTTAGATCATGGGAGCATCTCAAAATATCAGGATCGAAACTCGCTCCACTTAACGATGCGTATGTGCTTCAAGTTACTGAAGAACTGTGGGAGGCAGCGTATTTTGATTCTGTGAAACTCACAGCCGTTGACCATCCTCATGGAGTAGAAATTTTCTCAAATGAGAAAGTCGGTCCAGCAGCGATTGCTGCTTTTGGCATTCATACTGTTCGTTCCCCGGTCTGGCCTGTTGCAGCAAAGGATGATCGTGGCCATGATATTTTGAACGAACTTCTTCAACAGGATGAAAAATATCCCCCGAATCGAGAACGCCAACGGCGGCAGGGGCTGCTTGAGCTACATGCAGTCGAGCTTGATTTGGGGTCAGTCGTATTTGAGCCGAAAGACAGCATAAAACTGTTTTTGACTGGTTGGACTTTTCCGACAACAGTGGGCATCAATCTTGCACTTGATCGTGATCCGGCTCTTGGAGTTCCTCATCCACCGTCTGTTTCTATTCCGGATGGAAAAGGAAAATGGAAAACAGTTATCCCGTTTATGGGTTTTCCAGGTGGAAAAACAAAAACAATTGTTGTTGACCTTACCGGTTTTCTTAAGGAGGAAGATCCTCGGGTACGAATCGAGACAAGTATGGATATCCGCTGGGATCAGGCTTTTTTCTCAGTTGGCAAGGAGTCAGACGAATTTCAACTTGCAGAATTGCCGCTCGTGTCGGCCGATCTCCACTATCGAGGTTTTTCGCGTGTGATTCGTGATGGTTCAGATGGTCCAGAGCGATTTGACTATCACACCATATCAACGAACGAAAAATGGCCCCCCATGTTGGGCAACTTTACGCGCTACGGTGATGTGCGAACGTTGATCGAAACATCAGATGATCAGTTAGTCATTATGGGGGCTGGCGATGAGATGACGCTCGTTTTTGATACAGGTACCCCCTGCCCCCCAGGCTGGAAGCGAGATTTTATTCTCTCAAGTGTTGGTTGGGATAAAGATGCAAATCTTGCAACGGTGGAGGGCCAAACAACGGAACCATTTCCGTTTCGTGGTATGAATCAATATCCACCGTTAATGGATGACAACCCACATGAATCAGAGGCGATACAAAGAATCAACGATCGTTTTCAGACCCGCCGACAGAGTGATGGTTTTTGGCGAACCATTCAACGTCAAGCTGTGCACGGTGTTCAATGAAGTAGTACGTGCCGACAAAAGGAGTGTCCGGGGGATACGCATGTGTTAAACAATCCGCTGTCTTATGTTATGTGCAGTGGTTGTTGAAATGAATGAAGATATATCTGCCGCAGATGTGAGTGCAAAACAGATTTCAAAACGTGTAACGGTAGAAGCCAAGAAGTAGTCGCGATATCAACATGTGAAGAAGTAGGGATATAAGGCCGGTCAGTGCAAGCGATATTGATGCGATCTGACTAGTCGGAAGCAGAAGTATCTAAAGCGTTTTCTCGCTGTATCACATGGACATGATCGGCTACCAGTTGAGTGTGTATAGAGACATCACCATTTTGCCAATAGATCGTGATGGTACCGGTGTCTTTATTTTCGCCGAGACCAAATGTGACAGGCAGTTCACTCTGAGATTGATAGCCGCGCGTTGGATTGACGCGACGGGTCTGGACCTCCATTGATCCATCGTTCTTCTCGCGAGTGAGTACCACTTTTGCGCCGATGGCACCCTGATTATTACTGTTGTCCGATAGCTTGAGTCGAATCCAATGATGTCCAGTGTGTTGGTCGTTACGGAGTAACCTTGGTGACCCCCCGCTTGCCGTAAGCAATACGTCCACATCTCCATCGTTATCAATATCAGCGATTGCAAGGCTGCGCCCAACCATCGGCCTCGCAAAATCCTCTCCCGTATGTGAGGCCGGGACTGGTAGAAATTCAGTTGTATGCTCAATACCACAGTTCCAGTACAGACGCGGAGGTTGTTGATAAGTCTGTGTTTTTTGAACTCGATTAATATCTTCCTCTAAATGTCCATTTGCTGAAATCACATCAAGTCGTCCATCAAGATCGATATCTACAAAAGCAACACCAAATGTCAGTTCCAGCCGAGTCGGTGGGCCAAGGCCATTGAGAATTGCATCATCACGAAATTGGAGTTGTTCGCCACCTGATACGTATAACGCAGTCATCTCATTGGCAAAGTTGCCAATGAGAATCCCAATATCACGATCATTGCGAAAGTGAGAGACGTCAATACCCATGGCACCTCGGGCTTTTCCTTCAATATCAAAAGCAACCCCGGCCAGACCGCCAATTTCTTGGAAGGTGCCATCTTTTTTGTTGTGGAAAAGAAAGTTCTGAACGGTGTCGTTTGCAACAATAATATCCATCCATCCGTCGTCATCAAAGTCTTCAAAAGTGACTCCAAGAGACTTTGCCAACGGATTGTTGGTGGCTGGATTTCGAATCTGAATACCAGCTGGCTGTGAGATATCTGTAAAGGTGCCACTGCCGTTATTGAGGTAGAGGCGAGCAAATGTACCAGCAAAATTTTGAGGGCGTCCATATGCCCGTTCACCTCCGACAAGCCGAAAGTCTTGACTTCGATCAGAGTCACGCGACCACTCTACGTATGAGCATACGAATAAATCGAGATCATCATCATTATTGATATCGATAAAACCACAGCTTGTACTCCACGTGTCCTGTGGGCCAGACACCCCAGCCTTTTCAGTAATATCTTCAAACTGCAGGTTGCCGAGATTACGATAGAGACGGTCCGGCCCAACGCATGAAATAAAAAGATCTGTGTGCCCATCTCCATCAATGTCTGCGCACGCGAGGCCGGTGCCGTATCCAGAAACATCCAGACCACTCCCCTCGGTGGTATTTTTGAATCGACCAGTACCGTCGTTGAGATAAATGTTTACAAGGGAGCTCTTTGAGCCAGTGTTGGTGTCCCAAGGCCACTGCGATCCGTTAACAAGGATAATGTCTTGATCACCGTCATGATCAATATCCAAAAAACCACAGCCGCCTCCCATTGTTTCTGGTAAAAGCTTTTCACCAGCAGCACCATTCTCATGGACAAAATCGATGCCCGCTTCAGCGGTGATATCAAGGAACGGAACATTCGGAATACGTACGTTTGGTACCTCGCGTCGGTGAGGAAGAAGAATAGGTGTTGACTTGATGTCTGGCGTTTCAGGTTGCGGCTGAAGATACCACCACGCAAGGCTTGCTATGACGATCACAGTCAAAATCACAAGGAGTGAGGCCCGAAAGGCAACACCAATAATCTGATCATCTGAATCGGTTGAGTGAGTTGCCGAGTGAGTAGGTGTTTTGTCTTGGGGGCACATGCTCAGGACCTTTATACTATTGAGTGTCCTGTATCAGGGTTCATTGGCTGGCAGAATTTCAAGGATATCAGAGTTTGAGAAACCGGGGGCTCCTTCTCGTTGGAGGGGGTAGATGGCAATGGCTTCAGAAGCATGATTCGCTGCAGGATACCGTTCACGAGCAAGCTGTACCGCCCGATCAGATGCATTGTCATCTCGTTTGTACTTACTGTGGAGTGCCCGATGGTGGGTTGCGGCATCCTCATTGCCAAGTTCACTGTAGATTTGTGAAAGATTGTAGTGGGCCATGACATTCTCAGAATCGACAGTAATTGTCTTTTCAAATTCTTGTGCAGCTTGTCGAAGCAACTGTTGTTTCTCTTGACGAGCGGAAGGGCTTCGAAGTCTTCGTGAACGATCATAGAGGGTAAGGGCCAAAAGGTTTCGCACCTCATAATCAAGACTAAAGTCAAAACCACGAGCACGCATGTCTGATGTTTGATCTTCTAAAACGCTTCGAAAGTTAGACTCTGCTTGTTCAAGATTGCCTTGCTGGCGATTCACTTGTCCAGATAGCCATGCCAAAGTCCAAGGAGGTGCAGAAGGAGATCGATATGATTCTGCTCTGGCAAGAGCGTCAGCAGCTTCATCAATTCGACCTTCAGCAAGATATACACGAGCAAGATTCATTGGGCCATCAAAACGATCAAGGGCTTCAACACGATGAAAGGCCTCTTCGGCCTGTCTTAATTCAGCTTTCCCCTTCAGTAAAAGTCCAATTCCAAAGTCATTCCATCGTTCCCATGTGTCAATGTGTGTTTCTTTTGGATCTGTTTTATTGTCGGCATGTGCATCAGCATCAGTGTGGGTGGGGGGCAGTATGGTAAACGTGATGGTGTCCTCAGCAAGCGTGGTAATTGGAAGATGGTTTGAGTACGGAGCATCTCCGTGCTGATCGAATTGAACCGGATCAGCAGGCCGTGTATTTTGTGCTGCGAATTCAAGAAATGTTGAGTCAAATTTCCGATATTGGAGTTTTACTCGGATAGTCATTGCTCCTGTAATTCCTTCAGGGAGCGTCAGGCCGTAGTGAACTGTCCAAGCAGCACCTGGTGGTATCTGGTGGTTGTAGAGAGGTACAAAAATATCTTGTACGTTTCGACGATCGATTCGTTTTCCATTTCGATCTAACATAAATACGTTGACATAATGCGCCCAAGGGTCGACAGCATTTCCTTTGGTGGGGTCCAGCGCTCCGCTCCGCCCAATGATCTGACCATTGTGGAGAACTTCTACATCTAACCAGATCTCATTTGAATCGGTTGTTCCTTGTGTGAGGTGATGACCGAGGGTAAGTGTGCGAATGACTGTTTCGAGAACATAGTCCTGACCGGATTTGAGTGATGGAATAGTTGGTCGAAGTGGAGCAATCAATGGGGCATCGTTTGCTGATCCTGTTCGGATGCCAAACACATCGACTCGGGTGATCTCCTTAAGGAATTCCTGATGGTCAGCAACGAGTTCAGGCCGCCCAAGAAGTGATGGAACCCCCGTGTTTGCTCCAAGAAAAAGGTGATCATGAATAGTTGGATATGTGAGGGAATCACGAATGCGTGCACCAAAGTCTGACGACTGAGTCAATGGCATATGGCAGGTATTACAGCTTGTACTAGCGTTTGCTGGGTAATAGAAACTCCGGGCTCCGTGCCCGGATACACCCGATAAAAGGAAGGAATCGTAGTGATTCTGGCCTCGGAGAAAATCCTTGTAGTGATTGAGTTCACCAGGAATACTCACTTTGTGACAAACCGAGCAGAACTCAGCACTCCTGTGAAAATCCTTGAGGAATGTTTTCCGATGCATTCCTGGTTTTGCTTTTACCAATTGGGCGTTGACCCACTGAAGCCATTCATTGTTGCTCTTTGCAAAAGGGTAATGAAGAGGCTCTTCAATCGTGTAATCAGCGTTTCCTTGAGTACTGTTTACATGCGTAATGGCATGGCATGTTGTGCAGGTAATACCAGCATGAGCTGTCAGGTCATTGACGTCGTCATAATCGAAGTTGTCAAAAGAACCACTAAAAAAAGGTACTGGATCATGACAGCCCGCACACCATCTTGCAGCTTGAAGGTCACCGTCCCGCCTGAAGGATACGTCACGTGTTTCTCGGACACTTGCAAGATAGAGAGGATTATTGAATGAGCTAAAGTGGTGGGCACTGCCTTCCCAACGAGCATGTGTATCGGCGTGGCATCTGCGGCAATAGTCGTCCATCATGAGTGTGTCAGCCGGGATATAATTACCCGTTGTTGTTCGCGCTGCAGACGGCTCGAAGTATTGTGCACCTTGTTCAGGACCTTTTTCGTGCCAACGACGAGGGTCCTGTGTATGAACAATAACAATCGAAAGCACAGTGATTGCTGCAACTGACAGGTAGCCCGCGCCCAAGCGCCAGCGAATGCGAGGCCCAGCTAAACGGTGGAGCCAGTACAGCCAGCACGCTCCGAGTGGTGTTCCGACATGTGCCCAATAGACAATCTTTGTAGAGTTGGGAAAGAGTATTTCTGCGTTGATGATGCGTAGTCCGACAAGCAGAGCACCTGAAAAAAGAGCAAGTAGCGACGTGCCAAAAAGTGCATAACCAACACGAACAGCCCGACGGTTTTTGCGATGTCTGGTTGCAGCCATATGAATGACCGCGAATACAATAAAGGGAATAAGGAGTACTGTTCCAAGAACCAGATGACCAAGAAACATCCATTGGTAGAACCAACTTTGCCATGTATCAAGAGTGAGCCATTCAATAAAAGTAATGGTTCCAAGATATGCAGAATTGACGCCAAGGACAGCCAGTATTGAGAAAACAGCTGTAAGGAGTATGCGTAATCGTGGGCCAACGGCAGGCCTTCGTTTTTGTACTGATGACGTTGGAGAAAGGACAGAAGGATCCATAGACACTATCAGCTCAAGAAACGGGATGACCCAACATCATTAGTGTAACTCAAAAAGGTGCTGTGTTTAGAAATGGTTGAACTTTCTATTAGAATAGGTGAACAAATAGTTTGTTTTTGCACAAAGTAAATAGAGTTTAGGGATTCACTGAATTTTGTGTTTGAGGAGGTGTTGATTGTGAGCCATGTTGAGCCGATTGAGCGAGTCGTTGACCTTCTAGATCCAACAGCCAACATTATTCTAAACATGTCAGTTGAAGAGGCCCTTGCAAGAGTGGGTACAGGCCAACCCCATGCTGTTCGGGCAATAGATGGTCAGTTTGCTTTGGTGCACCGCAATGGAAAACAGATTCGTATGGCCCGATCCATAGGAAGGCCACTTCGTTACTTTATTGCGAAAAAGGCAGAAGGACCAATGCTTGTTACAGCAGATCGCATCGATGCGATTGCTGCATTTCTTGAGAAAGAAGGACTCATCGACCAGTTTCATCCGTCGTATACCAGAATGGTACCAGCACATTATGTGACGGAATTAGCACTTGTGGGGTGCCCCGATCCAAATCCAACGACCACTCGCTTCTTTACGCCAAAGAGAAACAAATGGTCAACAGATTTAGATGAAATTGGTTTGCACTACATGACAGTATTACAAAAAGAGATCAATCACTGGCTTGATACACTCAATGCAAAGGAGCCCATAGGAGTATTTTTTTCTGGAGGCATTGATAGTGGCTCACTCCTTGTTCTTCTCCATCACAGCCTTATGGCCCGAGGTGAATCACCACAGCGTCTCAAGGCCTTTACGCTTTCAATCCATGAGGAGGGAGCAGATCTACTGCAGGCAAAAGAATTTTTACAGCGAGTGAATATGGAGTATCTTCTTGAGGTCATTAAGGTTGCACCAGCAGAAATAAATATAGCTGACGCCATTCAAACAATTGAGGATTACAAGCCGTTGGATGTTCAGGCAGCTGCAGCGACGCTGGCCCTCTGTCGATCTATCAGAAAGCGTTATCCATCATGGCGATATTTGATTGATGGGGATGGAGGTGACGAAAACTTGAAGGACTATCCGATTGAAGAGAATCCAGAACTTACCGTGCGCAGTGTTCTCAATAATTTGATGCTGTATCAAGAAGGTTGGGGGGTGGATGCAATCAAACACTCACTCACATATTCTGGTGGCCAAAGCCGTGGTCACGTCCGAACGTATGCACCTGCCACAACATTGGGCTTTCGTGGCTTTAGTCCCTACGCATTACCAAATGTGATTGAGGTTGCAGAAGGTATTCCTTTTATTGAGCTTACCGATTGGGATCACAGTCGTCTCTACGCTCTGAAAGGTGAGATAATACGTCGTGGTATTCGTCAGCTCACGGCCATAGACATACCAATTTTTGAAAAACGAAGATTTCAAGAAGGAGTGGCCACAACAGGTACGTTCGAGACATTATTTCCAAATGACCCATCGATTTACCGACAGATTTTTCATGATATTTGGAGTCAGGATGTGGCAGAGAATAGCTTGCGTGGAGCAGTGTGAGCAAAACGATTTTTTGTCGAGAGTTGAAAGAAGCCGAGGCGGTCAAAGTCAGAAAGACTGTGTCGCAGTTGACTCAAGCAGTAAGATTCCGATATGTGGCCTTGTACTGAAGCATGAATGAGTGTGCAGGATTCCGTGAGCCGTTCGCGGAGGGTGATGTTATCTGCTGCGAGGAATCGTGTGTCTTCACAGGCCGCGTCTGATAGTAGCGTTTTCTCAAATTGGATTGTTGCCAAGAAGTACAGTGATGACGCTGCGGAAAAAAGCTCAAAATGGTTGATTGCTGCATAGGCAGCGCTGACAAGCTGATCAATAAATCTGATTTCGTCAATAACGTTTTGGCCGTACTGATCCCAAGCAGGTGTTGAATGTTCATCATGCAAGAGGAGTGAAGCCAGGCGTGCCACTCCATGGATGCTGTGCGCAATTCCGGTGCTGTGCAATGGATCGATAAAGCCACTTGTTGTTGGCAGCATAGCCCAGCCCGGCCCAGAACTTTCTGACCAAAGTCGCTGAAGTGATCCAGTTTGATAGAGGTGAGGAATGGCTTGGCAGTTCTCGAAGAGCGACCATAAAGACGGATAGCATTGCAGTCGATTTTTCCAATACCCTTCAAGATCATGATTAATATTCACCTGACGGTTTTCTACAAGTCCGATACTGGTTCGACCGTCATCAAATCGTAGGAGCCAGACCCAGCCGTCATCGATTAGATGATGCTGAGCGGCGTCATCTGAACGAAAGGGGTCGATTGTTGATGAGTCACCATTAGCAAGTTGTCGTGCATCCCAGCTCTCTACTCCACGGAAGTGCCCGTACAAGGCAGATGTAGTCGTCGACAATGTCTTATCAAGACGGGAAAGACCAAGTTTGTCCCCCATCAGCCCACCATGACCAGTTGCATCAATGATGATTCGAGCACAATCGTTTTGGTATTGATCTGTGCCAGTGTGTCGCCAGCTTACACGCCACCCGTTGTTCTCTCGAACAATCTGATTGACATGGCAGTTTTCCATTGCATGAACGCCAGCGTCACAGCTCTGTCTGAAAAGATATGTGTCAACATCTGAGCGAAGCCAGTGTGTATCGCTTTCTGCATCGCATGCGCTAGCAGCTACAAGAAGTGAATCTTTACCACAGGAATGACCGTAACACTCGCCTTTACGATGTTTGAAGTATGAAAACCCACGCTTCTTTCCACAGACTAGGTGAGGTAATTCTTGTTTCCATCTTCCATACATTGACAATGATGCAAGCTGCGGAAGGGCATACCGTTTGGCGAGGTCAGCAATCACAATGTCAGCTACTGGCGTGCTGGATTCACCAATACTGAAACGGGGGTGAGTGTGACGATCAAGCATGAACACACGCATGCCCTGAGCAGCGAGAATCCAGCCGAGAATACTGCCAGAAAAGCTGCTCCCAAGAATTAGGACGTCATATTGTTTCATAGATGACACCCACACGATGATGAAGTTGCTGGTAGTGAGTCTTGGGTGAGGTTCATGGTTTGTAAGCGTTGCAGTCGACGTGGTCGGCAGATGTCACACGTGCCCTCCAATGTCGTGAAGTCCCATAAATCAACGGTAACAACAACATCAGAGTTATTGAATTGGTTTAGAACAGTCTCAGCACACAATTCAACTTGCCGAGCGTCCGGAACACAGTTGTGTTTTTCGTTCAGAGTACTTTCAACATAACCATTTCCTGACCGTAAAGGCACAATGCTGACATGCCGTACGCCACATGTCACTGCAAATGCGGTGGATTCGATTGCGGATACTAAGGCGTCCTCTTTTGAGAGGCCTGGTACGCCGAGCAGAATAAATGCCCGCACATCAATATTCCATGTTCTCAGTAAGGTAGATGCTTTTGCGAAATCATCAGCAGTCATTTTCTTATTGAGATTTTTTAGTGCAGTTGGATGGATGGTTTCCAGTCCCATCGCTACTTCAAGTTGACCAGAGCACGCATCACGAAATTCCTTAATCACCGAAGTTGTAAGGGATGGATGATTTTCTACAACAATGCGATCAAATGGAGAAATTAATTGAGCGATAAGGGGAAGGTCTTCTGATGGCACACAGCGTGCATCAAAAAAATTACTTCCGTTGTAGAGTTTGATCCATGTGGGTTTGAGCTCAGAGGAGACGTGCAGTCCATGTTGAATTTGTTGAGGAATAGCTCCAGGCGGTGTTGCTTCACGAAGCGTATTTTTCCAGAGATCACACATGGAACATGTAAAACGGCACTCACTTCCAGCAAGAATCATTACTCGTGTTGGAATGGAGCATTCTGCTGAAGAAATTTCTAGTTCATCCCAGACGGCAACTGGGTGCTCCAAGGAAATAGGATTACGGGTTCCACGAAGATTCCTGATTTCAAAACTTGAAGCCACGTTATTAAGCCATCAATAAGAGTTCGAAAAAGCCTCTATAGAAAAGGCAATTGTGAAATAACTATTTTGCTTAGGCTATCATCTTGTACATTAAGAGTTATTCGTTTGAGTGATTATTGTCGTTACTTTGTTTGCTATATGGGTGTACGATACGCACAATATGCGATTGAAAGAGGGCCCTCGGGAGAACGTCACGATGACGAATAGTTTACGGTTCTGCGTAGGTAATTTGTTTACTCTGATTGGGCTATGGGGCATTTCCAGCGTTGCGGCCACTGTTTTGGTGGAAGCCGAGAGCTTTGATGATCCCGGTGGCTGGAAACTCGACACACAATTTATTCGTCAAATGGGCTCACCATACATGCTTGCCCATGGTCTTGGTCGCCCTGTGTCAGATGCTTCGACGAAAGTTGTGTTTCCTGAAAGTGGTGAGTATCACATCTTTGTCCGAACAAAAGACTGGGTTGCACGTTGGGATACTCCTGGGACACCAGGAAGATTTCAGGTATGTATCAATGGAAAACCGATTCGTGAAACATTTGGTACCAAAGGAAGAGAGTGGGGTTGGCAGCGTGGGGGTGTTGTGCATGTGCCTGCTGGCGAGGCTACTGTAACACTTCATGATCTCACAGGTTTTAATGGCCGCTGCGATTGCATAGTTTTTTCTACAAGTGATGTAGTTCCGCCAAATGACTCGGGTATTCTTGCAGACTGGCGACGGACGATGTTGGGTCTTCACGGCAAGCCAGACTCCAAAGGTCCATATGATCTTGTCGTGGTTGGCGGAGGATATGCGGGCATGGGTTCAGCGATATCTGCTGCTCGCATGGGACTCAAAGTTGCATTAATCCAAGACCGACCTGTACTTGGAGGCAATGGGTCAAGTGAAGTACGTGTATGGGCGAAAGGGCTCATTCGTCGTGGAAACTATCCAAGGATCGGAGAGATCATTGAGGAGTTTTGTGACCATGCAAAAAAGAGCCCTGGAACGTATGAAGAGTTTGGAGATAACAAGAAAGAAAAGCTGATCCGCTCAGAATCAAATATCGATCTTTTTCTCAACACACATGCCTTTGCAGTTGAGTGCGATGGCCAGACAATTACTGCGATCAACTGTTTTGATACCCGAACCAGCCACGAACTAAGATTTACAGGTGCATTGTTTTGTGATGCAACAGGACATGCCACAGTAGGTTTTCTTGCAGGTGCAGAAACCGTGATGGAACCAAAGGGAAGAATGGGCATGAGCAATATGTGGGCATGGGCTGAAAGCGCTACGGAGCATCCATACCCCGAAACTCCATGGGCCTTACCACTGACCATGACAGATTTTCCCTATCCGCGCGACCATCATGGGCAATGGTTCTGGGAAAGTGGTTTTGATAAAGATCCACTTGCTGATGCGGAAGGTATTCGTGACTGGAATCTTCGGGCAGTATTTGGAGCGTTCAATGCCATGAAGAATGGTGACGGTTCCGAAGAGCACAAAAATGCTGTGTTGACATGGGTGGCATACATTGGCGGACCTCGTGAGAGCCGACGAATCCTTGGTGATGTTGTGCTCCGTCAGGAAGATATCGTTGAGAAGCATCAGTTTTCTGATGGGTGTGTGCCATCGACATGGTCAATTGATTTGCATTATCCAAAACAAGAATACGCCAAGAAGTTTCCAGACAACCCATTTATCTCAATTGCTGTTCATGATCGTCGTGTTGATCGTAGTTATGGATATCCTGTTCCCTATCGATGTTTTTACTCAAAAGATATCAGCAATCTTTTTATGGCTGGACGATGTGTGTCCGTAACGCATCAGGCCTTGGGGACTGTGCGCGTTATGAAAACATGTGGAATGATGGGTGAAGTTGTTGGCAAGGCTGCAAGTGTTGCTATCAAGCATGGCACAACCCCACGCGGTGTATACGTTGATCACTGGCACGAGATGGATGAGCTCTTGCAACTGCCAGGGAAGGCACGTCGCGTATCACCGTCATCACCGATTGAGATTCCTGCAGATGCGTTGCCTCTTGCTGGGCCAGACGGGCCGATAACAGGTTTGGATCCTGCAAAGCTGGCACATGATAAGTCAGCAGTTGTTCGTGATGATCGTGATGCTGTTCGAGAAGGAAACTGGAAAGAAGGGCAGGGACTGAAGGGGTATGTGGCACACGGTTACCACTATGCAAGTCCGGATAGTGGCTCACGTGCGACATATGAACTGAGAGCTCCGTCTGCTGGTTCCTATGAAGTGCTTGTGTCTTGGCAATCGCATGAAAATCGTGGGTCGTCTGTACCTGTTGTGGTCAAGGCAAACAACAGCCAGTCAACAGTCCGTTTTAATATGAAGGAAGCAGCTCCTTTGAATAACCACTTCGGTTCTGCTGGTCACGTCAGTCTTGAGAAGGGAGGTCGGTGTGTGGTGGTCATTAGCACTGAAAATGCAGGAGGATTAGCCCACGCCGATGCTGTACTCCTTGTGCCTGTGCAATAATGTCAGCAGGCCAATATTCTAGAGCATAGAATCGTTCACGGTACGTAAGACGTACGTTTTCATACTTGGGCTAAGGGGAAAAATATGATGAACAGCTCATGCACAATGTATCTATTTAACATGCGTTTGATTTTCATTGTATGGATTCCTTTGTTCTCTTTGTTTGAATGCAAGGCGGCCGAAGTCACTACGATTACCTCTGAATTAATTGCAACGGTACAACAAACGGGTGAAAGTGCCCCTCCTCGAGGCAAAGAGGCTGATTGGATTATCGGTGATCACCTCATGAAAAACGATCATATTGTTGCGGTGATTGGTGCGACAAAGCCAACTCGTCATGCCAATATGACTGTGAAAAATGTCGGTGGTTGTATTATTGATCTGACAGAGATTTTACGACCAAATGATCAGCTGAGTGCATATTATCCGCTGGGAGGTATTGCCACCTACACAACTGCATCTGTTTTGGGAAAAGTCATTGATGACACGCCAGTGTCAGTGAAGGCTCCTCAGGTGAGCCTCACTGTCACTTCTCCAGCACGTGAAGGTCAACCAGCAATCGAAACAACATACTCGTTGTCTGATGGAGATCAGTATTTGGTTGTGACCTCTTCACTCCAAAACCCGCATGCGCAAGCCATTGAGGTTTCTTTTGCCGATCGTGTGCGGGCAGATCGGACGTTTCAGTCTGCGGTCGACACACAGGTTGGTTTCGTCTGGTGGGATGACGAATGGTTTGGTCAAGCGTATGGGTCGTTACCGGTGAAGGCATCGATTGCAGCAAAACAAGAACCAGTTGTGAAACGTTCTTCACGTGATCCTGTGAATTTCATGGTTGATGGACGCACGAAGATCTCACTGAAGTCAAATGAATCAGTGCAATTGGTTCGATATGTTTTTCCTGCTCCCCATCTTTTAGCAGCGCGTGCATTGGCTGCGAGTATCACTGGTGAATCGACTGTTCCGGCAACGTTTCTGGTTGAAGATCCTGACGGGCCAGTGGCTGGTGCAATGGTCACCGTATTTGATGGGGATGTGGCGTACGGTGCTGGGCGAACTGGATCAAATGGTCAATTAAGCACAATGCTTCCAAAAGGTTCAGCAGGGTATCGCTGTACTGCACAAAAGGTTGGCCGTGGAAAGGTGGAGCATGTGTGTGGGCCGTTGTCAGAAGAAAAGACGATCACGTTGGGTCTGCCAAAGCCTGGGTATGTGGTTGGACGTATTCAGGATACTTCTCACCAACCAGTGCCATGCAAGGTGCAGTTTCGTCGAAAAGGTCTCGATGGAGAGAAGGATCCTGTGGATCCTGACTTTGGTCCGGATAGCGGTCACACGGCAGTTAAGAATCTTGTGTACAGTCATAATGGGCAATTTCGCCAAGAGATTTCTCCTGGCAGCTATGACGTTATCGTCAGCCTTGGGCCTGAGTACGATGCAGTTTTCCTCACACTCGTAGTGGAGTCAGGCAAAGATTCGCTCCTCAGTGCAGTGCTTCGGCGTTCAGTTGATACACAAGGATGGATCAGCAGTGATTTTCATAGTCATGCGTCTGAATCTGGGGACAATACAACAAGTCAACTCGGGCGAGTGCAGAATCTTTTGTGTGAACACATCGAGTTTGCACCATGCACGGAACATAATCGAATTTCCTCGTACTCACCTCATCTCGAACGTCTTGGTGTAAGCCGACATATGGCGACATGTACTGGGATGGAACTCACCGGTTCCTTGCTTCCGGTGAATCATCAGAATGCCTTTCCACTTATTGAACACCGACACACCCAGGATGGCGGTGGCCCAGTCGTGAACAACAACGACCCACTTGCTCAGATTGAACAACTTGCGCTCTGGGATGATGGTAGTCAAAAGATTGTTCAGATGAATCATCCAAATCTCCGTCAGGTTCTCGGTGATCGTGATACCAATGGACAGCCCGATGCTGGGTTTGAAAAAATGTTTGGTTTTGTTGATGTGATTGAGGTGCACCCACCAGATCTCATTTTTGCAGGGACACCTTCAAGTGATGATGCACCCAAGAATAAAATATTTGCGTGGATGCAAATGCTCAATTTAGGTTACCGCATGCCTGGAGTGGTGAATACGGATGCACACTATTCCTTTCATGGATCAGGTTGGCTTCGAAATTGGATTGCATCTTCAACAGATGAACCAGCAAGCATCAACATTGAAGAGATGGTTCATGCCTCTGAATCTGGTCGACTTGTCATGAGTAATGGACCTTTTCTTGAAGCACTTGTCGTTACAGAGTATGACGGAAAAATTCGTGAGGCTGGGCCTGGTGAAGATATCATTGATACGGATGGCGAAGTGGATCTTTCTATAAAAGTTCAATGTCCGAACTGGTTTGATGTGGACCGCGTTCAGATATTCATCAATGGTCGAGCTGACGCCACTCATGACTTCCGACGTCGTGAGCACCCCAGCCTGTTTTCTCGGGATGTGGTTCGCTTTCAACATACGATTCCTATCAAATTGAATCGTGATGCACATCTTATTGTGGCAACAATTGGTGAAGAGTCAGCATTGGGGCCAGTGATGGGTCCTCAGCACGCAAAGGAAAAACCAGTGGCTGTCACAAATCCGATATTTGTCGATATTGATGGGGATGGCTTCAGTCCGAACGGTGATTTGCTTGGACTGTCTGTTCCTCATCAGCCAACACTCACACATCGTCGTCGTGTTCATGGTCATGCCCACCCACATGGTCAGACTCAATCAAAAAAATAAAAATAATGGACCGCCAAGCTTTTCCCTGTATTGATGAACCGTATCGCTTGAGTCAGGATCATTGCCGACGTTTTCGTGAAGATGGTTTTGTGCATCTGTCGAATGTGTTTGATTCTGAGTCCTTGTTGTACTTTGAAAAAGAGATTACGAATCTGACGTTTCTCAACAATCAGAATGCAGACGTTCCCATGCATAAGCGGGATACGTATTCACAGGCTTTTATCCAAGTCGGTAACCTTTGGACGAAGGGTGCAGTGGCAAGAGAACTCACGTTTTCGCGCCGGCTTGCTCAGATTGCGGCAGAACTTCTTGGAACACGAGGCGTACGGCTGTGGCATGATCAGTCTCTTTATAAAGAGCCTGCCGGCGGGTTTACGCCGTGGCATGCTGATCAGCAGTATTGGCCGATGGCAAGTGCACTGTCGGTAACGGCGTGGATACCGTTGCATGCAGTTCCACTGGAGCAAGGTCCTCTGTCCTTTGGTCGTGGAAGTCATCGTAAACGAATTGGTCGAGAGCTTGCTATTTCAGATGATTCGGAGCGATTGATACGTCAAGCAATCGATCAAGAAGGTATCGTAGAAGTAACCGAACCCTTTGCTGCTGGTGATGTTTCATTTCATCTTGGTTGGACGCTTCACCGTGCTGGTCCAAATACAACGTCTGAGCCACGAAAAGTCCATACAATTATTTATATGGATATCGACATGTGTCTTTCCAAACCAAAAAACCCCAACCAGCAACTAGACCATGAGAAATGGACACCATCGACACACATCGGGGAGATAATGGATGACCCGCTGAATCCAGTACTCTTTGAACGGGTAGAGGATCCTGCGGGCGCTGACTAGTTTTACAGCCAGATGTTGAAAAGGTGATGACATGCAACGTTTAATTTTTTGCTGCCTGATACTGATTGGGGTGGATGGGCTTCTGGCCAGTGAAGAAAAAGTCCCGCTTCAGGCGATGCAGGCGACGGTAAGAGTCTATGGAGATGGTCGATCAAGTACTGGATTCATTGTTCACATACCTGGCAAACAAGGTGAGGAAGAAGCGCATTTGCTCGTGACAGCCGCTCATGCATTTCACCAGATGCAGGCTGAGTTTGGCACGGTAGCATTTCGTGCACAGACGGCTGAAGGAACATGGCATCGACGTGAAATAAAGATCCAGATACGGCGTGAGGGAAAACCAACCTGGAAACAACATCAAGGTGCTGATATTGGATTCCTTCAAGTGGACATTCCCAAAGAGGTGAGTTGTCAACCATTACAGCTTCGTAATGTTGCAACAGCAGAAGACTTCAATGGTGGGCGTATTCATGTCGGTCGCAGCGCGTGGGTAGCATGCTATCCTGCAAAAACTGAGTCGAATTCTGCTGGTTGGCCCGTTTTACGTTCAGGAGTCATTGCCACACATCCGCTTGTGCCTGCGGAATCGCTTGACCATTTTTTCGTTGACTATGCACATTTCGGTGGTGACAGTGGAGCAGCTGTTGTTGTTGATGACGACGGTGAGCTACTCGTTGTAGGTATTGTTGTGGCAATGCAACGGCAAACGGATCGTATTGTTAGCCCGTTTGAAGAAAAAATTATTCATCGTCCTTTAGGATTGGCTATTGTTGTTCCTTCGACGCTTCTTCATGATTTGATACAGCAATGGCGGTCGTCACAGACATAAGAAGAACATCAACGAAACTTTGCTTTTCCTGCCATGCGATGTCCAGCAGCCTTGGGGGGCGACGACGCTCAAAATCCAAAAATCACAGCCAGTGCGACAATCCCAACAAGAACAAGTGCTGCACCCATATATCGGGCAATGGGAGTTCGATCACGATAACGATAGTGCTCATCTAAGATGGCACCCAGCATATGTCTGTGTTCCCGCATGCCTACGAGCGTTGCGGAGATGCCGAGTACAATAAGAGCTGCACCGAAGACCTTTGTTTTTGTTGGTGAGAGGTTGCCAAAGGTATTCTCAAAACCGAATGCAGCCTGCCCCAATCGTTCGATGGCAAAGCCAAGGCTGATCATTGCAAGGCTGGTCCGTACCCACGCAAGAAGTGTTCGGTCCGCAGATTGACGGTTGCGCTCTCTGGCCAATTGATCATTCAGGTCAGATTTTTCTTCAGACATGATGCTTTTATCTTTTAGATGAAAGAAAGGGAGATTTGTGAGCGAACAAACACATGCAAGCATTTGATTGAATTTCCTAAGACTATTTATATTTCATTTTGGTATCCAGAGAGACATATGAACAAAGGTGTATAAGCCATGCATAATCATTCAACAAAAAATGGCAGGCGCTACGGAGTGGATAGACGATCATTTCTCAGATATGCGGCAATGGTATCAGCTATCCCGTATGCTCCGCTCCACGTTGCGGTTCCTGCTGGCCCGTCACCCGAATTTAGTGCATATCCGTTTTCACTTGGTGTGGCATCTGGTGATCCGGAACCAACAGGTGTCGTGATCTGGACGCGGCTTGCCCCTCAACCGTTAGATGGTGGTGGGATGAGTCCAATGCCCGTTGTGGTGAAGTGGGAGGTTGCTCACGATGAACGGTTTGGACAGGTTGTGTGTCAGGGTGATGCACTGGCTACACCACAACTTGGCCACTCCGTACATGTAGAAGTAGAAGGCCTGCAACCGAATCAATGGTATTTTTATCGGTTTCATGTCGGGAATGAAAGCAGCCCAGTGGGTCGAACACGCACAACACCAACTATTGGTAGTGCTATCGATCGTATGCGTTTTGCTTTTACATCCTGTCAACATTACGAAAGTGGTTATTTTAATGGGTATCCGCACATGCAGTCAGATGATCCGGACCTGATTATTCATTTAGGCGACTACATCTATGAAGGTGCTGGAAATGAAAAACGGCAACGCAAGCATCTCGGTGGCGAAATCACTTCACTGAATGACTATCGAACTAGGTATTCTCAGTATCGACTCGATACCCTGTTGCAGGAAGCACATCAGTCAGCGCCATGGCTTGTGACCTGGGATGACCATGAATTTGATAATAACTATGCAGATTTCATTTCAGAGGAAGAAGGTGTATCTCCAGAAGAATTCCTTATCCGCCGAATGAATGCATATCAAGCATATTATGAATTCATGCCGTTAAGACACCGTTCATTTCCGCATGGTCCACACATGAAGCTCTTTCGGAATTGTCGGTTTGGCAGCCTCGTGGATTTTCGTCTCCTTGACACACGGCAATATCGCACAGATCAACCAAATGGTGATCACCAAAAACCAATGGAGGGGAAGGTATTTGACCAGAATGCGACGATGCTAGGCGAGCAACAGGAGGAGTGGCTGATGGCTGGGATGCTGCAGTCGCATACGAGATGGAACGTTTTAGCTCAACAGGTGATGATGGCCCCACTGAATCGAGGGAAAGGAGAAGATAAGCGCTATAGCATGGATCAGTGGCCTGGTTATGAAGTGAGTCGTCGTCGGCTCCTTCGGTTCTTTCATGAACGGAACATACCCAACCCAGTCGTCCTGACTGGAGATATTCACCTCAACTGGGTCAACGATTTGCAGCTCGATTTCCAAGATTCTTCGTCACCAGTTGTTGCGACTGAACTTGTCGGTACCTCGATGACTTCATCTGGTAATGGTGGGAATATCATTCCTGAATATGAGCGGGCTGCAAAACAAAATGACTTTGTGAAATTCTATAATTCAAATCGTGGATATGTGTTGTGTGAAGTCACTCCGGATATATGGACAACGTATTTTCGGACAACACCATATGTTGATAAACCAGGTGCTCCGATTGAAACGAAAGGTACGTTTGTGATTCAAAATGGGATACCAGGTGCTCATTCAGCTTAACTGTCGTGTGGCTTCTTAGATAGCTTTCACTTCACAGAGAGCGAGATGCTTTTAGAATGAGCAGAAAACTCTGGTGCATATCGGCTTTGAATGGTCGCAAACCCACTCGATGCGTTTCCGCTGTGTGTCACTCTCAAAGAATACTCAAAGACATGAGTTCCTCTTGGCAGTCTTTCAAAAAACATTCGTGTTGATGCATCGCGAATGGCGACATACCAAGCTGCTCCATCGCCATACCGCCAGCCAGATAACACATCCATTGGCTCACTCAGACTTGGGCGATGATCTGAGAGTTCAAGAAACTCGTAATCACGATCGCTTGTGACAACAAGTCGAACGACCAGTTCATCACCGATATCCACAACGTGTTGGTGGTCTAATGGCTCAAGGGATGGACCAGACTTTGTAAATTTCTTGACAAAGAGCTTTTTCTCAATCGCTAATTCTTGGTGTGCTTTGGCAGAAATATTGGCGATATCATCGAGATATTGCCAATGCACACCACCAAACGCAAGCCCCTCATCCTGCTTTTCCAAAGAAATCGTTGCCATGTCTGGATTGATTTCACTACGTATAAATCGGGTTTCAAAAAATCCGGTCCCGGCTTCTGTTTTTTGAGGACTGATTGTTTGTTTGCCCACAGTGAGCATGACCAATTCTTGCTGCCTGAGTAGATTTTTCCCACGGCCGATTAACGCACCCACAGCATCAGCTGTTGCGCGACTTCCTGGCCATCGACTGGTCCGCTTCTGAGAAAGAAGCCAAACCTTAAGGGCTTCAACGGCATCGGCATCTCCTGCGACTTCATCAAACGCCTCAATCATAATGGCTTGTGTTGCAATGGGAGCATGCGCCCAACTCCACCAGCCTGGGTGAGGATCTCTCCACCACATGCCTTGCCAGGAATCGGCTTCCGCTCCTGGTTGCACATCCGCGTCAACAGCTCGCTGCTTAAGACTCTCAATGATGGAGCGTGCGGTTTCTTTGTTCCCATAACGAGACATCGCAATCGCAAGTTGTCCCTGAGACCGTCGAGCATCAAGCTTCATCCATGACGTGTCAGCAACATCAAATGCCCAATCAATTGCCCCCAATGCTTTGCCCGTTGGTGGGGCGTGCTGTGTAAAGAAACTTCTCGCGTAAAGGGCATAAACACCAATTGGAGTAAGAACCATATCGTCAGGTGATTTGCCCCATTGTCTCAATGCTCGTTCTCGTTCCTCAATGAGCCTCTTGTCGAGCCAAGGAATCGCTCGGAGTGCCGTTTGAAGATCAATGTCTACTCCTGCCATATGCAGGCGGCCAAAACCGGTCATAATGCCAAGTGTGACAGAGTCACAGGTCCGACCACCCGGAAACCAGGGCCAGCCACCATCGGCATTTCTAATTTTTTCAAGCCTTTCGATACTCTGTCGTACTTCATTATTTGCTCGATTCGTGTCAAAGAGGAGTGCGATGCGAGCCCGAGCTGCTGTTTCATCAACAGCATCACGAATCCATGGTGTTTCAGACAGTAACGTTTTGAAAAGGTCCGCATTTCTTTCTAAAGGACTCGTCAGTGTTTCCGTATTTTTCCACAGCTCAAAGATTTTTTGAATCTGAGGATCACTCGTAGCAAGATGTCGAGCAAACATGTTGGCGTACAGACGACTGAAAAGACCTTCAGTGCTTTCATCTGTTTCCTCCATGATGACGGGAAGAGCAAGCACTGCATACCACGCAGGATTTGAAACTGCTTGAATGACGAGTGACTGATTCTGGATACCGTCAGGCGTCTTGTGTGCTGGTGTGCTGTTTGATAATCGCTCAAGAACGACATCGCGTTTGCCGGGACCACGAATGGTAATCGGCACTGTTTCAGTTACTAGCACACGTCGCGGGAGGACCGGGATATATGCCTCTTCGCCATCCGCTACCTGCCTGCCTGACTCGGAAGCAGTCCCAGTCGCAAGATACCGAAGAACATCTGTTCCATCAGCAATCCCGACATTGAACAGCACGGCTTGGGACTCACCAGCAGCAAGATCAAATGGTTTTTCCGAAGGGCCTTCGATCAGTTCGTCTCGATTGGCATCTGTCTGCGCATCCGCAAGAGAGAATTTCACGGTACCAGCAAGGCCACCGGTCGAGGCATTACTCACCTTGATTGGAATGACGACAGTATCACCCTCACGAAAAAACCGTGGCAGCATTGGTTCAACCATCAAGTCTTTGGATGAGATACATGTATCTGAAAGTGTGCCACTGCGTAGGTGGGCATCATGGGCAAGACCCTTAAATTGCCAGGTTGTCAACGTGTCTGGAACACTGAATTCAATAGTGACAAGCCCATCCTTCCCGCTGGAGAGAGAAGGCATAAAAAAAGCGGTTTCAATAAGGTTTCTTCGAGGGGGAGGAGACGATGGCTTCGATGTGATTGGTGTGTCATCTACAGTGACTCCGGCAGTATTAACCAATGCCTCTTTATCTCCTAAAAATGCATTCTGTTGATCAGCGCTTGCGGGTGCTGCTTTTGCCATCATGGATCGTGATCGCATCATTGGTGCCTCACTCAGAGAATCGTCCAGTGCCATTGCAGGATGCCCACTTTCCGCCGCATACATTTGGCTTCGACTAAACATTATTCCACCTCTCGGCACGCCAAACGGTGGTCGTAGCTCTCGAAAGCTCATGACAGGAACACGGACATACGATGTAGTAAATCGTCCACGAATACGCCTGAGAGTTTCAGGTGCATTACTAAAGGTGAGATTTGTCCAGCCAGACTCACGGCGAAAGAGTCCGTTTAGACCAGAGCCTGGCCATGCATGGGTAGAGAGTGCATCAAGTGACTTATCGTAGAGTACTGCGAGCAGTTCCGCAGTTTGGGGAGATGCCTCGCCAGTAATGGCATTGGCGACACTCCTTATTCGTGCTCTCCAGACTTCTTTTGAACCAGGCTCCGTTTTTCGAGTGAAACGATCCCACTCGATTGTCAGTTGTTTGTCCTTCCATGGCACGTCGACAGTTTGATGTTGACGGTGAAGTCGGCCTTCTTTAACGATCCATGCATTCACAGTAAAGCCACCACGATTTGACTCAGTGACGTCGAATGCAATCGGCCATTGTGTTTGTCCAGGTTTTGTCCAGTATTGCTTCAATATTTTTCCAGCTTGGGAGATTTCAACATGCACCCGTCCGGATTCGTAGCCTGTACCGATCAGCGCTGTAAATGTCTCACCTGGAGAAACAGACTCATTTTCTGTTTTTAGAATGAAAGCACGCTTCGTGGTATATTGCTTTAAGTTTGGATTGATCACCTCAACAAGCTTGGTTGCTCGTACAGCAGGGGTTGCACCCTTGGCTGGTACTTCAAAGGTCACACGGTAGAGCCCTACAGGTAGATCAGTCGCAATGAGTTTCTTGCCGCTTACCGTATCTGTTGAAAGTGTGGTTTCAAAAACGGCCTCACCGTTACTCCAGGTTTCTGGAATAGCAGGATTGGGAGCAGGAGGTTCGAGTGGTTTAAGTTCATGATGTACGCGTGGAGATGGCTGGTTGCCAAAAAAGTTCCCACGATCAACATGCGATGGCTGAACAAGTCGATGCACCTTGAGTACACCGGTGCCAGTCCGTGGCTCACCATCAAGAGTCGAGGTTGAAATAGTGATGTCGACGTGAGCCGAGGTGCCATTGGCAACAGACTGCCATTCATCGACAGCAAGAGATGCATCAATATCAGTATAGCCAGCACGAATCACTTTCTCATCAGACCGAGTTTCTCCACCCCGATCGGTGACCTCTGCAACCACTTTATACGTAAACACTGGGAGAGATTCTTTGGGTACCGAGCGATCTGCAAGGGCAGGAAATACAATCTGAAACGCGCCAGTGGCATCCGTCGTTGTGGTACCGCGGGCGATGCGCTGCGCACCACCATCGAAAGGAAGCCATGGAAAAAAAGAGCGACACCAGATTGGAAAACGCACAGTTCGCTCAACTCGCCAACGCACGGAGGACTCAGTGACAGGAAGGCCAGTGTAGGTTGCAGCTGTTCCGGAGAGTGAAATCTCATCACCAAGAGGAACGCTTTTTTTGGGAGAGGCAATTGTGACTTCAAACTTTGGTCGCTTGTATTCTTCAACACGGACACCGACAGATCCCTGCGTGTTTGCAGTGCGGGCCCGAAGAGACCATCTCCCTGGCAGACAACCAGAGGGAATGGAAAAATTACCATGAAAAGAGCCATTCGCATTTGTCGTATGACGAGAGGTTGCAACGTCCCGGCCATTGGCGTCACGCAATGTTACGTCTACAACAACATTCGAAAGCGCTGCATATTGTGCCCGGGCCTGATCGCCAGTTGCGGCGATACCCTTATAAAAGACGATCTGTCCTGGCCGATGTATACCCCGATCTGTCATGAGAATGATGTTCTTTACAACAGCTTGACGGATATTGCGTCCTACACCTCTCGGAAAATTGGCAACGGTCTCTTGGCGACCTTCAACATCTGCTGATGCAACAATCACAACCGGTTGTCCCTGAGTTACTTCCAATTCAAATCGACCAGAAGCATTTGTCGTGACGGCATGCGATTGCTCAACAACCTGAGCATTTCCTTTTCTTTCTCGTACAAAGACTTTGACTTCGGCGTGCTGAATAGGTTCCCCCGTTCGAACATCGACAATGAAGCCATTTACAATGGGGTTGCCTTGTTGTTGATTGCCACGTTGAGCCGGTTGCCGTGGTTGTCCCTGTACGGACGCCGCCTCAGTTACAAATGTTCCTCGACTCTGTTCGGTGATAATTGCCAGTCGTGTTACCCATACAAGCGTGGCTGAGACAACGTTATCAATGTCTCCAAACCCCGGTTTTTGGCTAGCAATGACCCAATAAGATCCTGGATCGAGATTGGCAGCGTCGAGTGAGGAACCGACTGGAAGGTCAATAAATTGCTCTTGATAGTCTGGGACGTGTGGTAAATCTGCTGTGTGTTCACGGACAGCTGGGAGGGTGAGCATCGCTTTTCGATCAGTGTCATCCATCCAGCTTCCGTAAGCGTTTCTTGTCTTGAGTCGACCAAGCCAATCAGCTTTACAAACACGGATATGAACCTTCTCAAGATTGCGATATGTGATACGAATCGAAGGAAAAGGTTTCGCCCATGTCCGCTCTGTAGATACGGAGAGTGTCTTTGCCTCGATTTGTTTCACCAGATTTGCACACTGAGCTCCTCCGTGCGTTTTCGGGTGGGCTGACGCTGCGGCCTGAGCTGTTGCATGTGCTTGTACAAGATCACCATGTTGGCGGAGCAGCGTTGCTAATACAAACGATGCACGCGCCGCTGTTTCATGCTTTTCTGCATGTTCAATAAATATTCTAAGTGACTTTTCCTTGCGTTTGTCGACACCATCACCAACAACGATTTCTGATGCCCACAGTATCCTTTCAAGATCAGCTGACAAAAAGGCCGAAGGATCAGCATCATCACGATGAAACGTGATGAGTTCACGATATAGGAGTGCCGCTTCAAGAATAGGTGACTCTCGATCCGTGATATCATCATCTGATTCAGGGTGCCAGGATAAAAAATCATCGAGCGTTCCAAGTGCTGGCGAACGAACGTCGATTTCAAATGCATCTTCGGGTGCGATGAGGCCTCGCTCACCAGACTGCAAGAAAACAAGAGCATCGTGCACAACGACATCCCAGACAGTTGGACGATAGGCATCAGACATCGAACCTTTTTGGAGCAGTGCGTCCCACGCTGTGACGGGCAAAGACTGTAGGACTTTTTTCTTGGTATCCGTGGAATCACCAAGTGCAGATTTAAATTGTTTCCTAATTTCAGCAATGATGGTCGGAAGGTCCCACTGAGATATTTTGGAGAGATCCGTTCCACCAGCACCACCTTGTGTCCTCGTGCGATAACGCCATTGATTTTGCTGATAGAATCCCCAGATCCAATTTGCTTGAATGGCATGAAGTACGTGTTGTGTTTGTTGCGGAGCCGTTTTAATTTCTTCTGCTAAGCGGATAAGACGTGCAGGATCATCAGGCGGTCTATCTCCTGTCTCAGTCAGTATCCGCGTGGCGATTGCCCGAGCGACTTCATCCCACGCCTCTTTAGCACGTGCCTGCTCTTCAATGCCTTTCAACAGCTGTGCAGCCGTTTTCGGTTTCCCTTCATTGAGCGATCGCTGTATCGACTCCCAGAGTTCCTTTCGTGAGCTGTTTGCGTCATCTGCTTTGATCGAAGGCTGGGTGACAACGATCACCCCAAGGCTCAAGAAAAGCATTCCAGCAAAAAAGTAACGTGCTCGAATAGTAAATGGGTTGTGCAAGGGGTTCATTTGCAGCCATACAAACATGAGTATCTCCCACTGCCAATATTGTGGCCGAGTCTTTTGAATTGGACCATTAATGTACGACAAAAAAACGAATCAAACGTACGTTTGGGGGTATTACAAAGTGACATCTTCTCTAGAAAGGGAACGGGGACGGCACAGAATCGTTACAGTGCCCAAAAGACACTTTGCTTATTTTGCCGTTTGAGAACCTTTTTTTGTCAAAAAGCATGACCACATCTTTTGCGGATGAGGTATCGCAGGTGTTTGAAACACGACTGCATACAGCACACCGAGTTCTCTTGTCATCAATGCTCCCAAATGACATAAGCCACGACGATTAGTTTTTGGAAGCCTGTGATCGACGGATGTCAATTTGCCACGACTTTGGTTTTACTGACACATCACTATCGTCATCATAAAACGCACGGAGATGCTCAAGCTCATCCTTGGTCTTGGAAATCACTGTTGCGTACTCATTATCACCATAGACGTTCATTAATTCATCGGGATCCTTTTCGAGATCATAAAATTCCCACTCGTCAAATTGGTAGAAATGCATCAACTTATGGTTTTTTGTGCGGATGCCGTAATGACGTGGAACCATATGAACACTCGGGTATTCGTAGTAGTGGTAATAGACGCTAGTACGCCAATCTGAGGGAGTATCACCCTCTAAGAGTGGAACAAGTGACCTGCCTTGCATGTCGTCAGGAATCTCGGCTTCTGCCATTTCCAAAAAGGTCTCTGCATAGTCTAAGTTTTGAATGAGATCATCGTTGTATGTTCCTGGTTGTGTGACACCAGGCCACTTCACAATAAAGGGCATCTTCATTGATTCATCGTACATCCATCGTTTGTCATACCAACCATGATCCCCAACATAAAAACCTTGATCAGAAGAATAGATCACAACGGTATTGTCACTTAATCCAAGGTCATCGAGAGTTTGCATCAGCGTTCCAACACTTTCGTCCACTCCTTTAATGCACCGCAGGTAATTCTTTGCGTAACGCTGGTATTTCCATCGGACAAGTGATTTTCCTGAAAGGTTTTCAGCATGAAAGGCCTTGTCGCGTGGTTCATATGCTTTTCGCCACTCTTGAAGCTGTGCAGTGGTCATTCGCTGCATATTCCGCCAGGCAGATTTATCAAGTCGACCTTGGATAGCATTGCCATCAAAGGATGGCAGTAAATCAACAAATAAATCAAAATTGAGATGCATGTGTCGATCAATCTCAAGTTCCTGATACCGCGCTGGCGGAGCATTATCTTCCCAGGTATCAAACAAGGTGTCGGGTTCTGGTAGATCAGTGTCTGCATAAAGATTGAGGTGGCGTTGTGCAGGCATCCAATTTCGGTGAGGGGCTTTATGTTGCACCATCAGCATGAATGGCTTGCCTTGTTCTCGCCCTTGCTTGAGCCAGTCCACAGCCAGGTCAGTCACGATGTCGGTGCAATGCCCTTCAATCCGTGTGGTGCCTTTTGGAGTGATCATGTCAGGGTTGTAATACAGCCCCTGACCGGGAAGTACCTTCCAATCGGAAAAGCCCTGCGGTTTGCCTTTCAGATGAGACTTCCCGTATATCGCAGTGGTATATCCTGCAGCTTGCAGTAATTTTGGAAATGTCTGTTGGTTCCAGTCAAACGTATTGCCATTATTCATAAATCCATTTTTGTGACTGTGCTTGCCAGTTTGTATGACAGCACGACTTGGTCCACAAATTGAATTTGTGCAGAAGCTGTTGAGAAAGACAACACCTTCAGAAGCCAAAGAGTCAATGCAGGGAGTTGGATTGACCGACTTGAGCCAACCGTTATATGCACCGATTGCATGAGGTGCGTGATCATCACTAAATATAAAAAGAATATTTGGGCGAGTATCCTCAGCGCAACTACTGTGCTCCAGAATAAAAAGACTCGCAGAAAACAACATCAAAATGATCAATGAGCGATACAAGAACATAACTTTATAATACCGGAGGAAGGGTGCCAGGTTTTCCATTCGTCCTTAGTCTATGGTCTCGCAGTCTCGACAACAACAATTAGGCCATGAACAGCAGGTGAATCTCCAGAGTGACAGATTTGCACAAGCGCGGAGGTCACTGGACCTGCCGGTTATCACAGATGCCGTCAAGATGTGGAATCATCTTCACGTTTCACAATAAGTTGGACAAGAATATTGACGAGTGGAGATACGACAATGATTGTTGGCCATGCGATTACCCACGAAAGTCCCCAGGCTTGAAGCCACGCAGGAATGAGTTTGGGGTGAAGCCCAGTGTGAAAAGCAGTGATCACAAGGGACATCAGCCCAGACATGAGAAGCGACATGACAAGCGAAAAAACAAGTCCATGATATTTATGTGAGAGCATGAGGATATTTGGAAAAAGGAAGAAAGAAGCAATGAATAAGAAAACTATGTACCGCAGAATGTACAATAAGAAGGACTTCCCGGGGGACTCCCGTTTCGGTACTGGACGTTCTTGGTTGTTTCAGAAAAAGGCTTATCAAGGATCTCTAAGAGGCTCTGAACAGCCTTCAGGCTACCAGACTCGGCTTCATTGAGAGCTTCTTCAACGATGTGGTTCCTTGGGATAATCACAGGATTTACCAATTTCATGCGTGCAGCAGCGTCTTCATGAGAGCCTGGTTCTTGGTCAAGTCGATGTTGCCAACGAGTGCGCCATGAACGGAACGCAGGCGCTGCGATGATTCTTAGGTGTGAGGCGTCGTGTTCAAGAGAATGGCCTAATTCTACAAACGTCGATGTAAAGTCAGCCTGCGTATCTTGCATGATGTTCAGGAGCGATTCAAAGAGTTCAAGGTCACTCTCTTGACAGGTTGCAAGGCCTATTTTTTTTCGGGCACCGGTAAGATGATACGCTTTGTACTTCTCCGAAAATGTGTTGACAATCGGAATAAGTTGTTCAATGGCCTGTTCGGTGGGGCTCCCAACAAGCGGGATGAGACTCTCCGCGAGTCGAGCAAGATTCCACTGAGCGATAGCAGGCTGATTGGCATATGCATATCGCCCTTGTTGATCGATTGAACTGAAAACTGTGTCAGGATGGTAGACATCCATGAACGCACAGGGACCATAATCGATTGTTTCACCTGAAAGAGCCATGTTGTCCGTATTCATAACACCGTGAACAAAGCCAATCAGCATCCAGTGGGCGAGTAGTTGAGCCTGACGGTCGATGACAGATTCTAAAAATGGAAAGACAGAATTTTCAGAGCACAGCAAATCTGGATCATGTCTTCGAATCGTGTAGTCGAGGAGAGACGACAAGTGTTCATGATTACCCAAAGCTGCAGCATACTGAAATGTCCCAACACGAATGTGACTTGCTGCCACGCGTGTCAGAATAGCACCTGGTAAGGATGTAGTCCTTAATACTGTTTCACCAGTGGCTGCTACGGCGAGGCTGCGAGTTGTTGGAATACCCAGCGCATGCATTCCCTCACTGATAATGTATTCCCGGAGCATCGGCCCAAGAGCTGCTCTTCCATCACCACTGCGTGAATACTTTGTGCGGCCAGCACCCTTCAGTTGAATATCCAAACGCTTCCCGTCACATGTGATCTGCTCCCCAAGAAGAATGGCTCGACCATCCCCTAGATTTGTGAAGTGACCAAATTGATGGCCCGCATACGCTTGCGCAATAGGCTTTGCTCCATCTGGGATTTCATTCCCAACAAATATTGATGCTCCTGAGGATTGAAGAATGTCAAAATTCAATCCGAGATCATGGGTGAGTGATTGATTGAGGAGGGTAAGTCCTGCGTATCTCACTGGGGTGGGGCGTTCGCTAGAGAAAAATGGTTTTGGCAGGCTTGTATAGGAGTTCTCAAATCGCCAGCCAGCTTCATGATCCAGGCAAGTCATGTGTGAAACATTTGTGCAGGGAAGTTCAACGTAGTCCAAAACAATAGTGTAAGACACATAGACAAAAACGAAATGAGTGATGTCTTTATTGAGATGTGGGGGCGAAAACCGGTGGTCTTCAGATACCAATTTGTTCCGTTCGAAACGAATTACTCAAAAATGATAGAGGGGTGTTAGAGAGAACTTTCAATAAGTCGGGCACAACAAGGTGCACATCTTGAGAAGAGATAGTCTGAGCCGCATACTAAAGATCTTGCTCTGAGCTTATTGTTATGAAAATAATTTTTCCAGTTTCTCTGGCAATGATTGTTTTGACCGCTGGCTCGAGAAAGTTTGCTACGGCCAGAGAATCGGTTGCAAATAGATTTGTGATTCGCTTCACAAAAACTGAGCAAGGAAAACATATTTGGGTGTTCGAGGCAGGCTAACAAAACAGAGCAATTTTTTTCTCACAACGGAGCGAGCACTTGAATCACCTGCTGACGGCAATCAAAAGACTTGAACTGAAGTCTACTGGAAAATGGTTTTTGCTCTCGGCTGTGATTGGTATGGTTGCTGGCATTGGAGCCATTGGTTTCCATATTATTGGGCAAAGTGTTCAGCACACTGCACTGGGTCGGCTTGCTCATTTTCATGCTGGTGAGGCAGAGGCAGAGGGAACTGTTTTTCCTGAAACGGATGGACCATTTAAGCCATGGATGCTGGTTGCAGTGATGGCTGCTGGTGGTCTGGCTTCGGGTGTGTTGGTCTATACATTCGCTCCTGAGGCTGAAGGGCATGGTACAGATGCTGCCATCGATGCATTTCATAATAAAAGGGGTGACATACGAGGTCGTATTCCAATCATTAAGACCATTGCTTCTGCCATTACACTTGGTACAGGAGGTTCAGCAGGTCGAGAAGGTCCAATTGCGCAGATTGGCGCAGGCTTTGGTTCATTTCTTGGTGGAGTTCTCAAGCTGCCTGCTCGTGATCGTCGCATTATGCTCGCTGCCGGTATGGGAGCTGGGGTAGGTGCAATTTTTCGAGCACCTCTGGCTGGAGCAGTATTCGCGGGGGAGATTCTTTACCGTGATGCGGATATTGAGAGTGATGCTCTTGTGCCTGCAGCAATGTCTTCAGCAATAGCGTATTCGGTTTTCTGCCTATGGTTGCCGAGCGATCTTCGCTTTATGCCTTTATTCGGTCCTCATATGGCTTTTGAAGTCGAGTCTCCATTGGAGTTAGTGCCCTACGCATGCATGGCAGTCATTCTCGTTCTTGCTGGCTTGCTGTATATCCAAACGTTTTATGGCGTTCACGCTCTATTTAAAAAGTTACCCATCTTTCCTCATATCAAGCCAATGGTTGGCGCAGCATTGGCAGGACTTACAGGCCTTGCCTTATGGTCAGCGTTCGGGCAGGACTATGATGCCCTTGCAGTTCTTGGTAGTGGGTACGGTTTACTGCAAAAAATGTTTGCGAGTGAATTCACTGTTGCGCCTCTCTTATTAGTATCCGTTGCTCTAGTAAAAATCTTGACAACGTCTTTTACTATTAGTTCAGGAGGATCAGGTGGCGTCTTTGGCCCTTCAATGGTTATCGGAGGGTGTGTTGGTGGAGCTGTTGGTCAGGTTTTTCATACTTGGATGCCTGAACTTGTGCCACATCCGCAGGCATTTGCCATTGTTGGTATGGCAGGTTTTTTTTCTGGGTGTGCCAGAGCGCCACTTTCTACAGTTCTGATGGTGAGTGAGATGACAGGTGGATATGGCTTGCTCTTACCAACGCTCTGGGTGTCTACACTGACTTTTTTACTTGGACGACGTTCAACACTTTATCTCAAACAGGTGCCAACTCGATTGGATTCACCAGCTCATAGAGGTGATTTCTTTGTTGATGTGCTTGAAGGAATTCGTGTCGAAAACGTATATCAACAAAGTCCTCGTCTCAAGCTTATCCATGAGGGAACAACCTTAGACGAAATAGTGCATGCGTTGGCTGAATCGACACAACGATATTTTCCGGTTGTTGACGCAACTGGAAAAATGCTTGGGATTTTTTCAGCAGAAGATGTTCGTGGGTATCTTTATGACGATACGATTTGGCATATTGCAAATGCCCGAGATGTGATGAAGAGTGATGTTGTATCAGTGACCCCAGATGAAGACCTGAATTCAGCCTTGGGTAAATTCACGGCTATCAATGTTGATGAACTCCCTGTTGTTGCTTCAGAGGATCAGCAAAAAATACTTGGTACGCTTCGCCGAAAAGAAGTGATTGCAGCCTATAATCTCAGGCGTTTGGAGCATAAGCGGCTCCGTCAAATCCCCGAAGATTCTATAACCAAGTCACGCGATGGAACGTCTGACGGATAACCCTTTTATTCTAGGCTATAATAACGTTGTAGCGTACTGTTGAAACCTGTTGTATTGAGTGACAATATGCAAAATCTTCTGGAGAGAATGCAACGTGATGAAAGTATCAACATCTTTGTCCGCGAAAGTAGTTGTTCGTAGTGTTCTAATTATTTTCTCAATGGTGCTTCGAGCACCCCAAGCGATCACGGCTGATTCCAACCCACAGCCCTTTCAATTTCAAAAGAATGACACCGTGGCTATTTTTGGGAATGGTCTTGCTGATCGCATGCAGCATGATCCTTGGGTCGAAGCTGTTTTGCAAAGCCAGCTTAAGGGAAAGAATGTCCGCTTTCGAAACATGAGTTTCTCAGGAGACATGGTCAATAAGCGTCCTCGAAATAAGGGCTTTACGAATGATGAAGAATATCTCCAGCACGTTGCGCCAAATGTCATATTCATTATGTACGGGTACAACGAATCCTTTGCCGGCCCCGATGGCGGAGACACCTACCGAAACGAACTTGTGTCCTTGATTGAGAAATACAAAAGCCTTCGAAAAGAAGATGGTGTAGCAGCTCGATTTGTTCTCTTTAGTCCGATTGCCTACCAATATTATGGCGACAGGAACCTCCCTAATGGCACTCAGATCAATGTTAATCTTGCCGCTTTTACAGAGGCGACCAGACAAGCAGCTCATGAAACAAAGGCAACCTTTGTCGACCTTTACTCGCCAACATTTCAGGCATTTGTATCGAATAGCAATCAACTGACACTGAATGGAATTCACCTCAATGCAGATGGCTATTGGATTTTAGCAGACATCATATCCAAAGCCCTCATTGGGAAATCTTCGCCATCAAAAAAAGAAATTCAGGATATCTATGATGCGGTCGTCGATAAAAACTGGCACTGGCATAATCGCTATCGTGCCACCGATGGAAATGATATTTGGGGTTCGCGCTCAGGCCTGACATTTGTTGATGGTCAAAGCAATGCGGAGGTGCTCAAGCATGAGTTGACTATGCTTGACATCATGACATCCAATCGTGATGACGTCATTTGGGCGGCTGCAAATGGTCAGCGTATCCAACCAAATGATAGTAATGTACCGCCACCGGTGACAGTTATTTCAAACGTCGGTGGAGGTAGTAAAAGTTCAAATAAAGATAAGGAAGGGAGTGTCCAGTACCTTTCTCCAGAGGAGAGTCTGAAAAAGATAAATATTCCAGATGGTTTTGAACTCAATGTCTTTGCGTCAGAGGAGATGTTTGAAGGCTTCGCGAATCCAGTGCAGATGCAGGTTGATGCACAGGGGCGACTGTGGGCAGCATGTTGGAATACCTATCCAAAGTGGGAGCCACTTAAGAAGATGAATGACGCTCTCGTAATTCTTGAAGATGAGAATCACGATGGAGTTGCTGATAGAAAAAAAATCTTTGCACATGTCCACAATCCGCTTGGTTTTGAATTCTGGGGTGGTGGTGTGGTTGTGACATCCGGCCCAGATCTTCTGTTTCTTCAGGATACTGATGGTGATGATGTAGCTGATGTTCGCTATCCACTCCTGCAGGGGTTGGGTACGTCGGATACACATCATGCTGCAAACAACCTTATCTATGGTCCGGATGGGGGTATCTATTGGCAAAGTGGTATTTTTCTTGTGCATAACCATGAGACACCGTGGAAGCCAAACTTGAACATTGGTGAATCAGGGATGTATCGATTTGATCCACGAACATTCGCCATTACACCCCATGCTGCCAATCGTCCGAATCCACATGGAACAAGTTTTGATTACTGGGGTTACTGTTATGCCAATGACGGAACAGGCGGACGTTCGTATCAGGTCAGGCC
>CACORA010000005.1 GCA_902629495.1 Planctomycetaceae bacterium
AAGTGCGAAGGAAAACTCCCTGCGGCGGATGTGACACTAGCGGAGGTGCGCCCACGACTTATGGAAGAACTTCGTGAGGAGAAAAGTCGTCGAGCCTCCAAAGAAGTTTTTAGGAAGGAACAAGATGCTGCCATCATACAAAACATTATGAATGATCCGGTCAAACGTTCAGAACAACCCGGTGTTGCGGCATTGGTCAATGGCGTCGCGATTATGATTAGCACGGTAGAAGATGAATGTGTTGATCGCCATGGCGAGGAGGTTCTTGAGATTCTCATTACGCGCTCCATTGTCAATCAGGCACTGCAACGTCAGCGAAAGAAAGTAACGCAGAGCGACATTGATGCTGAAATCATTCGTGCGGCTGAGTCATTGGGTTTTCGTAAGTCTGATGGGTCAGCAGATACCGCAGCGTGGCTTGAGAGAGTTGCGAAGGAAGAGAAAGCATCTCTTGATTACTACATTGAGGATATTGTTTGGCCTACAGTTGCACTCAAAAAATTGTTAGGTCCTGTTCCGGTGACACGTGAGGATCTTGATAGGGCGTTCGAGGCGACATTTGGTGCTCGTTCACGTTGCCGCATGATAGTTTTGGATACTCAGAGACGGGCCCAAGAGGTTTGGCAACTCGCTAGACAAAACCTCACCGTTGAGATGATTGGCGACTTAGCCGAACGTTATTCGGTTGATCCAACAAGTCGTACACTGCGTGGAGAGGTTCCACCGATTCAACGATACGGTGGTCAACCAACACTGGAGCGAGAAGCATTTTCTCTCCAGACAGGTGAGTTATCAGGTGTTATCCAAGTAGCAGATCGATTCCTCGTGCTATATTGCGAGGGCTATACAAAACCAGCAGATGTCAGTTTTGATGAAGTAAAAGCTGAGCTTCACGCAGATATTCTTGAGAAGAAACAACGTATTGAGATGGCCCGGCATTTTACACACCTCCGTGGTGGAGCCGCGATCGATAATTATCTTGCTGGTACAAGCCAGTCTCCCGTCGGGCAGCACAACACGCCACGTTCACAAGGACAAGCGCTCCCGCCCTCAACCCTCACGCAGGCTGAAATTGATGAATTGACACGACCACGTGCAGGGAGTCGAAAAGCAAAAGATCAGGATGCTGGTGTCGTACCGGCTTCTCGAGAAGTATCCGTTCCCTAGGATGCAGAGATGAGAGAACAAAACGGGTAGATGTTCTGCCTCAGGCGAAGAGAGACTCGATAGCCTGCCCCTTACCATCTTCAGTTGCATAAAAGGGACGACTTTCAACGTCATAGACTGTTTTGGGACTCACGCCCATGGCGGTAAACAACGTGGCATGAAGGTCAGTGATCGTGACAGGATTTTCAATGGCCATGCATGGTCGTTCATCGGCAGTCTTTCCGTATACACAACCCTGCTTTATACCACCTCCGAAGAGGACAACGCTTGAACCGCCAGTGAAATGGCGATGTTGACCATAATGTTCTGGCTTCTGCAAAAAATCTTTTGGTGACCGCGCCTGATCATTCGCTGTCGATCCAGGCTGTCCTTCGGTAATCATGTCACGGCTAAACTCACTTGCAATGACAACAAGGGTTCGATCAAGCAACCCACGTTTTTCAAGATCCTGTATCAACGTGGCAATCGGACGATCAATTTCGTTGTGCATCCGGATGAGTGTCTCATGACCACGCTCGTGGGTATCCCAATGTTTGAATGGTATGTATTCCGTCGTTACTTCGACATAGCGTACGCCCTGTTCAACAAGACGACGAGCGAGCAGGCAACCACGACCGAATCGGCCAGTATCATAACGCTCTTGAACGTCTTTCGGCTCACGAGTTATGTCAAATGCTTCTCGCTCGTTTGAACCAAGAAGTCGATGTGCTTTTTCAAGACTGTTGAGCATTGATTGCTGATGGTAATCACTTGTGAAGGCAGCGTGGGGAGATGACTGCAGTAGTTTTTTGAAGTGCTGGTAGCGGGAAGCAAAACGCTGTCCATCCATGCCCTTTGGCGGACGAACAGCTAAAGCAGCTTGCTCTGGATATGGAAGATTCATTGGACCAAATTCACTTCCAAAAAAACCACCTGTCGTAAATGCTTTAATCTCTTCATTTTCACCAATACCTTCCAGGCGCTGCCCAATGTTTACAAAGGCTGGCATAACAGCATCTCGTGAGCCCAGCACTCGACTTATCCACGAACCAATATGAGGACATGCAACGGTTTGCGGAGGGATATAGCCAGTATGCCAATGGTATTGGTGTCGTGAGTGAAGAATACTTCCGAGGTCAGGCTGTACGTGTGATCTGATAAGCGTTCCTCGGTTGAGCATCCCTGCAATGTGTGGCAGCCCGTTGCAGATTGTTACTCCATCAATGGATGTTGGTATGGCAGGAAAGGTGCTAATGACATCGGGAACGGCTAAACCTGGTTCAAACGGTTTATATTTCTTTGGGTCAAAGGTATCAGGAGCGGCCATTCCGCCAGCCATCCAAAGAACAATGATGGCATCAGCAGTTGGGGCAGGATGTGTCACTGCTTGTCCATTGGTTTTTTGTGCAAGACATTTTGGTTCAGGGAGTGCCAGTGTTGCTGAAGCAGCACTGGCAAGGCTCAATAACAAGTCACGTCGAGTTTGCATGCGATAGTCTCTTTATCGAATAAGCTGGAATTCTGGAAGCATAACAATGGCCCACATCAAATCAGCAATGTTTGTCTCACGACATGTTGCTCCTAGAAGATCGGATGCTGCAGCATATTCTGCAGGTGTTGGTAAACGTGTGAGTGCCGTTAAGAATACTCTCTCAATAATAGCTTTTGAATCTGGACCATACGTTGAAAAAAGCTTTGAAGCCCCAGATAGAAATTCGCCGTTCAGGGATGCATCATTGCTGAGTTGAAGAGCCTCGAGTGTCGTCAGCTGTGTTGGTCGATTTGTTACGACCTGATCACGGTTTGGGCGTCCAAGTGCTGACATAAGCGGAGTGGCCTTAATGAGTGAGGCTCTCACCATTGGAATGGTGTCTGGAGAAAAAACATATTGCAGAGATGCTCGAAAACTCTTCTCGCCTGTTTTCCATATGGACTGTGTTTTGGTAATAACAGCAGGCGCCCATGCAATATCATTATTCTTTGCAAACCGTCCACGTTTATTTGGTGCGGCAGTGGTCCATTGCCAAGTGTCATCAGTACCGTAGGCCTGAATGGTATGGCCTGGAGTTTTTATAGCGATCTCGACACGAAGTGCAGCAGGACCACCTGCCGCACCATTTGCGGCTGATACAAGGACAGTGTTTTTCCCTTGGTGCAGCACATTGGTAATCACCGTCATTGAGGCATTAGACCAATCATGACTCACTGTAATTTTTTCCCCATTGATGAAGAGAGTACCTTCGTTATCTGTAGCGATGACAGCAATTGCATGCTCGGGTTGTTTTTCCAAATCGATTATTTTCCTAAACGAACGTTTCTCGCCTGACTGAGCAGAAGCGGATGCATTGGACCAGATCCACTTTGATGTTGGTTCAATGACCGTTGTGTCAGATGGCTCAAATCGTGTTACCACCGCATCAGATTTTTTGGGTGCTGATCCAGTAAGTTGCCAAATAGCATCGCTCAGCTGCTCAGCAGTCATGCGACGTGGCGAAGGACCCTGAAAAATATATTGAGAAGGTTTGGGAAGATTTTGGATCGCCGGTGTTGCAACACCATATATTTCAGATGAACAAATGATGTTGAGCACGTGCTTGATATTCCAATGAGAATCCACAAGCTCATGGGCAAGTATCTCGAGGAGTTCTTCACTCCAAGGGGGCATTCGAAGAGCATCGACTGGGTGGACAAGACCCCGTCCCATCAGTCGAGCCCAGAGTCGGTTGACGAGATTACGAGACAACCAACCATTATCTGAGTGCGTTATAAGTGTAGCGAGCTGTATAAGCCTCTCCGACGGTAACGCATCTGCATCAATCTGTCCCAACTGATCAAACAGCCAACTTGGACGTGCTATGCGGCCAGTTGCTTTTTCACAACGGTGTAACTCTAGCGGTGTGTCCGAAACGATTGCGGCCAGATCGTATGTTTGTTTGAGTGTCCAGCGGTCAACAAAAGAATCATGACAACTGGCACATTTGAGATTGATTCCAAGAAAAGTCTGCCCAATATTTTGAGCGAATTGAATAGGGACAGTTTGGCTTGCGTTGACCGTTCCTCTCCAAACGATGCCATCAATAAAACCTCTCGACTCATCAGTTGGAGCAATAAGTTCACGAACAAACTGATCATATGGTTTATTTTCCATCAGTGATCTGTGCAGCCATGTTGTGATCTGTCGGCGGCCGCCTGTGATAAAGCCAGTGCCACTGTAATCATTGCGAAGAAGATCATTCCAAAATGATAGCCAATGTTCCGCATACTGCAGTTTTGTTGAGTCACTCAAGAGTTCCTCAACAAAACGATGACGTTTGTTGCGGTTCGTGCTTGCAATAAATGATTGCACGACATCTGGTTGAGGGAGCAGTCCAACGAGATCGAGACTCACGCGTCGAAGAAATGTACGGTCATCACTTTGTGGTGGTCTCTGAATATGTTTTTCTTGAAAATAGTGATCAACGATTCGATCAACCGGGTTCGTACGACCGTTTTGAATGGGAGGTAAAACAATTCCTCGGAGTTTCAAAGGTGGTTCCCACGTGTCTGTTTCAAAGACAAAACCATTTTCCCAGGTGGCACCCTCGTTAATCCATGTCTTCAGAAGATTTATGTCTTGGGGTGATAAGGGATCATTGTCACTCGGCATGCGGTAATCGGGATCGTGGCTGGTTACGCGAGAGATAATCTCACTGTTGTCTGAGTCACCTGAGATAAATCCGGGGATTTCGGAGTCCCCACCTCTGAGAAGATCTTCCCGTGTATTAATAGAAAAGCCACCTTGGCGGGCATCGCCTGTATGACACTCACCACATTTCTTCTTCAGGAGAGGGGCTACTTCATGAACAAAATCCAAAGCATTTGCGTGCCAGCCCTGAAAAAGGACGGTGATCATACACGCACAACAGACGATACGGGATGTCTTATTTCTTCTTTCGGAAGCGGCCATCTCGTTTATTTCCCTTCGAAAGGGTGTATGCCAATAGATCAAGCACTTCTTCTTCATTGAGTTGATTGAGAAGACCTTTTGGCATGAGTGACTCTGTGCCCGGAAAGATCTCTTCAATCATATTTTTTTGAATGGTTACAAACTTTGTGGCATCCTCAGGATCTGTCACGATGATAATGTGTTGATCATTATCAGAAATGATTCGACCGGTAATGACTTTCCCATCAGCGGTTTGAACAATGCTTGATTTGTACTGATCACTGACAACCTTACTTGGGTCGATAATGGCTTCAACTATATCTTTGATCTGAAAACGACCACCAGCCTGGGTCAAGTCAGGACCAGTTGCACCACCATCTTCACCAAACCGGTGGCATACGATGCATCGAGCAGCCGCAAATGCCCGCTGCCCTTTTTGAAAATCTCTTGTTTTCGGCCCAAGGCCTTTCTTGGTAGCGGTGAGAATAGTTTCGAGTGTCCATGGCTGACCAGGACCCTGTGGTTTTGGAAGCGGTGGAGGGACGTAAGGCTTTCGCACGCCGAGTGTTTCCAGCGCCATTTTTTCTGTATCGGTCAGGTGAGCAAGGCTCTCATTTTCAATATTTGACAAAAATTTTCGGTAACTGTTTCCTCCGGCCCAGTTCCGTGCCTTCGCAAACCACTCGTAGTAGTGCTTTCGATCAGTGTTCGTCCATAACTCTTTTTCATTCACTGTGCGAATAACATATGCATAATGAAGTTGTAAGAGGTCACCTCGATTATCCAGTGAGCTTCGTACCGCACCACCGTAACGAGCATTTCTTTCAGTAAGCCTGCGGAGATCGTCTTCGTTTGGTGCGAGGTTGGTAGCAGCTGCAGTTTTTGTTGGTTGTGAAAGTTGGTTGACAAGTTGTGTCACAATGCCCGGAGCACGCACTGCAACCAACACGGATGAAAGTTCACGATCAAGATCAAACGAACCAGAGGGAAACAATGGTGCAAATCGCTTGGCAATCCGTTGCTTCGTCGTTTGTGATGGATGACCAAGTCGAATCATGACGAGTTCATAGGCTCGAAGGAGTGCAATGAGTTCAGATTCTCCGAGTGTTGTCGGATCAATACGACCAAGGGCTTCCAACACAGACTGTTGGGCCTTTGGATCAGCTTGACGTGCAACGGCAATGGCAGCCTCAATGAGTGCTAATGGAGGTTGTTTGTCTGCGAGGGATTTTTCTTGCCACAGTTCAAGTGGTTGGTGCTCAAGTGCGACACGGGCTGCATAGCGGATAAATCGATCTGGATTGGAGAGATGTGGTATAGCCAACGACACAGCATTTTCAGGATCACGTACAGTCGTATGCAACTCTTCGAGTGCGTGTCGAACGTTTCGCTCTTTCCGATGAAGAATATCGGAGGCATCGACAGGAGTGGTTGATTCAGAGCCCGTGTAGATCACTCGATAGAGTTCACTTTGTCCGCCACGTCCACCGACAGCGAAATAAATGGCTCCGTCTTTTCCCACAGTCATATCAGTCAGTGGGAGTGGCGTGCGCGTCATGAATTCTTCTTTGGTGCCTTTGTAGGTAGAACCGTCAGGCTCCAAGTGAATGGCATACATCGTGCCAAAGGTCCAATCGCAAATGTAGAGAGCTTTTTGATACCTAGCAGGAAATTTTGTTCCATAGCCAAAAGCAACACCAACCGGAGATCCTGGTCCGATATTCACAACAGGAGGTAAGCTGTCCGGATATCCAATAGGCCATTTTCCAGTACCACTCCGCCAGCCAAGTTCACTCCCACTGGTTGCATGGTTGACGCGAGTAGGTCGATACCATGGCGTACCAAAATCCCATTCCATATCGGCGTCATATACAAACAATTCTCCATCAGCATTGAAAGCAAAGTCATATGGGTTGCGATACCCAGCGGTCCATACATCCCATGCGTTCCCTTCTGGATCGGTACTGATGACAAATCCACCTGGTGCAAGTCTGCCTGCGGCATGACCATTTCCATCCCACATCCGTGTGATGATGAGGTCTTCATCCCAGTTGGCCGGGAGCCGACTTGTACCGTCAGAGGCAAGCGAAACACGTCGCTGAGAGTCACGAATACCACCCATTGTTTGTGGCTTAGTAATATCCGTGACATCAAAGGGAATACTTGTGTGATTGCCGCAGATAATAAATAAGCGTTTGCCGTCAGGAGACAGAAGAATATTGTGAGGGCCATGCTCACCACCACCTTGAAATTCACGAAGTTTTTCAACGGTTTCAAGGGTGTCGTCATGATCTGTATCAGTGACCCGATAGAGTCCACTGCCTGTTCCACCATTGCAAACAACATATAGAGCATCAAACGCCCACAACATTCCTTGGGCGCCTGTGATGTTTGCAGGAACTTTTTCAACAATGGTTTGGTCGGATGTTCCAATGGGAGCCGGGGTGATTCGTACTAATCCTTTTCCACCTTGATCACTTGCTAAGACTCGGCCTTTTGGATCCGTTGTGAGACATACCCAAGATCCAAGTTCTTCACGTGGAACGACAAAGAGTCGTTCAACAGCAAAACCATTTGGAAGGATAAAAGAAGGTTTGTCACCAGAGCTGGTTGTATCAGTGTCGCTTGAAGCAATCACAGGCATTTTTTCGAGCGGTTGCCGCCAGATACCATCATCCGCAGCGGCCGACACCATGCTCCATGTCACAACAGAACACAGTACCCAGAATATTCGGTTCATAAGAAAACCTTTCGATGCAGAGGGAAAATGATCGGTGGACCGTTACTTGGACAAACCAGGGTGAGGGTGCCATGGAACTCCAAAGAGTCTGTTGGGAACACCCACATCGCCGTCTGAAAGGTAAATCCATCAAACGCGGATCCAAAGAAGAATCGATCAGTGGGGTCGTTTCATTTTACACCATCAACTGACCTGCGGGTCCTTTTGCATAATGGTAAGAAACAATCAGTATTTAAGGCGAGAAACAATCAGTGTAAATGACATTAGAAAATGTCACTCCTGAACCATGGAAAGAAGATTTTTAATATCAAAGCCAAGGAGAAAACTGCAACTTTTTGCATTTTATACCGTTTTAAGAATACGCTCTTCAGTCTGGGGGCGTCAGTCCTGATAGCCATTTTGTTGGTTTCTTTTACTTATGAGGAAGAACGATCTATGATTAAGACAGTATTTTCTTGCCTGATGGCAGCCATGGCCGTTTTGTTGTTCACAACTGCTTCCGTCTATGCGGCTGATGAAAAGCCAAAGATGGATCCAGAAAAAGTTTTCAAAAAACGGGATAAGGACGGTGACGGCTCGCTCTCAAAGGAGGAGTTTCTGTCTGCTGTCAAGGGAGACAAAAAAGAAGGTATGGAGAAGCGATTCGACAGAATGGACTCAAATGGTGATGGCAAGGTTTCTCTTGAGGAATTTAAGACCGCCATTGCTTCAGCCAAGAAAAAGAAGAAATAATTGGTTTGGTTTGTCATACATACATAGAGAAGGTTGAATGAGCGATCCAATGTCACGATGCGTCAATCATTTGGAGGTGAGGATGAGCCACTTCGTTTCAGTTCAATACTTCAGCAGGATGAAGACAGTCGTCACACTTTGTGTGGCGGCTGTCCTTCTGTTTTCCTGTGGTATTGCCTCTGCGCAGAAATATCAAGGGAAATGGAAGAAGCCTCAGCCGCCGAAAAGTAAGCTTCCTGAAGCCGTGCGCACCCCACTATCCAGTAAAGTGATAGAGGTGGCTCCAGTTGATCGTTCAACCCGTCCTGACATCCAAAAGGCGGCAAAGAAAATAGATAAACTCTTAGCTGCTCACTGGGCGGACAAAGAGGTCAAGCCGTCAACGCCTCTCAGCGACCAGCAGTTTCTTCGTCGCGTGTTTCTTGAGTTAGGTGGAAGAATCCCAAGTTATTACGAAGTCAAGGCGTTTCTTGATAGTGATCGTGATCGTGGTGAGTTGATTGACTATCTTCTTGAAAGCCCTGCGTATGTCAGCCATTTCTACAACTTTTGGGCAGATATTCTGAGGCTTGTGGAACGACCACAACGGAATCTGGTGTTTGAGCCATATCTTTTCTACGTCAAGGACTCGATTGCCTCTAATAAGCCATACAATACATGGGTCCACGAGATGCTCACGGCCGATGGTCTTCTGTGGGAAAACCCTGCCGTTGGTTTTCAATTACGTGATTCGGGCATGCCGTTACCCTATGTGGATAACACTATTCGTGTTCTTCTTGGAAAGCAGATTGGATGTGCACAGTGTCACGACCATCCATTTGATGACTGGACGCAGCATCAATTTTATGAACTGGCAGCATTTTTATCTGGAACCAAACTGCGTGGTGGTAATGGCAAAAGCATGATGAGCATGAGTGGCTCTGGAAGCCCGCAAAAGCTCATCAAGGAAGCTCGGGCAGACGCTGTGAAAAACAATAAAAGCCCAGCCGGTTTTATTCAGTTTATACAAGCGAATACAACAAACGTGAGCTTCAAAGAAGCGCCTCTCAAACTTCCGCACGATTATCAGTACGACGATGCGAAACCCTTAGCGGTTGTGAGCCCGAAAGTGCTCTGGGGTGAAATACCAGCAAACGCAAAGGATAAAGATAAACGAGAACAATTGGCCTCATGGATTGTTCGTGACCGACAATTTGCCCGAATGATTGCGAATCGGATGTGGAAGAAAATCATGGGGATTGGCATTGTTGAGCCGATCGATGATTTTCAGGATGGAAATGTTGCGATTCTTCCAGAACTTCTTGAACATCTCACCGATGAAATGATTCGGCTTGACTTTGATCTTCGTGAGTTTGTCAGAATTCTTGTTTCAACGGATGTCTATCAAAGAGAAGCAGTTGTGTTTGATCCATCGGAAGGAACACCATTCCGGTTTACTGCTCCCGCGCTCAGGCGAATGACTGCTGAGCAGCTCTGGGATTCAATCGTGACTCTCGTTGCGTATAACGCATGGGGTATGCAGAGGCCTACGGCGAATGAAATTGCCCAGTCCGCTGGAGTGGATTTCTCAAAAGCGACATTCGAGTCTGCATCGACTCAATACCAAAAATTTAACGGTGAATTTGGTCGTGGAAGACAGATGCGTTCGCTTCAACAAAAGGTTGGCTACAAGGGCCAGTTGCTTGTTCGCGCAAGTGAAATACCAACGCCGCTGCCACTCGGGCATTTTTTACGACAGTTTGGTCAGAGTGATCGAGAAGTTATTGAGGGGTCACGTACGGTGGCAACGGTGCCGCAGATCCTCACGATGTTCAACGGTCCCATTACCCATAGCATGTTGGAAGTTGGGTCTGTTATCTACGACAATGTACTGGCCGCTATGAAAAAAAGTGACAATGAAGTCATCACGGTGATATTCATGTCCTTGTTGTCTCATCCACCGACATTTGAAGAGCGGCGGCTGGCTCGTATGGAGATTGATTCATTTCCACGTGATGAGCGGGCTGCAGCGTATGGCAATTTGATTTGGGCGCTCTTAAACACACGTGAATTCATATTTATTCAATAACAATAGTTATCAAGAGTTTTTGCTTGGGTATTGGAGGTAAACATGTCAGGTTTGTATCCCATTGACCAGAGTCTGACGCGTCGCGGACTATTTGGACGGATGGCCGGAGCGGCATTTGGTGTCAGCGTGCTCGACATGGTGGGAGGACGAGTCCCGCTTGGCCTGGCAGCTGATGTGGCAGCCAGCGATATCAGTGTGATCTTTTTGCAGATGCGTGGTGCAATGAGTCATCTTGATACATTTGATCCAAAACCTGGACGGGAAGAGCAGGGTGAAACAAAGGCCATCAAAACAAAGACACCAGGAGTACTTTTTGGTGAATACCTCCCAAACCTTGCCGGCATGTCCGATCGTCTTGCAGTGCTTCGTGGGATGACAGCAGAAACTGGAGCGCATCAACAGGCAACCTATCTCATGCGTACGAGTTACTCCGAACTCAATAGCATTGTGCATCCTTCAATGGGTTCATGGACACTGAATGTGAAAGGGAAGACAAGCAAAGGCAAAGATCTTCCGGGGTATGTACTTGTTGGCAATGGCAATGAGCATCCAGGTGCAGGTTTTCTAGATGCGTCTCTGACGCCTGTTCCCGTCGCTGATCCAAAGCTCGGTTTGGAAAATACAGTTCAGCCGTCCTATCTCTCCGATAAACAGTTCAAACACAGGCTTTCATTAGCAGAGCGGATTGATAAGGATTTCAAGAAAACACATAAAGGCCCTCAAATTGCGGCGTACGATCAGATGTATAAAGATGCGACGCGATTGCTTGGGAGTGTTGATCTTGAAGCATTCGATCTTTCAAAAGAGCCAGAAAATATTCGTTCCCGCTACGGTACATCCAGGTTTGGCCAGGGCTGTATGCTGGCAAGAAGATTAATCGAGTCTGGTGTGCGATGTGTTGAGGTTGAGTCTGGTGGATGGGATATGCATCGTGGCATCTTTGATAGTTTGCCAGGAAATGTCGGTGCTCTTGATGCTGGGATGGGAGCCTTGCTAGACGATCTTTCCGAGCGCGGCATGCTCGAAAAAACCCTTGTCGTGCTAGGCACTGAGTTTGGGCGGTCTCCCGGCATCAACCAAAATGCTGGTCGTGATCATCACCCTGCAGTCTTTTCTTGTGTGCTGGCCGGAGCAGGAATCAAGGGTGGTACAACCTATGGCACTTCTGACGAGCGTGGCTTCCATCCGGATGAGGATGCGGTCACCATACAAGACTTCAATACAACGATTGCCATAGCAGCTGGACTACCACACGACAAGGAGTTCTTTGCTCCGAATGGACGTCCGTTCAAGATCGGTGACGGGGGTGATCCAATCAAGGCGATTCTGGCTTGATGGTAAGTGGTGGTGATGCTCTCCATTATTCTCAATGGGCGCGTGCACGGTTTTGTCACAACTTTCTGCCAGTTGTTGCTGCGAGTCCACGTCTCTCGGGATATATCTGGTTGAAGGTATGCCATAGTTCATATCCCCAGTTATGAAGAGAGGGATCATCTGTACCGTATTATGAGGTCGCGGATAATCGGTGACCACGAAAACGTCATCATGGTAAATTGCATCAGCCTGAAGCAGACGCAAAGACACACTGCAATGTTGAGAATACACTGCCTTCATCAACGTGAGGATTTATTGGCATCTCTCTTCTCGAAGCGTCACAATAAGAGTGATTGTATTGTTCAGAGCGCCGTGCGAAACTCTTTATCACTATTTGAAATTAACTGGAGAGACTGACGGCTGGGTTTTTATGAAGAGTCAATTAAAAATATATTGTTTTTTTGTTGTAAGTGTTTTATCCAATCTATTGATCTTCGGTGTTGGCGGTGTGCAGGCACATCCGCTGACAGAGAACGGTGATCAGAAACAGGATCGGAGTTCATCCTCCGCTGAGGTGCATTCAGAGACGGATGAAAGATGGGCCACGGGAAACACGTTCGTGGTAAGAACAGGATCGGTGCGATCTGGCATTTACCCAGTTAAAAAGACAACACCTCATCACGAAGCAGTAGACAATTGGCCTAATTGGAGGGGTCCAACACTCAATGGACACGCTCATGGTTCAGGGTATGCAACGTCTTGGAGCCAAACACAGAATGTCATCTGGCATGTTCCGTTGCCCGGACTAGGAGCCAGTACACCTGCTGTATGGGGCAATCACATTGTGATCACGTGTGCTGTTGATGGGCGTAACGTGGCAATCTGTTTTGATTTCAATGGACAAAAAATTTGGGAACGTAAGCTTGGTTCGGAGCGGCCAGGCAAGCATAAGAAGGCAACCGGCTGTAATTCATCACCAATAACTGATGGGCAACACGTTTGGGTATATTACAAAAGTGGTGAACTTGCGTGTCTCAATCTTGAAGATGGTGAGGTGATATGGAATACAAATCTGCAGGAGCGGTTTGGGGAAGATACTCTGTGGTGGGACTTGGGCACGTCACCGGTTCTGACGAAACAGTCCGTTGTCGTTGCTGTGATGCAGACGGGCCCAAGTTATGTGGTGGCATTTGAGCGGAAAACCGGTGAACTTCTTTGGAAAGTAGACCGCAATCTTGGTGCTCCTGAGGAGGCAGCCCAAAGTTACTCAACACCAATCGTGTTGTCTGGAGACTTAAAACTTGATGAGCCCGATGAATTGATCGTTGTTTTGGGTGCCGATCATGTAACGGCTCATAATGCATTGAACGGCCAAGAGCTTTGGCGCGTTGGTGGACTCAACCCAAACAATGAAAAGTTCTTTCGTTCGATTGCATCGCCTGTTGCAGCCAACGATCTTATCATAGCTCCCTATGCACGCGGTAAAACGCTTACAGCAATTCGTCGTGGTGGTCGTGGAGATGTGACCAAGACGCATATTGCATGGGAGCGTGATGATCTTGGTGCAGATGTGCCAACACCGGCGGTTCGAGGAACTGACGCAGTTGTTTGTACGGACAAGGGTAGGCTGGAATGCATTTCAACACTGACTGGTAAGACCATTGCAAAGAAAGATCTTCCTAAAAATCGCAACGCCTACAGTGCATCTCCGATTATCGTTGATCAGAAAGTCATTATCACTCGTGAGGATGGCTCATCATGGATTCTGGCATTCCCTAAGACGCCTGATGAGACAGCACTGTTTACAGATCTTGGTTCTGGGAATATTGAGGAAATGACTGTTGCAACACCTGTATGCGTTGGGGGAAGGATCCTTGTTCGCACCCATGACGCTTTGTGGTGTATTGGTAAAGCTATCTGATACACACTGAAGAAAACGGAGGCTCAATTCTATGCGGATAAATCTTTTTTTATTGTGGGTATATCTAGCTGTTCTTGCAATGGATCTGCAATCACTTGAGGGTGCACAGCCATCGAAGCCAGCACGTTTTTTAGTGGTCACCGTTACCACTGGTTTTCGACATGGCTCTATCGAATCAGCTGAGCCGGTCCTTGAAAAAATTGGACGTGAAAGTGGACTGTTTCATCCTATATTTTTGCGTCTCCCTCCAGACCGTCCATCACGGCCGCGAGCACCAAAACGCAAGCCCGCGACCACGGATGAAGAGTGGTCGAAACAGCAAGAAGACTATAACGAGGCAAAAAAAGCTTTTCAGCTGCAGGATGCTCCGTGGCAGCAAACACTGAAGGATCAATTTGCGACAGCCTTTCAAAAATCAACATTAGACGATTTTGATGGCGTCATGTTTGTTAATACTACTGGTAATCTTCCTATCCCAGATCTCCAGGGTTTTCTTAAGTGGCTACAGTCTGGGAAGTCTTTTGTTGGTATGCATGCTGCGACTGATACGCTGAAGTCTTCCGATGCGTATGTTGAAATGATAGGTGGGAGTTTTGCTGGACACCCATGGGGTGGAGGTGGAGAACATGGTTTTGTGAATCATGAGATAGATCACCCTGTTGTCGAAATGTTTCCAGAGCGTTTTCGCTGGAAAGATGAAATTTATCAGTATGATGATCGCTTTAATCCTTCAGATCTCCGAGTGTTACTGTCCATAGACATGGCAGCAAGTTCGCCACAAGAGCCGTGGCATGTTCCGGTATCATGGATTCGTACCTACGGACAAGGTCGAGTCTTCTACACCAATCTTGGGCACAATCGAGATACGTGGGAAAATGATGTTTTTCAGTCGCACATCCACTCTGGTATTCGCTGGTCTCTTGGCCAGATTGATGCTCCCAGTGAACCAAATCCAACGATTCAGTCAAACGAGTATGTGCGGAGTGTCCTTCCAGCTGCTGCCATCGCTCTTGGTGACAATCATGATGCGTTACGAGCTCAGGCAGATGAAAAGATGAGAAACGAACCAAATTGGTCAACAACTCTTCGACCATCACTCTTGAAAATTCGTTCTATGAATTCGGATAAACGAAAACCTGCCTATCAAGCATTTATTGACACATTGAGAGAATGATCAAGAGTATTTCTTCTACCTCAAGACGATTGCCCATATGATCTGCTGCGACCCTTAGTCGAATTCGACGAAAAGAAAAGGAAGAGAAAATGACTTTGATGCAGTGCGTAAGAAGCCTGTGGTTTGTTGTTGTCGCGTTTTGGATATCTTCTTCCCATGCTACGCAGGCAGTCACGCCACCCAACGTCATTGTTATTTTAGCTGATGATATGGGTTTTTCGGATGCCGGGTGCTATGGCGGAGAAATAGACACTCCCAATCTTGATCGTTTGGCGCATAACGGCCTCAGATTTACGCAGGGCTACAACACCGCCAGATGTTGGCCAACGCGGGGAGCGATTTTGACTGGCTACTATGCGCAGTCAATCCGCCGTGATTCATCGCCGGGTATTAATGGTGGAGGGCGAGGAAAACGACCTGCATGGGCGAAGCTGCTTCCAGAACGACTGGTATCTGCTGGCTATCGCTCATATCACTCTGGAAAATGGCATATTGATGGCGATCCGCGGCAACAAGGATTTCAGCATTCCTTGCAGATTGAAGGAGGTCAGAATGATTTTTTTGATCCAAAAGGTATATCGGTTGATGGCGAGCCCATTGGAGAAACGAAAGATTTTTATGTGACCACTGAAGTCGGTGCACATGCTGTCGAATGTCTTCGACAGCATGCTCTCAATCATGCCGATCAACCATTCTTTAGTTACGTGGCTTTCACATCTCCACATTTTCCTCTTCATGCTCCTCAGGATGTGATTGCCAAGTACAAAGATCGTTATCTCGCAGGATGGGACGTCTTGAGGCAGGCAAGGTATCAGCGACTTGTTGAGCGTGGAATGATTCAGGCGGACTTATCGGCACTGGAACCAGATGTCGGACCCCCATATGACTTTCCTGAAGCTATCAAGCAATTGGGTGCAGGTGAGGTGAATCGACCATTGCCATGGAAAAAGCTTTCTTCAAGACAAAAAGATTTTCAGGCTACAAAAATGGCTATCCATGCAGCAATGATTGAGATGATGGATCGTGCAATTGGGAATATTGTCTCACAGCTTGAGGTGATGGGTGCGATGGAAAATACCCTCATTCTTGCACTGAGTGATAATGGCGCCTCGGCGGAAATTATGGTTCGTGGTAAGGGGCATGATTCTGCACTGCCTCCTGGGTCACAAGGTACCTATCTCTGTCTTGGTCCAGGCTTTTCAAGTTGTGCGAACACCCCATTCCGTCGTCATAAGACGTGGGTTCACGAAGGAGGTATTGCAACGAGCTGGATCGCACACTGGCCAGGTGGGATTTCGTCAAAGAGTGCTCTGCGGACGCAGCCCGTTCATGTTATTGATATTGCTCCAACAGTTCTTGAACTTGCTGGTGTTCAGGACATCAGCTCAGTCGGTGATGGGAACGTGCCGCATCCAATGCAAGGAAAGAGCTTTGCCCAATGCCTCACAAATCCTGTTGCCACACCTCCACACGAGAGTCTGTGGTGGTGCCATGGCGGACATCGAGCAGTTCGCCATGGAGATTGGAAGCTTGTGGCTGCAAAGGATGAGCCATGGGAATTGTATGACCTTTCCCACGATCGCACCGAAACCCACGATCTTGCTGCTGTGCATCCACATACCGTCGCCACGCTTGAGCAAAAATGGAATGCCATTAATAACGAATGCATGCAGTTAGCTGCGAGTGACGGACAACTCTCACAGGCTGCCAAGAAAAGACCAGCAAAGCGAAAGAAGGATTCAGGAAAGGGCAGTTTGGACACTCGTGCGGGTCGTGCTGTCACCGACCAGAAACAGACCAATGTCGTCATCATATTCGCGGACGATATGGGGTACGGTGACCCAGCCTGTTTTGGTGGAACATATGCAGCCACGCCTCATATCGATCGGTTGGCTCGTGAGGGAATCCGTATGACGGATTTCCATGTTGCTCAGCCTGTGTGCTCTGCTTCACGGGCAGCACTTCTCACCGGCTGCTATCCAAACCGTCTTGGAATTCACGGTGCACTTGGTCCAAAAAGCTTACATGGTTTAGCAGCTTCCGAAACAACGTTGGCAGAACTTCTCAAGGAGCGTGGATATCGAACAGGAATCGTCGGCAAATGGCATCTTGGCCATCATGCACAATTCCTTCCAATACATCATGGCTTTGACGAGTATTTTGGTTTGCCATACTCAAATGATATGTGGCCACACCACCCACAGGCTAAGCCAGGAACCTATCCACCATTACCATTGGTAGAAAATGATAAAATCATCGACGCTGAAGTAACCCCTGCAGATCAGGAGACACTCACTCAGCGGTACACCGAGAGGGCCGTAAAGTTTATCGAGAAAGCAGGAAATGCTGCCAACGGACAACCTTTTTTTCTTTACCTGGCACATTCGATGCCGCATGTGCCACTCTTTGCCAGTCAGGATTTTCAAGGAAAAAATCCTGGCGGATTGTATGGCGATGTGATATCCGAAATCGATGCATCTGTTGGCGCTGTGATGGAGGCCCTTGAAAAAACAGGGCATATCAATGACACGCTCATTCTCTTTACGAGCGACAATGGTCCATGGCTTTCATATGGAAATCATGCCGGGACAGCAGGTTTGCTTCGGGAAGGTAAAGGCACAACATTTGAAGGAGGTGTACGCGTGCCTTTTGTTGCACGACTGCCAGGTCGTATTCCTGCAGGCACGGTGAGTGATGAGCCACTCATGACAATCGATATCCTACCATCAATTGCACGGCTAACAGGAAAACCACTTGCGGAAGATAAGACAGGCTCTTGTAGACTTCACGGGAAACGAATCGATGGACATGATCGTTTAGACATTCTTTTTGGTAAGAACCGTCGAGCTTCGGATTCTGATGTCTATCTATTTTATTACAAAGTTAATGAACTCCAGGCAGTCCGAGAGGGTCAATGGAAATTGTTTTTCCCACATGGCTATCGAACGATGAAGGGACAGGTTGTAGGCAAGGATGGAATTCCTGGTCGATACACCCAAGAAAAAATCAAAAAGGTCCTTTTTGACCTGAAAAAAGATCCGGGTGAAACTCAGGATATATCAAAAGACCATCCGGATATCGTAAAGCGTCTTGAACAGATAGCTCAACAAGCACGGACTGATCTTGGTGATAAACTCAAAGACCAAAAAGGAAATGGTCTGCGAGAGCCAGATCGGCTTTCGCTTCAGTCGTCGAGTGCAAAGTAAAAAATCTTTTTATTCAACAAGCTAGTAGCAGTCACCCTCGTTGATCATGAGGCTACACGATGCCATACACATATTATAAATCCATACAGACGCTTGGAAGTAGAAAAGAGTTCTTGAAATGTCTCTTGCACCGGTGATCAAAACCAAATCTGATGGTAGGTATGTATGACGTGACGAATGGTTGTCATATGCGTACACGAGGCAAAAGAGTTTCGGGTAGACAGTCGTTTTTGTGGTGCTCAGAAAGGAAACACATGATGAACCAGTGGTGTGTCAGGATAGCTGCAATCGCTCTTGTGATTGGAGGAATGTGTGGATATGAGCGAATGGTTCATGCAGCACACCCCAAAAATATCCTTTTTATTGCGATTGATGACCTGAATCATTGGGTTGGTCATCTTGGTCGACACCCTCAGGCGAAAACACCCAATATTGATCGATTGGCTGCATCCGGTGTGACATTTACGAATGCATACTGTACAGCCCCAGCATGCAATCCTTCTCGTGCATCGCTTCTATCGGGGATGCGTCCAAGTACAACAGGATGTTATCTCAATCCACATAACTGGCATGTCGGTATTTCAGAAGACAAGTTATTGAATTCGTGCCTCGGGAAACACGGGTATCGTGTCTATGGTGCTGGCAAAATCTATCACGGTCAAGAACGTGGAGGATTCTGGGATGAGTACTTTGATGGGCGCATTGCTTCTCCAGCACGGCATCCAGAGGCAAAAAATGATGGAGTAGGAGGCATTCGATTTTATCCACTTGATGGTCGTGATGAAGATATGCCAGATCATCAGGTGGTGAATTGGTGTATTGAAAAGCTTCAACAGAAAAGGCAGCAGCCATTTTTTATTGCATGCGGTCTTGTGAAGCCTCATATGCCTTTCAGCGTGCCAAAAAAGTGGTTTGACTTGTTTCCACTTGAATCCATTCAACTTCCGCCGTGGAAATCTGATGATCTAGATGATATTCCAAACGCTGGGCTCAAGATGGCTAAAGCGAATGGTGACCATGCAGATATCCTCAAAAGTGGTCGTTGGAAGGAGGCTGTGCAGGCGTATTTAGCGACATGTGCTTTTTGTGATTATCAAGTCGGCCGCATGCTCGAGGGGCTCGAACAATCAGGACATAGAGATGATACGCTTGTTGTCCTCTGGTCCGATCATGGGTGGAGCCTCGGTGAGAAGTCACATTGGCGAAAGTTTGCTCTTTGGGAAGAACCAACGCGGACGGTATTGGTCTGGCGCGTGCCGGGTCTTACATCTGCCGGAACTGTTTGTAAACGTCCTGTGGACTACCTCTCAATCTATCCAACCATCCTTGATCTTGTTGATATACCCTTTCCAGCTCATCTCGAAGGACAAAGCCTGAAACCTCTATTAAGTAACGTCGATGCAGCATGGGATGCATCAGCTATAACGACACATGGTCGTGGACATCATGCGATTCGCACAGAACGTTGGCGGTATATACGCTACGCAAATGGAGGAGAAGAACTTTACGATGAACAGAACGATCCACTGGAATATGAAAATCTTGCAGATCGTCCAGAATATGTGAACATCAAAACAAGCCTTCAGCAACAACTTCCCAAAGATGAAGCAATCCCACTGCCTGAACGTGTGAATCAAAAAACAAGAAAACAACAAAAACAGAAACAACCCTAGCAACTTGTGTGTCTAGAGAGAATGATTGTATTTGAGGTTGTATGCGATGCAGGATAAAAACACAGTAGGTATTGTCACAAGTAACGATGCGGATGACTCATTGATCAGCATGTGTTCGCGGTCAAGGCGTTCTGTCAGATCGATCCCCTTGTTGTATGATTTTTGATTGAGATATGCTCTTGTATATTGGGGGAATAGCGTGAGGAGTGAAAATATTGTCGGAGCGTGGAAGGGCCAAAACTCTAACCCCGCGGCATACGTTTGCTCCTTCTGAAGCAAAGTTCATTTTTTCATAATAAACAATAGTGTGTCAGTGATTGCTTTTTGAACTGATAAATGGAGTGTGCGGCATGTCGTACGACAATAAGAATAGTTTTTTCTATCCGCCGAAGGTCATTGGACTCTTTTTGACCTTCGGATTCTTGATGGTAGCAGCAACTCTGCATGGCTCAGCACGTGCTTCAACAAAGCGACCAAATATTCTCTTTATCATTGTTGATGATCAATCACCATTTGACTTTCATTTTTATAATCCGAAGTCGACACTCGTAACACCAGTCATTAACCGACTCGCAAACGAGGGAATGGTTTTTGATGCGGCGTATCACATGGGTTCCTTTTCCGGAGCAGTCTGTACGCCAAGTCGACATATGGTGATGTGTGGGCGAACGGTGTGGCATTTACCGATAGGTCCAAAACAATCAAAAATCGAAAAAGCTGACACGGTTCGAACAGATACTTTCCGGAGGATATGTCCACCTGATATTGCTCAGCATACGCTTCCATCGGTCTTCAATCAGGCAGGCTATGACACGATGCGTACATGTAAGCGAGGGAATAGTTATCGTGATGCAAACGCTCTATTTACGGTCTGCCAAGATGCCACAAAGCGTGGCGGAACAGATGACACCGGGAGCGCGTGGCATGCAGAGCAAGTGCTACAGTTTCTTGAAACCAGGCAAAACACACGGGATACAGATCCATTTATGATTTATTTTGGTTTTTCTCATCCGCACGACACACGAGATGGCACACCAGAATATCTTTCACACTACGGCGCAACGAATCACCGTGAGAAGCATGCGATTCCAGAAAAAAATAAAAAACATCCCCCACTCCCACCGAATTGGTTACCCATGCATCCATTTGATCATGGACACATGGACGTTCGGGATGAGGTGAGTGTGAGTGGCGTATGGAAAAACCGTGACGAACAAACCATTCGTAATGAAATTGGGAGAGAATTCGCATGCAGCGAAAACATTGATGCACAAATCGGACGTGTACTTGACAGGCTCTCGGAGATGGGCGAACTCGAGAACACCTGGATTTTTTATACGGCTGACCACGGGATGGCGATCGGTCGTCATGGCCTGCAGGGCAAGCAAAATCTGTATGAGCATACGTGGCGTGTGCCGCTGATTGTAAAAGGTCCTGGTGTTATTCCAGGTAGTCGTGCCATAGGGAATACATATCTTACTGATACGTTGGCCACACTCTGTGATATCTGCGGTATTCAGTCTCCTTCTTCAAACGAAGGCAAAAGTTTTTTGCCTGTTCTCCAAGGGCACCAGAAGGTCATACGCGATGTATTGTATGGCGTGTATTGTGGTGGCCAAAAACCTGGAATGCGAAGTGTACGAAAGGGGGATTGGAAGTTGATCAAGTACGAATCACCCTCTGGAGGATTGCATACACAGTTATTCAATCTTAAGGATAACCCTCATGAGTTTATTGATGATCACCATATTGCATCCGTGAGCCAGGTACTTCCTGGAGTGCCACAGCCATCTCAAAAAAACTTGGCAGATGATGGTTTGTATGCAGATAGGCGAGAGGACATGGAGGCATTACTTCTCAGTGAAATGGAGAGGCTCCATGATCCCTATCGGTTTTCTGACCAGATAAAAGAATAATGTGTTGAGTACTGTTATTTCGAGATAAAAAGGCGTTTGGCTCCGACTCAATAGAAACTCGATTTATTTGGTGGATAGTACATGGAGTCAGAAACAAGTTCACATCATTTCTTATGCATAAGCTTGGTTGGGCTGCTACAATCTTCCACGGTCACGGGAGACATAACAGATGTCTGAGAATAACGACGGTACAAAGAGTCGGTTGGGGTTGTCACTCTTCATTGTATATGTGCTCATGTATGGTGGGTTCATGGGGCTTGTTCTTGGTCGCCCTGACTTATTGTCATGGCGTCCATTTGGAGGAGTGAATTTAGCAATTGCTTCGGGCATGGGTCTCATAGCAGCAGCCTGTGTACTGGCTTTCGTTTACATGGTGGCACGAGCGACCAAGTCATAGGAATACGCATAACATGCTTCATGTAACATCGCCACTTGCAGTATTTATTTTTGCAGCATTTGTAATAGGTGTTATTGGCTTATCTTTTTGGCTGGGTCGAAAAAAGCAATCATCACAAGCTTATTATGCTGCGCATGGGCAAGTGCATTGGTTTGTGAATGGAATCGCATTTGCCGGCGACTATCTCTCCGCAGCTTCTTTTTTAGGAATCTGTGGAATGATTGCTTTCGCAGGTTACGATGGATTTCTCTACTCTATCGGTTTTCTAGCCGGCTGGATTGTCGCTCTGTTTGTGATTGCTGAGCCTATTAAGGCACTTGGGCGGTTTACGTTCGCCGATGCACTTGATGCAAAATTCAACAGCCGTGGAATCAAGATGGCTGTTGCAATTTCTACGCTTGTCGTGAGTGTTTTCTATCTTATTCCACAGATGGTTGGTGCCGGTTCACTCATTACACCGTTACTGGGTCTGCCTCAGTCGGTCGGAGTCATTTTGGTCGGCATTGCCGTGACCTTGATTGTTGTTACAGCCGGCATGGTATCGACCACGTGGGTTCAATTCATAAAAGGATCACTTCTTGTGTTTTTCTGTGGCATTCTCACGGTTCTCATTCTGTATCGGGGATTAGAGGTAAACGCTGGACGTCCTGGTTTGGAAGATAGAACACCGCAAGTCAAGACACTCAGTCCCGATGGAACTGTGCTTGTTGATGGGAAGCCACAAGCAAAGGGTTCTCATGACCTTCGCCCAGTTGGCACAATTTTGAGACTGCCTGATCGCTATGAAGGCAAGAGATCGACCGGTCCATTAAGACCACTTGAATATCTCGCAGCACTCGAAGACTCCACGGTTATTACATGGTCTGCTAAGCGGTACACAGATGAAGAAGGAACACATATTAGGTATTCACCTGTTGAGCGAAAAGGAGCAGATCTTTTGAAGCCCGGTGGATACTTTAAAGGTCTGTCAAGCGGCACACTAACTGGTCGACTGGATTTTGCAAGTCTTATGCTTGCTCTTTTTTGTGGTACTGCATCACTGCCACATATCCTCATTCGCTACTATACAGTCAAGGACGGTGCGGCCGCACGCAAGAGTACAGTTGTTGGTATAGCAGCAATTGGTGTGTTCTATGTGCTCACACTCTATTTGGGGCTTGGTGCTATGACGAGCGGTGGTTTAGATCCCACTGATACGAACATGGCAGCTCCACTTCTCGCAAAGTCATTCAGTACCACACTCTTTGCAATTATTTCAGCCATTGCTTTCACGACCGTCCTAGGCACGGTCAGTGGTCTTATCATGGCGGGCAGTGGGGCTGTTGCGCACGACCTTGTGGAGAATGTGTTTGGCGTACAGATGAGTGATTCAGAGAAAGTTCGCTGCGGTAAACTATCAGCGGTCGCTTTAGGTGTCATTGCAATGGCACTTGGTATTCTCTTTAAGCAGTTTAATGTCAGTTTCCTTGTGGGCTGGGCATTTAACATAGCTGCCAGTGCGAATCTGCCTGCTCTGGTGATGCTATTGTTTTGGCCAAGAACGACTAAACAAGGAATCATTGCATCCGTCACTGTCGGAATGGTGTCATCCCTTGGTTGGATTTTGCTTTCAGCGGATACCTTTGAGAAGGTGTATGGTCTTTCACGAGACTTGTCTCCCATGCCATTTAGCCAGCCAGGTCTTGTGACAATACCCCTCGGTTTCCTCGTATTAGTGGGGGTTTCATTGATCACACATCGCCCTGACGCAGTGACGCAAAAAGGGGGGTAGAATTGCGGTGATGCACCGCAAAAAGCCAACGCCTCCAATTCGTCCTATTCTGCAATGCTCGGCGAGCCAATTGCCAGCGATTCAGAAGATATTTAATGATGCAATCTTGCACTCAACGGCTTTGTACGAATATGTACCAAGAGATGAGAAAATCATGCAGGCATGGTTGTCATCAAAGCAGAACAATAATATTCCTGTTATTGGTATTGAATGGGAGCCTGGCGTTCTCGCCGGATTTGCAACGTGGGGAGAATTTCGGCCTCGTGCTGCATATAAATATGCAGTAGAGCACTCTGTTTATGTCGATGAGCAATTTCGCGGCGAGGGCATTGGCAGACAACTCTTGGAAGCTTTGATAGATGCTGCAAAGCAACATGAACGGCATTCGCTGATTGCGGGTATTGATGCAACAAACGTAGCGAGTGTTGCGCTTCATAGCTCACTAGGATTTCACTGCTGTGGCACCGTTCGTGAAGCAGGCTTTAAGTTTGGGAAATGGCTTGATCTCGAGTTTTGGCAACTACTTTTGCCAACACCAGCCAACCCAAAGGATGGATAAATAATACGATGTGAAAAGTCGTTCGGCTTTATCTCAAAAGGATGAAGCAATTGTTTTCCAAAAGGAGTCGTTTCGAATGTACACCTGCATTAGGCGACGGGTTTTCTAAAGCTCCTGTAGGCTTGCAATACATCATGAAGATCTGAAGTGATACTAATTTCATCTTCTGCAAAGTCGCTCAACCAGGTTCGGTCACTTTCTGCAGCATCAACGAGTAGAGGAAGAATGTCACCGAGTGTTACACGCACTCGATTCGAATCAGTTGATTCATGAAGCACCGAGGTGGCTGGTGCAAGAGTTTCCGGACCTGTGTAGATTCTGAGTTTTCGAATAGCCATATGGCACACTCCCTTGCCAACGAATGTCTGGAGAAAGCAGTGGGCCAAATCAGTTTGGCCGTCTTCATGACGAGCACTACTCTCACAGCACTTAATATCGGCAGAAAATGGCCGTAAAGTTTGGCTGAATTTCCCGGATGAGTCGGATTATGCCATTTATGATGGCAAACTGCGGAAAGAGGGGGTTTGTGAAAAGATTAGCTCTTCCCGTTCACGGTCACATGACCAGCACGGAAAGCATCGCCAATACTTTTTGGAACCAATGCCTCGGCCCGCAGGAGTTGGGCACGATTGTCAGCGGTCTCAGCCTTCATTTCCTGCTCTCTCGCAATCGCAACACTTCGACGTTCTTCTGCTTTTGCTTGTGCTACCCTTGTATCGGCCTCAGCTTGATCTGCCTGAAGTCGAGCACCTATGTTTTCACCTACTTCGATATCAGCAATATCAATCGAAACAATTTGGAATGCTGTTTGGGCATCAAGCCCTCGTTCCAGTACAGCCTTGGAGATAGTATCTGGATGTTCCATGACCTCAAAATGGCTTTGAGCAGATCCAATTGACGTGATAATACCCTCACCAACTCGAGCAATGATCGTTTCCTCTGTTGCCCCACCAATCAGTTGCTGAAGATTGGTTCGAACAGTAACCCGTGCACGAATTCGCAACTCGACACCATTTTTTGCAACGGCTGATAAGGTCGATTTGCCACTGGCAGCATCAGGACAGTCGATTACCTTCGGATTGACACTTGTCTGGACAGCATCAAGAACATCACGGCCTGCTAGATCAATTGCACACGTTCGATCAAAATCAAGATCTAAGTCAGCACGATGAGCAGCGATGAGTGCACGAATAACACGAGGTACATCTCCTCCGGCAAGATAATGCGCTTCAAGTCTTCGGCACGGAATATCTCTCCCAAGACCAGCCTGAGTCGCCATTATTTTTGCCTGGACAATGGTACGGGCATTGACCTTTCGTAACGTCATTCCGACCAGCTCCATAAAGGTCACAGCAGCCTTAGACCAGTAGGCTTGGAACCAAAGTTGACCGTAATTAAAAAGAAGGAGAAGCATGGTCAGGGCAGCGAGGCCCAGAATCACAGTCATGATTACAAAAACAGGTGCGGGAATGTCCATCGAATTTCCTCTAGGGGTGCTTCATCCACTGACACTGCAAGCCTAGTTCGTGATCAGGCGACAATCCAGCCGCCACCCAGCAGTTTATCGCCGTCATAGCAAACAGCCGGTTGCCCCGGAGAAATAGGACCTGGTGATATATCCGGGTAATCCGTAAATGTCGCAAAAAACCGTCCATCCTCACATGGGGTCACGCGCGCAGGAGCCGCTGATCGCTGTGCACGACATTGTACCTGACAGGAAAATGGGGTCCTTGGCGGCGTTCCAATCCAGGTTGCTTCAGTAGCCTCTAGATGGTGTTCAGGGACTCTTTCGCGATCTCCGACCACGATTCTGCATGATGCTGCCTCAATGCGAACGACATACAATGGCTTTCCTGTAGCAATACCTAACCCATGTCGTTGTCCAACAGTAAATTTTTCAATGCCATCATGTTGCCCAAGTTTCTCACCATCGATGGTTACGATGTCACCAGCGCGTGACCCGCCTAATCGTGAGGCAACTAATCTGGCATGCTCTCCGGGAGCAACAAAGCATATTTCTTGGCTGTCTGGTTTATCTGCTGTTATAAGTCCCAAAGAGCTTGCTCGCTTCCGAACTTCCTGTTTCGAGAGATCTCCAACTGGGAGAAGCATTCGTGCAAGACGCTCATGGTTGATATCAAAAAGGACATACGATTGATCTCGATCGCAATCTAAACCTCGACGAAGCACAGGACCGGATGAAGTTGGTGTTAATCGTGCGTAGTGGCCGGTTGCAATATGACTCGCCCCAACCGCATCTGCATAGTCAAAGAGTCGACCAAATTTGAGCCACGAGTTACATCGAACACATGGATTGGGAGTGCGGCCGTGTCCATATTCACTGGTAAAATAATCGATGATATGTTCAAAATCATCTGTGAGATCAAGTGAATACAGTGGAATGTCCAGCCGGTCGGCGACCCTTCGGGCATCAAGTGCATCGGCGGCAGAACAACAACCCTGATGTCCTGGTCGAGGCGAAGAAACAATAGGTAATCCATCCGAACCTGTCGGCGGTGGGAGTACTGGTTGACCGTGTCGCATAAAGACACCTATACAGTCATACCCTGCCTCAACCAGCATTGACGCTGCTACACTGGAATCCACACCACCAGACATTGCTACAAGTACTCGTGACATATCAGTATCGTACTACTGATTCAACGCGGTGTGGTAAAAGAAGTTCACGGCCGCCAAGGGCATCAAGTTCGACTAAGAAGGCTGCTCCTGCAACACGTGCCCCAGCTGACTCTACTAACTTGATACAAGCTTGCGCTGTCCCGCCAGTTGCCAATACATCATCAACGATGAGAACATTTGATCCTTGTGCGAGTATACCGCGGTGCATTTCGAGGGTATCGTGTCCATATTCAAGTTCATAATCATAGGAAATTGTGTCAGCTGGCAGTTTGCCGGGTTTACGAACAGGAATCACACCGACCCCTAAAGCGATTGCCAACGGAGTTGCAAAAAGAAAACCACGTGCTTCAACAGCTGCTACTGCATGGATATCGACACCTTGCCAGGGAGCTGCAATCTGCTGAATAGCTTCTTTGAGGGCTTCTGGATGTGCGAGAAGCGGAGTGATATCTCGAAAGAGAATACCTGGCTTGGGAAAGTCAGGAATAGGACGAATGTGTTCGGAAAGATTCATAGTACGAGCCTAAGGGGTCAGGCCCCTCGCCGCAACTGGATCGTGGCCTGAGGAGCACCGTCAATTTCAAGTGCAAGATTCGAAAGCGTTTCTGATTCAATTTGACGTACGCGTTCACGTGTGAGTCCTAGTACAGCACCAATTTCTTTGAGTGTCATGGGTTCTCCACCCTCAAGGCCAAAACGTAGTTTGATAATTGTCGAAGCTCGAGTGTCGAGCTCATCAACCCGTTTCAGTACATGCTTAAGCGTATCGTGATCAAGTAACACTTCAGCGGGACATTTTGCATTTTCATCACGGACAATATCACTGAGTGACCAGCCATCATCCTGATCTGTTTGTGGTGTTGCATTATGTACGGTGATGGCCTTTTTTATGATCGATAACTTTTTTCTTGCTAGGCCAAGCATACGAGCAATTTCCTCGTGTGTTGGGTTTCGGCCCAGGGTATCTGAAAGTCGGGCTGTGGCCCGCCGCCATTTTGAAAGTAATTCAACCATATACGCAGGTATTCGAATCGTTTTGCCATTATTGATCAGGGCTCGCTTGATGGATTGCTTGATCCAATAGCTTGCATAGGTACTAAAGCGCGTTCCAACCTTCGGATCAAAACCTTCAACGGCACGCAAAAGTCCAAGATTCCCTTCTTCTATAAGGTCAGGAAGTGGTAGGCCTCTATTGGCATAACCCCTCGCAATACTGACAACAAGTCTAAGATTGGCCCGAACCATATGATCACGCGCTGCTGCATCACCACGAGCAATTGCTTTAGCCAGTTCTTTTTCTTGATCAGCAGTTAGTAAAGAAACCTCATTAATATCGCGGAGATAGGTCTCAAAAGGGGTTTGAACAGCTGATGATTGTGTTGTACGGCGGATGCGCGGCATGGTGTAAGCAAAACTCCAAAATGAGGCAATTGACAGGAATATGATGTGTCTGAGCACAACCGACTGACATAGGAATCGGCAGTCAAGGATGAAGGCCTGCACAAGCACGGGAAAAAAGACGGGTTATGCGGCTTGGGTCAACTGCATTTGTTGCTACCGCTCATTCATAGCGGGATCAAGCGTCTGCTTGAGAAAAGACAGAAATGCTCGACCAGCTTGATCTGAACGGGTTAGAGGCAGTTCATGTGCGGCATCAACAAACACGAGATAACTTTCTATTCCAGCTGCCTCTAATGCTGAATGAAAGTGTTTACTCTGCTCAGGTGGTACTTTTTCATCAGCTTTACCGTGAACGATCAGTATTGGTGGAGCGTCAGAATTAACATGTACAAGTGGACTCGCTCGCTGGGCCGCTTCTCGAAATTCTGGGAGTGGTCCTCCAATAAGTAAGCTTGCCGGTGAGGTGGAGCGATCATGTTCTGGTCCAAGAGTCGTCAGGTGAGTTGGGGAGCCAAATATGCCAATACTCGCTACATGAGGGAGGTAACCATTGGCTATCGACTCATTCCACAAGCCTGATAGAGCTGCCAGATGGCCGCCTGCCGAAGCCCCTGCAAGGCATATTTTTTCTGGATCAATACCCCATACTTCTGCTTTTTCCTTAAGTATGGCAATGGCAGATAAGCAGTCGTGAACCTGAGCAGGAAATGTTGCCTCGGAAGAAAGTCGATAACCAATACTTGCAACAGCATAACCCTCATTGGTCAACCACGTTATTGGGCAGTCATCCCTTGTACCATTGCGCCACGTCGTACCATGAATCCAGATGACAAGTGGAAGTTCACTATGGCATCCTTGAGGAAGGTAAATATCAAAATGTTGACATGGCAAACAATCATCACGATAGGGCTGGTCTTTATGCACATCCGGTGATTGAGATGTGATCAAGGAATCACTTTGATTGTCAAAAGTTTCGAACGCTTGATAGGTTCCCCTTCGACGTGCTTTTCTCTTTGCCCGACGTGACATGTGAGGCTGAGGCTCAACACGAAAAGGAGTATCCGACGAAGGTCGAGGATCGTTCCCAAAACAGAACTCGGAAATTGTCACGACAGTAGCGACAACAAAAAGCAAAATGTTGAAAAGTGGTACTTGGGTGATGCGATGCATCTTCATCATTTTGGCAAAACAAAAGAGGTATTTTAGACAAGCTACACAAATTAAAGCATATGGTTACGTTTCAGAAGATCAAATAATGAGTTTTTTGGCTGAATATGAAACGGATTTCACAGAATGACGTCTTAAGCAAGCGGTGTTTTTCACACGCTATCTCTGTGTCATGGAGAAGGGGAATGTGTGAGAATTCTGGAAGAATGCACAAGTTTTAGGCCTGTCTATGGCAGGTGGTCATGGCTGTTGGCAAGTTGTAACGATTCTTTCGGCATGTATCGCCATTATCTATGTGTGATCAGCATACTGTTGGTCTGTTTGCTTAACTTCCTTGCAGAGTGTGCAATCGCTCAGCCTCCCGCACAGTCAGATGTTGAGCCAGAAGAAGTGCGTGAAGCGTGGGAACGAATTGACTACGGAAGTGGCCCAGATCGGCATCTGCATCTCCCAAGGCTCGAAGACCGCGAAATATATTTGTATGGATGGATACAGTATGGACTAGGAGCAAATAATTGGGGCTCCCCATTCAATGGACCATTGACAATGGCTGACCGCAGTTGGCAGGGGCAACTGAATCAACTGTACATGGTACTGGAACGTGAAACAGATGGCACAAAGGGAATTGATTTCGGCGGAAGAGTTGATTTGCTTTTTGGTACAGACTATTTCTACACAACCGCTCTTGGTCTTGATGCATACCCTCTACAACCGTTGGGCATTGAGAATATTGCCTCATGGGGATTTTCTAAGGACTATGGTTTCGCATTACCGCAGGTATATGCAGATGTTGCCTATGAGGGAATAACTTTGAGATTCGGTCACTTCTATAGCATTCTTGGTTTTGAGCAGGTCCCAGCGCCAGGCAACTTCTTCTATACACACTGTCTTTCAATGCAGTTTTCTCCTTTTACATTCACTGGATTTCTTGGTTCCTGGCAACCCAATGAACAAGTCACTTTTTTGAGTGGTGTGACGACAGGCTGGAATAATTTTTTTGACAATCAGCCAATGACAAATGATTTCGCAATTATCAATAAAGGGTATCCGGGAGCAGGCAGTACGGCCAGTTACCTTGGTGGTATTGAGTTTGAAAGTAGTGACAAACGTCAAAATCTAGCTATTACAACAACGATTGGAAATGAAGTAACCACTATTAGCCGAAACCCGGCAGATGGTTCGTTGGTCGGTAATCGATCACTTATTAGTACTGTGTACACTAATCGGCTTAGTAGTCGTCTAACGTGGGTATTCCAAAACGACAATGCGTGGCAATTTAATGCAAATGTGAACGCAGGAAATGCTGGCCAACAATCAGGTACCGCTCAGTGGTATTCTTTTGTGAACTATCTTTTCTGGGAATTTACCCCAAAGTGGCAAGGAGCCGTACGCTTAGAGTACTTTCGTGACAACAATGGATACATCGTGTCGGCACCTCTTAGAAATGAAAGTGAACTTGGTAATCCTGGCTATTGGACTGAAGGTTTTGCAGGTACGTTTTGGGAATTGACGCTTGGTCTGAATTGGTATCCAAATAACAATTGGCTTATTCGCCCCGAGATACGATATGACTGGTTTTCTCCAAACTCGTCAACAACGCCTTTGCCATACGGGAAGCCCCTGGGTCAAGGAATTAACATAGGCGGTGATCAATATGGTCAGTTCTATGCTGGGTGCGACGCAGTCTTGCAGTTTTAGGCTCGACGCTCGCACGTCTTTGGCAGGACATCCAGTAGTTTGATAATATTCTTAGTCTACTTAAGTGAGTTGAGTGTCAGTTTTTTCCCTGACCAATTCTGCGAAAGTCTGATTCACTTGAACTCAAACGGTCACGTCGGACTGGGACTGCTCATATGTGTGCTATGACAGTGCAATTGTCCGTATTTATGAAACTCCTGTATTGTTGGCAAAACATATTCTTCCAGATGGTTTTTGATCACTCAGTATCACGTACAATCAATTATTAGCTTAAGTTCGCAGACAAAATGCTTGCATTTCCTCAACGTATTGTTTTCATTGGATTTGGTTCTGTTGCTCGCTGTACGCTTCCTATTCTGTTTGAGCACATCGCGATTGCTCCAGATCGAGTCACCATCGTAGATTTTAATCCTGCGGAGCCACAACTTCAGCCATGGCTCGCTCGCGGCGTTCATCTGATTAAAGATCGCATTACGCGAGAGAGTATCGAACGAATCTTAGGTCTATTGCTGTCGCCGGGGGATTTGCTGATTGACTTAGCGTGGAACATTCACTCTGGCGAAGTGATTGATTGGTGTCATCACAAAGGTGTGATGTATATCAATACAGCTGTTGAATTATGGGATCCATATGATTTTCCAATCGGTACGCATCCGACAGAACTAACATTGTACTCTCGTCACATGGAGTTGAGACAGATTCGTGACCGTTGGAAAGAAGTAGGACCAACAACTGTGGTTGAACATGGAGCAAATCCAGGACTGATAAGTCACTTCACAAAGCAAGGCCTTCTTGATATAGCAGACGCGTGTCTTATTGAAAAGCATTTCATCGGCCAGCAGGCTGAATATATTTCAGAATATAAAAGAAAGAATGCCTTTCACAATCTTTCACAAGCCTTAGGAGTAAAGGTCATTCATTGCAGTGAACGAGACACGCAAATCACAGCGGTGCCCAAAGAAGTCGATGAGTTTGTGAATACTTGGAGCGTGGAAGGCTTTCGTGAAGAAGGCACAATGACAGCGGAGTTGGGTTGGGGAACGCACGAAAAAGAGATGCCGGCATTTGCCTACGATCATCAACAAGGACCAGGAGGACAAATTTGCCTGGCACGGATGGGCATTAATACCTGTATACATAGTTGGGTGCCACATCACACAATTGTTGGAATGGTTGTTCGACATGGTGAGGCATTTACGATTACAGATCACCTAACTGTTTGGAAAGATGGAAAAGCTACGTATAGGCCAACAGTCTGCTACGCCTATTGTCCAAGCGATTCAGCCATAGCAAGTCTGTGGGAGTTAAGGTCTCGTAATTATAAAATTCAACCTTGCGAGCGAATTTTATATGATGAGATTACAAGTGGTTCTGATGTTTTGGGCGCTTTAATTATGGGTCACCCACTCAAAAGTTGGTGGTGTGGATCAGACTTATCCATTGAGGAATCTCGTCGGCTTGTTCCTGGCCAGAATGCTACAACGATGCAAGTTGCGATATCAGTTGTTGCTGTTGCAATGTGGATGATTGAGAATCCAACAAGAGGTTTTCTCGTACCGGATGATATACCACATGATGCCATTCTCAGAGTCGCTCGACCATATCTTGGTAATTTTATTTCTATTTCAAGTGATTGGACACCACTTAGGTATTACGAAAATGCATTCAAGGGCTACAATGCTCCACAACAAGATCTAGAAGATGTGTGGCAGTTCAAGAATTTTTTGATTAATGATGGAGACTGAGACGAGGAGAGCATATATGTCTAATGAACGTAATAAAGTATCCGATAAGCAAGCATCTGTACCGTTGTGGATTGATGGTTTGCTTGCATCCGGTCTTCCGCGAAATGTTTTTCCTGAAGGTGCCGCAAACGCAGATACCGTTTGCGATGTACTGACTGAAGAACTGTTGCTCGATGGGAACAGTAAACAGAATCTTGCAACGTTTTGTCAGACATGGGAAAGCCCTCAGGTTCATAAGTTGATGGATCTGGCGATTGATAAAAATCTTATTGATAAGGATGAGTATCCTCAGACGGCAGAGATTGAGCAGCGATGTGTCGCTATCCTCTCGGATCTATGGAATGCGCCAGGACAGCCGGTTGGCTGCTCAACAGTAGGCTCAAGTGAAGCTGCAATGTTGGGCGGGATGGCAGCCAAGTGGAGGTGGCGAGATCGTCAGAAAACAGCAGGGAAACCAACAGATCGTCCCAATATGGTGTGTGGCAGCGTTCAAATTTGCTGGAAAAAGTTTGCCCGTTATTGGGATATTGAAATGCGGGAAGTAGAGATGAAGCAAGGTCGTCTCTGTATGGAGCCCGATGATGTGCTAGCACAGGTTGATGAGAATACTATTTTTGTTGTACCGACACTTGGTGTGACATATCACGGACTTTATGAGGACGTTGCTGGCATTGCAACTGCCCTCGATGACCTGCAGAAGCGAACCGGGTTGGATGTACCAATCCATGTTGATGCAGCAAGTGGTGGATTTGTTGCTCCATTCACTGATCCGGAACATGAGCTTTGGGATTTTCGTCTTCCCCGAGTCAAGTCGATTAATGCGTCTGGCCATAAGTTTGGACTGGCCCCTCTTGGAGTTGGGTGGGTGCTCTGGAGGGAGCCTCAGGATCTCCCAGATGACTTGGTTTTCCATGTGAGTTATTTGGGTGGGGATATGCCGACATTTCAAATCAACTTTTCTCGACCAGCAGGGCAAGTGATTGCACAGTATTTTAATTATGTGCGACTTGGCCGAATTGGTTATTCAACTATTCACAACGAGGCACACGCTGTCGCTCAATGGTGTGCAAAAAAAATCTCTGCAATTGATGGGTTTGAAATTATTCATGATGGAAATCCAAAACATGGCATTCCGACTGTTGTGTGGACGCTTGCTGCTGATGCAAACAAACCATATACACTCTACGATCTTGCTGACCGTTTACGCATGCGAGGATGGCAAGTACCCGCCTATCCATTTACGGGAGAGCTTGCACAACAAGGATTTCAACGAATTCTTGTGAAGCGAGATTTCAATCGGGAAATGGCTGATATCCTTATGCAGGATATGCAGCAGGCCATTGAGTATCTTGAAACGCATCCAACCAGAACTCCACGTTTACAGGCACAGGGTGGATACAACCACATGTGAGATCATGTTGGATGACCTTTCAAGTCTCATTTCACAACTACATTCAAACGACTCATCGATTCGTGCATCAGCCGCAGAGTCGATATGCCATTTAGGCGCTGATGCCTTGCCAGCAACTATTGCATTGGTGAAAGCGTGTGCCGATAAGAATAGCGATGTACGTGAATGGGCTGTGGCAGCGCTGGAAGATATTGGACCGCCGTCCACGGCATCTATTCCACACCTTACCTTGATGATTGGTGATACAGATCCGCTTGTGGAGTACTGGGTAATTACGTTGCTCGGGAGGTGTAGAGAAAATGCAATGAATGCAGTTCCAGATCTCATGGCAAGCATTGATTCCAAAAAAGATCTCGCTGTTCGTCAGCGGGCGTTATGGGCTCTTTGCAAAATAAGACCGCCTCTTGTGGTAGTTCAGGATGTTTTGGAAAAGGTTGCTGGTCATGACGATCCACGGCTATCTGACATGGCTCAACGGGTCATCATGAGTCTGAAGTAGGAATACCAACTTCTGGGTAACGGCCCGCTTCCCTGCCGATATATCAGGGATGGGAGGTAGGAGTGTCGAAGAAAAAAAAATCCAAGAAAAGAAGACCATCATCATCCCTTAAGTCGATGTGGCTTGCGCTCACAACCATTGTTTCAATCATCGGAGGGACCGGTTTGTCAGGATGGGTCAACCCCAAGCTGCCAGTCATTGGTCCCATTGTGACGGCAGTTGTTTCAATGGCAGTGAACAGTTCGCATGCAGCGCCACCTGGGATTCAAAATAATTCTATGCAGCAAGCACCATCTCCTGTACAGGTGCGCAGTGGATGGAGCGGTACAGTGTCGCAGTGGGTTGGGGCATCATCTTCTATACCAATTCAGCCACATCAACCACTTCCTGCACAGAACGCACCTGGAGCATCACGGTTAGGCTCAGGCACTCCACTCGCTGTACCCGTTCAAAATCAGACGACCCTGCATGGTAAGCCGACTGACGCTGTTCTCATATGCAGTTTTAATATTCAAGTTTTTGGTGAATCAAAACTTGGAAAACCAGATGTCGTTAATGTATTGACGCAAGTTGTACGCATGTTTGATATCGTTGCCATTCAAGAAGTTCGAGCAAAATCAGACTCTATTGTGCCAACATTTGTGCAAGCAGTGAATGCAGACGGCAGTCAATATCATTGGGTCATTGGACCAAGGCTTGGACGTACATCAAGTAAAGAACAATATACATTCGTTTATGATACTACTCGTGTTGAGGTGGATTCTACGACACTTGGGACAGCTCCGAACCCAAAGGATTTACTTCATCGTCCACCGATGTTTGCACGATTTCGAACACGTGCAAGCCCACCGGAAGCAGCATTTTCATTTTGGTTAGTTGATATCCACACTGATCCTGACGAAGTGCCACAGGAAGTCAATGCATTAGCGGATGTATTTGTTGCTATGCAGCAAGCACGATCGGATGAGGATGATGTCATTCTCTTGGGAGATTTGAATGCTGCACCGAAACAGTTTGGTCGTATAGCGACAATCCCAAACATTACATGGGCAGTGTCGGGCACAACGACAAACACTCGTCGGAGCAAGACATATGACAATATTGTTTTTAGCCAGCTTGCCACGAGGGAATATCAGGGAAGGTGGGGGGTCCTCGATTTGCAAAGTACGTTTGGACTATCTCTTGATGCGGCATTAAGGGTCTCTGACCATAATCCTGTATGGGCCTCATTTTCACCGTGGGAAGTACGTTAGGCTGCTATGATCCAAGACGTATACCAGCCCAGACGGCCAAGACACCCAGTGTATTCGTTGAGAGCATATACAATAAGGCAAACCCTATTCGTCCATCGCTGACTAGTTGAGCTGATTGAAAGGCAAAGCTTGAGTATGTTGTAAATCCCCCTAGCAGTCCAATAAGTAAGACAAGTTCATATTCTGTCGGTAAGGTATTGACGCGTGCGAGCGCCGCGAGTCCGCCGAATGCAAAGGAACCCAGAATATTCACCACAAATGTGCCCCATAGGCCTGTTCCTAGGCACCACACAGAGAGAGTGGTGCAACCTGCTCGAAGTAAAGTGCCAATGGCGCCTGCGCCCCCGATGAGCAAGGCATTGATAATTAGGGACATAGAAAGACTCCCGGGTAATTTGGGTAACTGAGTAAAGATAAAACCAAATTCAGCCTACGTGCGTATAGTTCAACGAGTCTCAAGTAAAAGCAACAACCAAGGAGGGTTGAATCATGGATCCACATTTCAATGAGTATTTGTCAGCAGTGCAATGCATGCAAGAAATGTATGGTGAGACAGCAGAAGATGTGCCCAGTGAATTTCAACAGGAACGAGTTGTCGAGGTATCAGAAGCAGTCATAAGCTAGCAGTGCATGCAACGACTGTAAAAAGCTCAATCCCGCCGAAGAGACCATCTATCGAACTCACATTGAATCTGTTTTCTACTCATTGTGAGGTTGCAGGTTGTGGTGGGTTTGATAATGTTGCTGAAGAAGATCTTTGCCATAATCGTTCCCATTTGGTGTACGAATGACGGCATGAATATGATCACGAGAAGGCTCCTGAGATCGGAACGGAGCTACTCGACGTTGATGATCAAACTCAATGAGAAGAACGGGGCTGTGAATTCGGTAGTAGAAAACGCCATCCTTTTGAGTGTCACCAATCCATGCAAAATACGTTTCATCAAGATGCTTTTTCACTTCATCCATTTTTATCTTCGCATGGCCTTTTCGAAGAGTGCCGATGTACTCCTCAATGACATCAAGAAGGAAAGTTTTTTGTTTTTCATTCAGCCTTTCAGCTGGTATGCCCGCATAGTCGAGATCAAGATTATCTTGGTAGGCCTGTGCCAGTGCATTATTTCCAAGCTTGGACGTTGAAAGGATAGCTTCTTTCTTCTGTTCATCAGTGAGTGACGCTACAAGTGCGAATCCTTTGTTCTGTTCCTGCTGCATTACAGATGTTCCTCGAAATCGTCCTGTTATCGCATGAACTGGCTCACTCCCGATAAAGACAGGGGACATCACTACCTGATCCCCCAAGACAAAATAGTTGATCACAAGATGATGGCCATCAATTTGCCATCCCCATGGTTCAGTCAGTGAAGGAGTTCCCATGATTGTGATCCAGTAAAGCCATTCTCCATATTCATCAAAGTTTTCCGCAAGTTCGGCGAGGGTGCCATTGAGTTTCATGATGTCTTGCGATTGCTTCAGGCCTTTTGCACTCAGGCTGGCCTTGAGGAGACCAAAGGCTAATGTGCGTTGTTGATCTGACATGTCATTAAATCCGACACCTTGTCTTTTCATAAAATGTCGGTTGTCCCAGAGTTGCCATTCCTTATCATCGATTGGAAAAAGAGTAAGCCTTCTTTGTTCTTCAGAAAGGCCATCAAGGAATAACTGAGCTGCTTCAACGATCGGCTTTGTGCTGACGCCGGTAGAGGCAATGTTGAACAAGCCTTCCTGCTTAGCACCACCTGCAAAAATCCCACGATAGGGCTGCACTGTCATATTTCTATTTCCACGGCGTGGACGGCGTGACGGCGGTTGTGCAAAGGCGGCAGCATCGGCGGCGATGATCACAAGAAGTGTGCACGTGAAAAATAAATACTTTTGCATTTTTGAATCCATATGATGTATCTGGAAAAGGAAGAGAATCCGATAACCTCATGTGTTGATGATGTCATGGATGACATGGCCATGTACGTTTGTAAGGCGACGTTCAAGTCCATTATGGTAAAAGGTGAGTCGTTCGTGATCGAGACCCATTAAATGAAGAAGTGTGGCATTGAAGTCGTAGACAGTTTGCGTATTGATTTTTGCTTTGAATCCAAATTCGTCACTCTGACCATGGCTATGCCCTTTTTTTACTCCTGCTCCCGTAAGAAAACAGGTGAAGGCACCTGGGTTATGATCACGCCCAGTTCCATTCGCTTGCAGGAATGGCATCCGTCCAAACTCAGTCGCCCACACCACAAGCGTGTGATCAAGAAGACCACGTTGTTTCATGTCAGCAAGTAAAGCCGCCGTAGGCTGATCCATGATCTCAGCCTGCATTGCATGCGTTTTCAGTATGTCAGAGTGAGAGTCCCAGTTCGTGATGCCATTACCACCGGATGGATCACTGCCATTGAAAAGTTGAACAACACGAACACCTTTTTCAACAAGACGTCTTGCAAGAATGCAATTTTTTGCATATTCGCGACGAAGATCACTCCCTTGATTGACGCCATAAGCAGTCAATGTTTTCTCTGTTTCACCGGAGAGATCCATGACATCAGGAACGGAAGTTTGCATCCGTCCTGCTAACTCATAGCTTGCAATACGGCCTGCAAGGTTGGCATCTCCTGGATACTTTTCAAGGTGTGAAGCATTGAGTCGCTTGAGTAAATCAAGCGCCATTCTATCGTCTTCAGAACGTAGACTCTCAGGTCGTCTCAGATTATTTGGCGGATTCTTTGCATTGAAGTCGGTTCCTTGAAATGCAGCCGGCAGGAAACCATTCCCAAAATTATTCTTTCCGCTCCGCGCCAAACCGCGTGGATCATTAATCGCGACAAACGCAGGAAGTTCTTGATCCTCCGTTCCAAGTGCATACGTGACCCATGCACCGAATGATGGAAAACCTTCCATCGTAAATCCTGTATTCATAAAGTTTTCACCCTGAGGGTGAGCGCTCGTATCGGTTGTCAGAGAATGCAGGAAGCAGAAATCATCGACCTGTTCAGCGAGATTGGGGAGTAACTCCGACACCATCTTGCCAGTTTCACCACGTGGCTTAAAGTCCCAAAATGGTTTGGCAATGTTTCCACTTGGGCCCTCAAATGTGACAGCCGGTAACCCAGGTGGCTTCTGTCCATGAAATTTGAAGAGTGCTGGTTTGTAATCGAATGTATCAACGTGACTTACAGCACCAGGAAGATAAATGACCAATACTTGTCGAGCTAGGGTTTTGAAGTGTGGCGGACGTGGCAAGTAGGGATTATTTGGGTCAATATCTGGACGAATAGGTGTTTTTCCACTGAAGCCGGTAGATGTTTCTGCAAGTAATCCCTCTTTACAGAGCAGAGCAGTCAGTCCAAGTCCTGCAGCCGAAAGACCAGATGTTCCAAGAAATTCACGGCGGTTCAATAAATGACGCCCGTGAAGCGATAGTTTTTCTGGGTTCGACATCAAGCTACCTTAGGGGAGAAATGCAAATTCATTTGAATTAATGAGAGCCCGACAAACCATTGAAAGATCATTATGGTCAATGAGTTTCGAACATGCATCTCGTTCGTCTGTTGTTGGCTGTCGACCAAGCAAAAGCTCAAAACAGCGAGTGATTGCCTTAGAAGCACTCCCTTTGCAGTCATTTGTGGCGCGTTGGGCTATTTGCCGAGACTGATCAATGACAAAAGTACTATTCATCAGATTGAGTGCCTGAAGCGGAGTGGTTGAGATTGGTCGCTTGGCACGAACCTGTCCGCAGTCTGGAAAATCAAAAGCCGTGAAAAGCTGGTCATCTACGCGGCGCATACGCTCTTGATAGATCATCCTCCGCCATGTCTGAGGGCCGTTATTGTCGATCACTTTCCATTGGGCATATGTTTTCTTTTCATTGTGGATGCGATAACTCCGTCCTCCCACCGCCAAATCGAGGTTGCCAGCAGCTTGGAGGATGGCATCACGAATGACCTCAGCTTCCATACGCTTGGGAGGAAATCGCCAGAGAAGCTTTGAGTCTGCATCAATGCGCAGACCTTCCTCGTGGGGTTGACTGGATTGTTGAAACGCCTTGGAAAGAACCATTTGACCAATGAGGGACTTCATCGACCATGCAGACGCCCCTTTTGTTTGTGGAGATACGAACTCAGCAGCAAGCCAATCGAGTAATTCTTTGTGTGAGGGCGATGCTCCAGCATGGCCAAAGTCACCAGTTGTCGACACGAGACCATTTCCAAAAATATGATGCCATATACGATTTACCATAACACGTGCTGTGAGTGGATTTTCTGGATCCGTTATCCAATTTGCAAAGGCTCGTCTTCTTTGTGGCCCTGATGATTCAGATGTCATGCCAAGATCACCATTGAGCAGTAGTGGTGCCGCTGGAAAGATTTCATCGCGAGGGTTTTCAGGACTACCCCGGAGGAGAACACGTGTGACAACTGGATCAATCATCCGCCCAACAAAACTTGGACGTGGCCCTTCTTCCAAAAGTTGATTGATCAGCCCTTGAAGATGCCCCAGCAATGCTTTTCGTTCCGGATGAAGTTCAGGTAGTTTTTTATTGACATACCAAGAGCCAACCCACGGCTGCCATTCATCATTGTCATCGAGAATCTCGATATCAAACTCATATCGAGGCAGACCAGGCTTCTTTTCTAGATAATCAGTGTCATAGAAGTACTCACGATTATTACTCAGACGTAAGCGATTGATTGTTTCGGGCTGTGTCAATTCAAATTGAAGCCATGGTCTTTCCTCATCCTTTTCCACCTTTCCTCGCCAAACCATAGTGCCAAATTCACCATCATTTACACGATCAATAGGATTCCTATCCTCAACACCCTGTGATGGATATCCGGTAAGTTTTGTACCATTGCGTGTATGAGCAACATTCACATCCTCGGTAGAAAACAATTCTAACTCATCCAATGAGATGTTTGGCATTTTGAATTGGATACGTATGGCTTTGGTTGTCACTGGTTTAAAATGTAATTCTCGATAGGCACCCCAGTTTTCTTCCCAACCTCCAAATTGACGTAGTGCTTTTCGTTGAGATGCAATCTGCTTCCATAGTTGACTTCCTCTTTGCTGAAGAGGATGAAGCTCGGAATACTCAGGCTGTCGACTTCCAAACTCAATATCCTGAAAGACTGCAGTCATTGCGTAGTAGTCGCGAATGGTGACCGGATCGAACTTATGGTTGTGGCAGCGAGCACACCCAATCGTTACACCTAACACAGACGCACCAATGGTCTGAATTATTTCATCCATTCGATCAGCACGCGCCTGACGAATGGCTGATGGTTCCCTGCCAACAGTGGCTGCAGGCACATGTGGGCCAGCTACGAGAAAGCCCGTTGCCTCACCAACACCCATCGTGTCACCAGCAATCTGCTCACAAAGAAATTGGTCATAGGGTTTATCATCGTTGAATGAACGAATGACGTAATCACGATAGACCCAGGCGTTCTTTCGGTAGAGATTTGCTTCAGAACCATTTGTTTCTGCCCACCGAATCACATCAAGCCAGTGTTGGGCCCAGCGCTCGCCAAAATGAGGTGATGCAAGTAACCCTGACACAGCATCCCGATATGCGCTTTCGGGATTGTCTTTCCATGCATCAAGAAACACATTGTTTTCTTTGAGTGTTGGTGGAAGGCCAGTCAGTACGATCGATACACGACGCAAAAGAACACGAGGATTTGCAGAGTGAGAATATGTCAGATTGTGTTGCTCCAACTCTTTCAAGACAAATGCATCAATAGGATTCTTGGTCGATTGAGGTGTACCGACCACAGGCACTGTTGGACGGGTAACAGGCTGAAACGACCAGAGATCTACCTCTTCTTGTCCTACATCATCCATTTGACCTGGCCAGATGGCACCGTCTGCAATCCAACGTTCAATGAGATCAATTTCATGTGAGGGAATACGATCTTCATCTGGAGGCATCGTGTTATCGGCATCCAGATGCTTGACGACATCCAGAAGATAACTTTTTTCTGGATGATTTGGCACAACGGCTGCGAGGCCAGAGTTACCACCTCGTAGCATACTGACACGTTTATCAAGACGAAGGCCGGACTCAGGTTCATCTTTGCTGTGACAGTCCCAACACCGCTGTTCTAAGATCGGTACAATATCCCGCTCGAATGCAATGTCGTCAGCATGTACTGATACAACGAAAAGCGTTGTGGATAACCCAACGAAGATTGCTCGGTGCATCAACACGAATTTCAGAAATAGGTTAGTCCGCATTTGACTCTCTCTCACGTGAAAAAAGCCATTCAAAAAATTCTTGTGATGTATAGACCTTCCGACTTGCACCATGACCTTCATTCGGAAAGATCGTACATTTAGCTAGTGCTCCACCTTTATCCTGAATGAGTTTCACCATTTGTTCTGATCGATCCGCCGGTACGACTGTGTCATTCTCACCGTGGAATGCCCATACGGGAATGGTAGTCAGGTTTTCAGCCCATTGATCAAGCTCGGGAGTGATGTCTTTGGGGCCATTTTTTCCGAGACCCCCAACAACGGGTGCAATAGCCGCGAAGTGCTGTGGTGAATGGGCTGCCCATACCCATGTTCCATACCCTCCCATACTGTTCCCAGTGAGATAAATCCGGGAATGATCAACGGGCATTGTTGTACAGATGTATTCATAAAGGATATTCAGATCTTCTGGCCGCCATCCCTGGAGCGCCTGTGGCGCAATCAAAATAGAAGGCTCATCGACAAATTGATCTAAACCATTTTCTACACCTCGACAGATCTGGCGAATTTTCTGAATGTTGGCACCACGTCCTCCACCACCATGTAAAAAGATCAGAACAGGGAAGTTCTTCTTTGATGTACTACGCTCAGGTGTAGCAGCGAGAAAGTCAGCATTCAAGGACTGCGTGCGCTGATGAACCTTGGTTGGTAGTGTTTGAATTGTCAGTTCTGTAGCGTGAACACATGCACCACAAAGAGCAATCAGTGATGCGAACCCGAACAGTATTCGAAAGCGCCAACAAGATTGCTGCGTTGTTGAATACAACATAGGAGCTTCTCCGTTTCGTTTATTTTTTAGGCTCAGGATCAAATTTCATACGATACGCTTTGTATTCTGGCCAAGTCAGCGTTCCATCATTATTTGTATCCGCATCCGGATGCTTTTCAAAGTATTGGTTTTTCCATTCTTCAGCGCTCAGTTTTTGAACGGTATTGTTTTTTGTGCTATTTGCTGGCCGGAATGGAGGTTGGGGAGGCGTTGCAGAGTCTGGACTGGGAATTCTTGATCGAAGCTTTTCTCGAAAGTCATTCAGTGTTGGACGGTAGTCTGCTTTGGTCGCAAGATTATTCCACTCGTTGGGATCGTTGATGCAGTCATACAATTCCTCTTTTCCATTTTCGTAGCGAATATATCGCCAGTCTTTGCCACGAAGTGCATAGCTTTCTTTTTGTGGATCATATTTCATTCGCCATTTGTATAAGGCTGTGAGTGCTTCGTCGGGACCATCCCAGGTGCCGTCCGTAGGATGCTCAAGGAGCGGTTGAAAACTGTGGCCATCGAGAGAGTGGCCTTGTTCATTTTTCATAGTGTCACCCTGCAGGTCACAAAGATCAATCAATGTTGGGTAGATGTCAACTAAGGACACAGGTTGGCTACATGTTGTTCCTGTGACGGCCACGTTTGGAGCTCGTATAATGAGTGGTATGCGGGTGCTTTCCTGCCATAACGAGTTTTTATAGAGATAGTCCTTTTCGCCCATGCCCCATCCATGGTCACTTGTAAGAATAATGATGGTGTTTGTCTTAAGTTCCGTGTCATCGATTACGTCTAGAATACGTCCAAGTTGCTCATCTACGGATGCAATACTTGCGAGGTATGCCTGTATAAAATAACGCAGAGCTTCATCTTGCGATCCATATGATTTGACGAGTGTATGGAAAAGTTTGTGACCCATGTCTTCTGTGCGGGACGAGTCTGGTTCTTTACCTGTTGGTAAGCCGCGGATGGTATGGGCGAAGGTATCATCGATATCACCGTCGAGAATCTCAGGTAAGTCGATGTCGTCGATTGGGAACATATCAAAGAAACGTTGTGGGACGATCAGTGGAGTGTGTGGACGGATAAAACCAACACCCATAAAAAAAGGAATACGGTTCTTTGCCGTTGTTGCTGCAAGTTCTTGTAACTTTTTGATTGCCCAGTCTCCATTTTTTTCATCGGGGGTTGGGTCATGCTTTTCTGCAGAATAAATCTTCAATTCATCTACAGATTGCCAACCACCGGTGCGCCACATAAGTGGTTGACCATTGCTACTCGTTTTCCCGTCAAGGCTCACTAGTGGTCCGAAAGATCCGTCTACTGCCCCAATTTCACAGTACGGAGCAGGGGTGTCAGGGTGTGGAAGATTATTTTTCCCGTCGTAGGCAAAAGGGCCATAGTCAGCCCGATTGCCAAAGTGCTTCCATTCTCCGCGAACCATATGGTGGAGTAGTTTTCCAGTTCCTAAGGTGTAGTAGTTATTCAAACGAAAGTAGTCCATAAGCGTTCGTGAGTTCTTGAGCACGTCATATGTATCCCACTTTGTAAAGCCGTAACAGCCTGAGTGATGTGGATAGATTCCAGAAAAAAGGCATGCACGGGATGGACCACATATTGGAATATTGCAGTGTGCCTGAGTGAATCGTACGCCCGATGCTGCCAGTCGGACCATATTTGGCGTAACAGCCTTTCGATATCCACCGAATCCATCGACATAGTCATTCAGATCATCACATAAAATCAATAGCACATTGGGATGACCTGATTTTTCTGTAGCAGGCTCTAATGCAAAGCATGTCGATGTGATCATACCTAGTGCAAGCAGGCAGAGACTCATTCTCGAAAAATAAAGACATGATGTACGATCCATGGAATCTCTCCTTTACCTTTGCACGATCAGTCACTGCCACACGTCATAAGGTCGAACGATGGTAAAAATAAAGAAAAAGTTTTATTTTGATTCACGTGTTATTGAAATACTATACATCAGTGTTCAGGTACGGTGAACTTTATAAAAAAGGGCAGAGCATCCATCAGAGGTTGAGATAGGCTTTCCATGTGGAAGAAAGCCTGCCTCAGCAAGCATCGCGTGATGTTCAGAAAGTGTGTAACACGTGCCTTCTCCGAGGGTCAGTTTGAATAAGGTGAGCGCATAACATGCCATCCATAGTGCATGTATCCACTCAGAATCAGATGTATAGTGAGTCGTTAGGAGTGGTTCATGAATGCAAACGACCCCACCTTCTGAAATGCTATTGCGAATATTCTTAAGAATTTTAGTGTATTTCCGAGGCTGCCAGTCGTGGGCTGTATTGGAAAGAATATAAATATCTGCTTGTGGAACGGCAGAAAAAAAATTTGTTTCATGTAGCACAATCTTGTTGGTATCTATTTGTTCGCGAGCCATAATCGCGCGCACAAACGTCATTGCATTGCATCTGTCGACGACAAGGGATTTTTGAAGAGTAGGTATTTTCTGAAGACATGCATTCACTACATATGGCGAGCCGGCTCCTATGTCAGCAAGTGTTTCGCATGATGGTGCCACTGCAGCGAGGCCCAACGCCAGAGGTTCTGCAAAATTCCGTGCCCGTGCCGCAAGTCCATATGCAATCTCCTGAGCACCAGCCGTATCATCCATGATACTCGAGTCATTATCGTGGTGGCTGTAAAGAGGGACGGATTGTTTGTGAGGATTGCCTCGAAGGATGTTGATCAGATCCTCAACGTTTTCACCGCTACCCATTGCAAGATATGGCTTGCGGCTTGTTGGAAGATCTTCAGACAAGCATTCTTTGGCAAGTTGTGTGAGACGAAAGGAACCCTCACGTGTTTCAAGAATTCCCATTACATTCAGAAGAGAGAAAAACGTACGTGCACCCTGCCACGTAAAGCCAAGTTCTTCACCCAGTGATGCCTGGGAGAATTCATGATCTCCCATGAGTTTGATGAGCTTGATCCGCATGACGACTCGAAGGGCAAGGGCGGCTTCTTCAAATCGCAATAATGCGTACAGTCTTTCAGGTCCAGGCATCATTTCACTTCAGGGTTTGTCAAATGCCGGTAATAACATCTGTGGAATTTTACGAAGCATGGTGCCCATGCCTTTATTATGTGAGGTGACAACAGCAATCAAATCGAGGTCGGGAAAGAGAAAAAGGAATTGTCCACCTGCGCCTCGTCCTTGTTTTGATTGATACAGTCTTCCTGCCACCTCAAAGTTTTCGGTCCACCAAAAATACCCATAGGATGTATTGGAACCTGTTTTCTGAAGAGGACTGGTGGCGCGGTCAAGAAATGCTTCAGGAAGAAGTTGATTTCCATTCCAGCGACCGTGTGATAGTACCAGGAGGCCTATCTTTACCATGTCACGGGAGCAAAAACTGGATCCAGCAGCCGCCTTTGGCAGACCACTAACATCTGTTTGCCAGTGGTAGTTGCTAATACCTAAAGGCAGTAGCAGCTGGGTGCGAATAAAGTCATCTGCAGTGCCAGGGACAGCAGACTCGAGTACCTGCATCGTGATCGATGGATCAGAAGACTGATACTTAAAGGCCCGAGGTGGAGCAGGAATGGCAGAGCTGTTTTCTAGAAACGCCTGAACATGCCCCTGACCATGAAGTAGTTGTGGCGTTTGGCGAAGGAGCCGAGTCTTTTGATCACTGAGTCGAATACCTGAAGTCATTTGCATCACTTGATCAAGGGTTATTGCATGCGCTCCTTTGACAAGAGATGTTCGATCAAGTCCTTTGAGAAATGAGATAATTGGTTTATCAAGGTCGGCCATCGAGAGATATCCCAACGCGATAGCTCTTCCAATGGCTAGAGTAGTGTACGACTTGGTGATTGACATCTGGTAATGTGGATAGTTGATTCGTCCACGTCGGTAGTACGACTCGAAAAGAAGCTTGCCTTGATAGCAGATTAGGAGACTGTCGATCTGACCGATCTTTGGATTTTCTGAACGATCAGCGATTTCGTGAGCAAAGCGCAGCACATGATCTCGTTGCCCTCCATCAACACCAAGTGTTCCTACTTCAAGCCCATCATGTCGGTTCTCTGGAGAGATATTTATAAACGGTTGTGGAAGATCTGGAATTTTCTGTTCGAGTTGATATGAGATATCTTGAGCACTCAGACCAGGAACCTCAGGGGCAAGACCATTGGCGATGCGTGTCTCTGACGCTAGACCAGTTGCGCAGATCAGCACGAGCATAGCGGTTGAGAACAAAAAGAAGACAGAACGCTTCCAAGTAGTCGTGAGATGCAATTGGGTACGCATGATAGCCTTGGTGTCGATCCACACACAGTGAATAATTAAATAACGAATAGGTCTTAGCCTTCTGCTGGGGCCATTGCTTTTTTCCAGCCTGCACGGAGTTGTCTCGTGAGTTGCTGAACAAGCGCTGGGTGTTGGTAGGCAATGTTGTGTTTTTCATATGGATCTGTTTGATGATCAAACAACTCGATAAATACAGGTAAGTCGTCAGGATGTCTACGATCCTGCCACACAACAAGGCGATAGTGATCGGTACGCATGGAATAGCCCATCAAGTGTTCCTCAAAGAGTTCACGCTCCCATCGAGCACCCTGTTGATTGATAATGCGCTGCTCCACTTCTTTAATCAATGGGCCAAACCACGTTTCTCTCATGCCGTGAGAGAGTGGATTGGCTGCCCATTCTCTGAGTGCTGGGTTAGGATATTGACTAAAAGCTGCTTTTTTCCATTGCTTGTTTGGATCATTGAGGAGCGGTAGAAAACTCTGGCCTTCAAGATGTTTGGGTTTTGAAACATTCGCAAGATCACAAAGTGTTGGAAAAAGATCTACAAGTTCAACGAGTGCATTCGATTTTTTTCCTCGAATTTTCATATCCGGTGTAGAGAGAATCAAAGGTACTCTGGTTGCTATTTCATAGTTTGTCGCTTTTCCCCATACGCCCATGTCACCAAGATGCCATCCATGATCACCCCATACAACGATGATCGTGTTGTTGCGCAGTCCACTATTGTCGAGGGCCTCAAGGAGGAGACCGATCTGGGCATCAACATAACTCGTGCTCGCGAGATATGCATGCTTGAGCGTGCGCGCTAACTGTTGGTCAAGAGGGCCATATTTTGGAATATTGGATCGAGTACGGAGTTCAAAAGAGGCATGAAGTCCCATCGCCGCACCATGTGTTGGTGGTGTTTCATCAGCCAGAATCGGTATCTTCGATGGGTCATAGAGATCCCAGTATTTTACTGGAGCACACCAGTTGAGGTGAGGAAGAACATAACCCATGGCGAGAAAAAAAGGCTTATTGTTTTCGGCCATCTCACGCATGGTCTTAATTGCGAGCAACGTGTTGTATCCGTCGATATAGGCATGGTCCGGAACATCCGCCTTCTCGAAAGCCGGACCACTTGCCAGCCCGCGTCGAGCTGCGTCTCCATATTTAGCAAACATCTGCTCAAAATTTTTCTTTCGAAGCTGTATGTTCTCAGGAAGTCGATACGGTCCGTTTGGCTTCTTAATGTTGGGTCCAAGCTGTTTGGCAGCATCTCGACTCCATGAACGGCCATCATCTGTATCACCGTTATGAAATATTTTTCCAACATACGCAGCGTCATATCCATTCGCAATCAAATGTTCTGGAAGTGTCAGAATATCTGGCTGGAGCTCTCGGAGAGCAACATGATTATGAAAGAGCCCTGTTGTTTCTGGGCGAACTCCAGTCATGAGACTTGCTCGTGATGGTCGGCAGATGGCCTGCTGGCAATAGGCACGATTGAAGAGAAGTCCGCGATCAGCCAGTTCGTTTAGATGGGGCGTCTGAGCAATGGGAGAACCATAACATCCAAGCTCAGGCCGGAGATCATCAACGGCAATAAAAAGAATATTTGGTTGTTCAGCAGCGCGAATACAATCGACACTTACCAAGCGCGTAGCTGCCGTTAGGAAGAAAAAGACAAAAGATAAATATTGAGAATGGTTCATGTATAAACAAAAAAAGAGAACACACCGACGAATTGATGAACGTATCTATCGTATTTTAGGACAAAGCAGTCAGACGCGCAGAGGACCAATGATACGAAAAGATTAGTTGCGCGTCCGTCCTCTATCGACTACGGATTGCAGTTCATTGGTGAGTCGTCTAACAATTTCTGGATGGTCTTCATAAAGGTTATTGCTTTCCTGTAAGTCTTCGGCAAGGTTGTAGAGTTGACCTTCTGATCGCGTCACCTCCTTTTTTTCGTTATCCGAAAATCCACCGGAGCCCTTTCCAGTAATAAGTTTCCATGGGCCTGAGCGAAAAGCCATTAGTTTACGACCAGCCTGAATAGCCAAGGAAGGCCGAACAACATGATCGTCACCAAGGAGGATGGGCAGAAAACTAAAACTATCTGGGCCTGCATCCTCAGGCAATTTGGTATCTGTCAGATCAGCGAATGTAGCCAGCATGTCGCAGAACGATATCGTCTGATCAGAACGAGAACCTCCTTGAATCCTGTCAGGCCATCGTGCGATAAAAGGCATTCGATGGCCACCCTCCCATGCATCAGCCTTCATTCCCCGCAGGGAGCCAACGGAAGAGTGATGAAAACGTTTACGATCATGTTGATACCATACAGGACCATTATCTGATGAAAAAAAGACAAGTGTGTTTCCCTTCATTCCATGATGATCCAGTGCAGCAAGCACCCGGCCAATCATGTGATCTACCATCATCACAAAGTCACCATACATTCCTACGTCACTTTTCCCGGTAAAGTCTTTTGAGGGAAGCCATGGCGTATGCGGTGCTGGATAGGCGAGATAAAGCATCATTGGTGATGTGCCATCTCCATTACTGTGCTTGTTAATCACTGCAATAGCTTCGTCAGTAAATCGAGGCAGTACATCTTCAAGTTGTAAGTCGGGTGCAATGCCACCAGCTCTCCAGAAGGCACCCTGAATCGGGCTCCAACCTTCTGTTGCATTGGCTGCGATGGTGTTGGTTGGTGGTTGGACAGCAGTTCTATTACGAATGTAAAAATAGGGCGGAATATCGGTCGAAGCTCGAATTCCAAAAAAATAATCGAAGCCCCGGTCAACGGGTCCACCAAGAAGTGGTCTATCAAAGCCATTTTCATCAAAGCCAAGATGCCATTTGCCAACCATAGACGTCTGATATCCATGTGACTTCAGCAGGGATGCAATGGTCATTCGCTCAGGATCGATGGTTGCCTGTTTTTTCCATGCGCCTGAGTTGGCACGAAATGGGTATTGACCTGTCAGAAGTCCATACCGTGATACATGGCATAACGGACCAGCAGCATGGGCATCTGTGAAGATCATGCCTTCCTGAGCCAACTTTTCTATATTCGGCATGCGAATTTTCGAAGATTGATTAAATGGACGTGGATCGCCATATCCCATGTCATCCACAAGGATGAAGACAATATGTGGGAGACTATCAGTGTCACTTGCAATTGTGATATTACTTGTGACCACAGCAGCAATTAACGAAAATATAAAATGCATCACGCGACACAAAGATGCGCTATGGCTAGTGATTTGCATGCCTCGTCCTCAATATGGAAACTCTGCTATTTGATGCGTTGTTCGTCAACGAAACGAAATAGGATTAGTTGCTATTTTCCGAATGAAATGAATTATTTTTTTACAGTTCTTTCAGATTGTTTTTTGAATTCGCGTGTTGCCTTTGTCGGTAACCATTGACATAATTCATCAAGTACTTTTTTATGGCGAGGATCATCGACAAGATTGTGAAACTCATCGGCATCCGTTCGGTGGTTGTAGAGTTCTTTGGCACCATCTTTATAAATAATCAGTCGCCAGTCCCGATTACGGATGGAATGATTTCCAAAGTATGATGACGTGATGGCAGGTCGTATTCTTTTCGTGGTTGGATTATTGATTTGTGCACAAAGAGACGTCCCCTCAAGCTGTTTGGATTCCGGAAGACCACAGAGCTCTATCAATGTTGGATAGAGGTCAATCAGGCTGACCGCTTCACGACACGTTTCCGCAGGATGGATGTTGGGTCCGGCAATAAGTAAAGGAACACGCGTGGATTCTTCCCACAGTGTGCGTTTGGCCCAGTGCTGTTTTTCACCGAGATGAAATCCGTGATCACTCCACAGAACAACAATAGTGTTATTTGCATGCATGCTTGAGTCGAGTGCATCAAGAACAGTGCCAACGCAGTGGTCCACAAAACTAATGGATGCTAAATAGGCTTGTGTGAGATCTCGTTGCTTTCCAAATTGGAGGACACTTTTATGTGTCGGAGCAGCAGCATAGGTATTGATATCTAGAAAATTTTTCGGGAGATCATCTAAATCTGAAAGGGGATTATTCGGCAATGCAAGAGACGTGTGTTCATAGAGCGTGAACCAGTGTGGGGGTACGAAGAGAGGGACATGTGGTCGAAAAAAGCCAATGGACATGAAGAACGGCTGACCAAAGTTGTTTTGTATGAGTTCGGCCGCATTGCATGCAAGCGCATAGTCGGCCATCTCATCGTCGGTTTCAGGATACGCACCCCAATCCCAACTCCCACTCCAACTAGCAGGACGATTCATCGGTTTTTTAGGCCTGGGACTTCGTTGTCGCCCCAAAGAGGTATCAATGTCGCTCGAAAGACGTCCGCGAAAACCATGATGGAGTACTTTTCCACCAGAGATTGTGTGATATCCATGCGTCTTAAAATAGTTATGGATTGTTGGGCTATCTGTGAGTGTGGGGAGTTCGGCATAACTTGGTCCAAGCTCATAACTGCCATGGGTAGTCGCTGCCAATCCTGATAGGACACTGATGCGTGAGGCTGAACACACTGGTACAGCACAGTGTGCATTGATGAAGCTTCTTCCACGTCTGGCAAGTGCATCCATATGAGGCGTCTGAACATCCGGATGACCTCCAAGAAAGCCAGTCCAGTCATTGAGATCATCGATACAGATCATCAGAACATTGGGATGGGTAGGTTTCCCAGAAGGCGCGGCATCCGTGTATCTGATGATGGGAAACCATGACCCAATAAAGACTGATACAAGAACAATGGCTTGAAATTTTTTTTTCATGTATACACCGCAGAACTATCAGTCAGAGATGCCAGCAGCTTTCTTGAGTTTTTTCATTTCAGATTTTCCGCCGTCGCTTACTGCAAATACAAACTTTGCAAGGTCAAGAAAGGCGTTGCGATCTTTCAACTGCGCGACAAGACCAACTGGCATAGTTGAAATGGGTTGCTCGATAATATCATCGATATCGTCCATCGGTATGAGGCGTTTTTGCCCTTGGTCAGCAGGAAGACTGAGTACAATCTGAGTATCATCTTGGGAGACAAGGAATCCAGAGAGTAATTGTCCTTCAGCTGTAATGACATTGACAGACTGAAATCCCTTCTTAATTTTTTCAGATGGCCGAAGAATAGATTCGATAAGATGCTCTCTGGTCGATGCATCATCTTTTTCTGTCAGATGTGGTCCAAGCTGATAGCCATAAGACACAGCATGACAGGTCGCACAGGCGACTTTTTCGTTGAAAAACAGTTTGGCTCCTCGAACGGCATTACCACGGGTGGATGCATCGGCAACGAGTTGTTTCAGTGGCTCCTTGTTCAGCATTGATGGCAGTTGAGGATTGACTGGCTTATCCTCAACAAGTGCTGGACGACTTCCCTCGGGGAATGGATGTTCCGCAATAAGTTCTTCTGGGTTATAGAACTTTCTACGTGAGCGAGTCTCTGATCGAATTTTAGCGACGTCAGACTCACGAATAGTAGCTGCATCGTTTCCCCAACTATTACGCACGTAGGTGAGAACAGCAGCAATCTCACTATCAGTAAACATCATACCAATGGCCGTCATTGGCGGGACACCACGGGCCGGTTCATATTGTTTGCCAGCGACGCGAATGGGTCCCCATATGCCATGTAATGTAAGTTTTATGAGCCTGTCTTTTTCACCGGTGACCCACTCACTTCCTACAAGTGGAGGGTAGATACCGGTAACACCCTTGCCATGGTCACGATGGCAGGTCATACAGGATCCTTCCTTGTAAAAAACCATCTGACCGAGCTCATAGACTCGTCGAAATTCCTTGTCAGAGAATTTTTTTGATTTTGTACGAACATTTTTTGGCTTCGCCGCACCTGGCAGTGTTCGTGCAAAGAGTTTTTCAACATCATCAATAATTTTATTACTGTCAAAAGCATTTGTATTTACTAACTGTTCAGCCTGATCACCTAATGTGAGCATGGCGCTGTTGAGGGCATTGCGAATCCATCGATCAGTAGGCTGAGATGCGACGGTGAGTGCTATTTCTGCACCGCGCTTTCCGCCAAGCCATGAAGCGGCCGAGAGTGCCTCAAGCCTGACTCGTGGATGAGGGTCTTGTGCTGCTTCAACAAGATAATGTTCAGGATGTTTGATGAGGTGCAGACAGTGCCTTACTACTCGAACTGCAGCAGCTCGAACGCGATGATCTGAAGCTTTCATACAGCGATCAAGAAGTGTGAGAGAAGGCTGCTGGTGGCCCCACGTTGCCCAGAGTGATTCAAGTTGAACTTGTACATCGGACGGATGTGCACTTGCAAAGGCCTCTGCTTTTGAAATGACAGCCGAGGCATCGCGTCCACGGAGTTCGCGTTGAGAACGCTTCCGAGCATTCATTTCGGGCAGTTTTAGATTTTCAAATAAGATATCAAGAGAAGCCCCAGCAACTTTTGGTGGTGTGACAAGAGGTCGTGAAGGGTACGTAATGCGATAGATACGACCGTAGACAGAATTTCGAAGAGGATCGCGAGCACTATGTTGCATGTGCCCAATCAAGGTGTTGTGCCAGTCAAGAAAGTAAAGACTTCCATCAGGAGCAATCTCTAAATCGCATGGACGAAAATTACCATCTGAAGACTGAATGAGATTCTGACGAAACTGACCCTTGATTTCACTGCCATCCTCAACCACAGAGAAATCTTTGATACCTAAAAATCCAATGGTGTTGGCGTAGAGATAATCACCCTGTACTTCATCCGGGAAGTGTCGTGAGGAAATGAATTCTGATCCAGATGTGGGTCGAATATGATGTTCGTAATTAAATTTTGAGACTTTTTCTATTTCCGCAGCATGTGGCATTTTGATGGAATACCCAAGCATCCAAAAATGGGATCCTGAAGAGGCATCATTTACAAATGTCTGACCAAAAGCATCATGTGCAACACCCCATGGATTACTGACATCTGTTTGCATGACCCGCTCAACTTTCCAAGAGTGAGGATCGAAACGCCAGACCCCACCATCAGTCATTCGCTCTGGACCCCAAGGAGTTTCTACCTGAGAGTGAAGAAAGCGACCTTCACACATATAGATTCCCCCTCCATGATCACTATCAAAGGCTGAGATTGCATGATGCGTATCATGAGAGTCAAAACCATCCAGAAGATACTCAGTTGTGTCAGCTCGTGAATCTCCATCGGTATCTTTGAGCAGCATCAGAAATGGCTCCTGCGAGAGATACACACCCTCAGGTGTCAACTCAAAGCCGATGGGCATATGGAGGCCGTCTGCGAAAACTATTTCTTTGTCGGCTCGACCATCTCCATTGGTATCTTCATAAATGAGGATCTTGTCGTTTGGTCGGTCATCCCCCGGCTTGTAGTGGGGATAGCTTGGCAACGTTGATACCCAGAGTCGTCCCTGATTATCAAATCGCATCTGACATGGGTTTCCAAGGTTGGGAAACTGCTGTTCCGATGCAAATAGTGAGACAGCGTAGCCATCAGGCAGCGTAAACATCGGCATCAACTCAGCTTCTTGAGTGATATATGTTGTGCTCCCATTTTTTTCACTTTCAACGTAGTTTGTCTCAACAGGCGACAACGAACGGCTCTGTGAGTCATCGACAGATAAGGAGGTCGTCTGTCTCTTGGCAATGCGCCAAATGTTTTGGTCCCGTAAGACCGTCATCTGACGAATTTTTTCTATTTCTTCGGGATAGTTGAAATTTCCATATGGTGCCCATCGACGACCGTATGCATGCACGCCGTTAAGCATGCGATAATCGTTCCGCCAAAACCATGCCTTGTCGGCGATAGCTCGATGGAGTACCGAGTTGTCTTGATCGTTTCCAGAGGGCTTTGCAAAAAGCTCTGCCATAAGTAGAGAAGCTAATCGTTTATACCCATTCTGCGAGAGATGGACGCCGTTGATCGTGAGAGGTGTCGGACTTTCTGCAAACCAACGTTGCGTTGGCGTGAATAAATCAACAAAAGCTATGTTGTTTGTCCTTGCAACATCTGCCATGGCCTTCGAATAGGCAGCAAGCATCTGATTTCGTGCAGTCGCATCTGGGAGCGCAAAGTCATCACGATGCTCCATGGCGATGGGAGAAGCAAGGACAAGACGTGGTGCACGGGAGCCATCTTTTCGATAGCTTCGTGATAGAGTGTGATGAACAAATGCATCCAGTTCGTCTTTAAAATTCTGAATACCATCCGAGCCTGCAAACGACTCATTAAAACCAAAAAAAGCAACAATAGTTGAGGCTTCTACAATGCGAAGCCATTCATCAGGCTGTGGGTAATGGCCTTCGCCAAAATGTCCATTGATCTCCGGATGGTATTTTTCAGCATTTGGAAACGCCCACGGATGATCATTTCCTGAATCGGGACGAAAGCCAGCAGTGTGTCCAGGAAAACCCAGATTTCGAAACGTAATCGACTGCGTGGGGAATGCTCTGTACAGAAGTGTTTCAAAATAGTTGTAGTGTTCCATTCGTTCTGCCAGTCCATTCCCAACAAATACAAGTGTTTCACCAGAATCAAGTGAAAGCGGTAGCGTTGTTGGTTGTGGTTTTCCTTCAACGTCAACAGGTTGATGGAATGAGGGCCGTTCCTGATTCTCCTGTTGTTGTTGCGTTGGGGTAATTGTCGAGAGGACTTCAATGCCATCACCTTCTACACTTTTGATTTCAGCTGCATCTCCAAACGTGGAGGTGAGAAAAACAAAGAGCATGGCTAGCAAGAACAGTTGTCGGGAAAAGACACGGAGCACAAAACACCTCAAAGGAAAAAAGGCGAAGAAATAAATAAAAAAGTCTGGTACTTAGTTAGAACCTATCACACTGTATTCTAGAAGGTGATGAGAGAAAAACACGCAAAAAGACGTGCGTTCAGCGTATGCGCCTACAAAATCAATACGTGGAAAGTGTTTAGGCAGTTAGCAGATTCATCAACAGCATCATCCATATGTTGCAAACTGTACTTTCAATGGAAAATCCCTCGACCGTCCATTTCTCTACTGGTTGGAGATTGCAGCAGGAGGAACACTTTGTTTCCAGATGAGTAGTATTGCTCAGACATGGACTGACGTCCGCCCGCCGTCACATGGAGCACAGGGATTATAAAATCATTGCTCAATTCTCTTAAGCAATAGAAGACGGAAATCCATGACCTGTGCTCCTGGGATATTACTTGCTTGGAGTTTCAATTTGCCCCGACCCTTTTTGAGTCGGATCGTACCAAGTGTCATCCGACGAAAGTTTTTTACATATGATTCTGTGCGTTCAAAGCGATCGTGTTCCATACCGGAGAGGGGTGGATCATGCGGTTCGCTGATTTTTCCGATTAAAGCAGAGTCTCCAAAACTGAGTGTTATGGTAGAGCCAATATCTTTCTTCGGGCAGGTGTAGAAAATATCGACCTGATACGTGCCTGTCATCCCAACATTGCATTCCCACGTGATAGCATCTTCGATGTGTGTCCAGTTTGTAAAAAAAGAGTTATTTGGAAAACGATTGGACCGTTCAATATGCCCATGAGCGACTCCATCACGAGCGGGGATCTGTGTGAGATCCGTATCAGGATGACCAATTGTGAAAGGGCGATGATCAAATTCTTTTCCGTAATCAACGAGTAAATCCTTGCGAAAGGTCTCAGCTATCTTCTTGAGTTTTTTTTCAACATCAGGCTGTTCTTTGTTGATCGCGACGTTCTGTCCAGGATCTGAATATATGTCGTAGAGCTGTCCATTATGATCAAGGCGAAACCGTTGTGTTCTTACAGATATTTTATTCTTCCAATGATGCACAAGAGTACGATCGATTGTGCGTGAGGCACCTGAGAGAAGAGGTGCAACACTCACGCCATCAAGCGGATTGGTTCCAACGACCTGGACTCCTGCCAATTCAGTGAGTGTTGGCATTAAGTCCATGACAGAACAGATCTCAGGAATCTTCGTACCTGCCTCTATCTTAGATGACCAACGAATAAATAATGGCGATCGAACACCACCTTCATCCGTTGATCCCTTCCGTCCTCGCATTCCACCATTCCACCGAGCGCCATTGGGCCCGTTATCACAAAAGTAGACTACAATGGTGTTATCAGCCAGCTTGAGTTCATCAATTTTGGCGAGAAGACGACCGACATTCCAGTCAATATTTTCACACATAGCAAGTGCTGCTCTGGTGTGATTGATTTTTTCAGATTGCTTCTTGGGATGATCTTGAGTCAGTTGCTTGTCTTTAAATTTTTCCCACCATGTATTGGGAACCTGCATGGGTGAATGTGGTGTGTTGTATGGAAGATAAATGAAAAATGGTTCGTGCTGATGCTGTTCAATATATGAAAGAGCACGATCCGTAAGGTCATCGACAATAAATCCGTTGCCAGTCACAAGTTGACCATTGTGTTCAAGCATTGGACTGAAGTAGTTGCCCCAGTGACCCGAACAAAAACCATAGAATTCCTCAAAGCCACGAGCATTCGGATGGTAAGGATACTGCATGCCGCTATGCCATTTTCCAAAAGCAGCTGTTTTGTAACCAGCATTTTGAAAAAGCTCACTGATCATCGTTTCATCAGCATTCACTCGCTCCCCACCCTCTGATGTGGAATACACCCCACAGCGAACATGATGCCGGCCTGTAAGAAATTCAGCGCGTGTTGGTGAGCAGACAGGACTTACGTAAAAGCGATCGAACTGTGCGCCGCTGCGAGCGAGGCGATCAATATTTGGTGTCTCAATAGCAGTATTACCATGAAGGCTCAGGTCGCCCCATCCTTGGTCATCGGTGAGAATAACCACAATGTTTGGATGTTCCTGAGCACGACTTGTGTCCAGTGGAAGTGATAATCCAACCAGAACAAACCACGACATGATATACAGTTGATTCTTGAACATATAAGATTCTCAAGAGACAAAAAGAAGAGGAAAAGCAAACGATTCGCAATGCTCGAATAGGTACGATTCTATGAAGATGACTCTGAAGCACGAATCATTCGCACGTGGACTGGTTCAGGCAGCCCGATGACCATGTCCAGTGTATCTTTATCAATAAGCGTGTAACGAATTAAGATACCCCCCTGCGTTCCATCACCTTCAGTGAACCCAAGGCGGAGAATTGCTTTACCATCCTTATTAAACTCCCATGTTCCTCGATGAGATGAGCCCGTGCTATCAGCACCAACATGGAGAATATCTCCATCAGCAGCATTCACGCTTATCAGGGAGACCGTTGTTCTTGTTCTGGATTCAGACCTCTGCTCAATCACTCGTTCTTTGATTTGCCACCGAAATGTGAATCGAAGCCCTTTGCCGCCTGAGTCTTTATCTACCCAAGTCCCTAAAAGTGACGACCAGTTGTTTTGCTGAAGTATTGAGGCGAGCGTCTGTGCGGGTGCAGTATCTTTTACATGAACAATAAAGTCATTACTGAACTGCCCATCTGGATTTTGTAGCTGTAATAAATGCATGCCTCCATCTGGAAGGTCTGCCAGTTGTATGGAAATCAGCTCATTCTTCCGAAGTGAAAGAATACTTTCCGCGCGTGAGCCGTCGAGATATACCTGAGCATTTTTCTTGATGTGACGACCACTGATCTCCATTGTTTTGTTATTGGGGTGAAGAACGGGAAAAGACTGCGGCCCACGTTGTTTTTCAATAGAGCCAACGGTCCAGATGGCTGGCTGAGGAGAATCAACATTACAGTTTTTTCCGTGCCGTGCTGTCAGAGTCATAATGAGTTCACCTTCCCGCACTCGCTCTAGGAGCTCATCGTGCTTTATTGACAATATCCCAGAGGCATTTCGGTAGACGTTATCAGCATCCAACTGAAGATGGATTCGTTGTGGAAGAGTATCCTTGATCAGCACACCATCTGCTTCCAAGACAATAGCACCTTGTTCTGACGCACGCTCGAGAGCGCCTAGGAGATCAGCCTGTGCATCGCTGTTGGATGATTCTTTGCTAAGAGTCAGTTGTCTTCCAAAGGCTCCTGAAAAGCCAGTACTCATCTCAAGCACCATATCCCAAACAGGATTAAATCGTTCTCGACCGCCCCAGGAAAAACGCCAGATTTTTTCTTCAGATTGACCTTTGTCAGCAACACGACTGTAAAAAGGAAAATCAATAATATTCAGCCGTCCTTGGGGCAGAATTAGAAACCGGTCATACGCGCCACGCCATGTGGGTGCATCCATACCGGTGCCGGGAGTATTCGTGCTCACAAGGTGGGGCATGCGATGGCAGTTCCCACAGATATTAGCTTTTTTCTTTGATGGATCGTCATCACCAAGAATATGAAATAATTCAAAACCTTTTCTTGCTCGCTCAGTGACAACGCTTGTGTACGGTCGACGTTGTGATGGAGGAAATGGAATGCTGAGTAGAAATCGCGCCATATCATCTCTTTGTTCAGAAGATAAACGTCCGATTTTTCCTTCATCATTTCGTTGTTTGTCATCGACAAAAATCATTGTTGAAGCGAGCCCACCATCAATGAGGTGACGGATTCGACTCAGAGGATTGAGTAAGTCAGTATTTGGTTCATCACTGCCATGAACATTTGCACTATTATTTCCACCATAGGGATCACCTGGAATGCCATCCCAGTGATAGGGTTCTGTATCTCGAAGACCACGAACTGGCATGGTCGAGCGTGGCATAATCTGATTTCCACCTGTGACAATGGGTGTTTTTAAAACCCACAGGAGCTGGTCAGTATGCCCATCAGGATGACAGCTCGCACACGAAAATGTCCCAGTGGATGAACTCGATGCCGTTTCAAAGGCGATTCGACCGCGTTTGATTGCTGGTGGGGTCGGATCCGCAAGAGCTATCGTTGTTTGCACATGTGGTGTCCGCGAATCAGTCAGGTCAATCAGGCTGACTGAGTTGGCGACAGCATTGAAAACCCAGGCTGACTGTAGTGTTCCGTGGTGATGATCAAGAACAATTCCACGTGGCACCGCATCGACATCCACAGAGCCCAATACTTCGCCACTCTTCGCATTGATCGTAAGAATTTTATCAGATCCAGCAGATGAGATGACAAGTGTTGTGCCATCGTCACTGACTTGTACTGCAAATGGTGTTGCAACAGCAGCGTCTGGATCAGGGTGAATGGGTGGAAGTGGCTCCAGATCAATGCGGTGAATCGTATCAACTGATCCGTGTGCATTAAAACGGACGCGGGTTATTTGATTAAGGAATGCCCGATTGTCAAGTTCTTTCAACGAATGCTGCTGTGTACCTGCACGACCGTTCAGATGGTTTTGTGCATCGGTTTGAGTAATGAACACAGTGCCCGCTGAATCAACAGTCACTCCATAGAGTAACGTACCGAGCGATTCAACAGTCTCTACAAGCTTATCGGTTGTGGTATCGAATACGAACAGATCGCGGTCTGGAACTTTCGGGTGTTTGATGATGTCAACGACGTGGCCGATGGAAAGCACATTGTTGTGGGTGATGGAATGTTCCCACGCATCAAATGTGATGAGATTGTCATCGATCGACTCTTTCCTGCCGCCTGAAAGCTGTGTTTTGTTATTTGACTCGAAGGGCACGACATACAGGTGGCCATTGCTCACTGTTATAGCTCGAGGATCCTGGGCAGGAATGGTGAGTTTCTTTGTGATGCGACGCGTTTTGACATCAATAACAGCAATTTGATTCTCTGATGAGAGTGCGACATATGCTTTTTCATTGCTAGCAAATGCAATCCCAACAGGTTCATCAAAAGTGGTTGCTCGATCAGGATTAAACTCCTGAACAGTAGCAATGATATTGAGATAGGATGGGCTATCGGGATCATTGTCAATCACACTGACTGAGTCGGAAACATGATTGGACACCCAGACTTCAAGTCCATCAGGGCGGATAGCCAAGCTGACTGGGTCGACGCCAACTGCAATCCGATCAATGACCATGCATGTGGTGATGTCAATAATGTCAACGGTGTCTGCAGCCGTGTTCGTAACGAAAACATGGTCACGGCACAGAGCAATGGGTCTCGAGTGAGGGCTCACAAATATAGGATGACCAACCTCACGCTGCTTTGTGAAAACACCATCCTCTTTTCCCTGACTGACTGGAGCAGCTCTGACGCTCGTAGAAAGAACGAGCGGAATCCATTGAAGAACACTGAGTCCTGTGATTGAAAGAATGAAAAACAGCTGAAACGATCGGATCGGTTTCTTCATGTGTTTTTCCTTTATTTCTTTCACTAAGTAACAAAAGATGGAAAATACGAGAACAACTAAGAAACGTATTGTAAAGGAGATTGGGTGGCAGGTGGATTGTTCTTTTGTGGATTTGTAAAGAGGCTGTGTTGGGATGGTACTGTGAGTCATCAAGATACTATTTTTTCTGACAAACACACATCTCTTAACCACGCGTTGACCATATTCGTGGACATAAGAAGATGAGAAAGAAAACATATGAGATTCACGGATCACTCCCTCTATTTAGCATGATTTGCCGCCGTTTTAGCGAGAAGCTATCTTTATATTATGGATATGGTTTTTGTTATGTCTCGTAGTGAAATAGTGGTGATTTCATTGCATTGCATTTGAGAGGATAACGTATCCCATGAACAATTATTTCACACTGAATCGTCGACGTTTCCTACAAGGGACAGGGAGTGCGCTAGCACTGCCAGGCCTAGAAAGTTTTGGAAGCGAAGGCAAGGCCATCACATCTCAGCCCAAGCGTTTGGTTTGCGTCGGCAACCATCTGGGTTTTTATCCCGGTCATTTCTTTCCGGATATTGCCGGGAAGGACTATGTGCCCACGTCGACACTCAAGCCACTTGAGATGCATCGGGATGATATAACAGTATTTTCACACCTCGATCACGGACTGAATGGCGGACATAAAGCGGTACAAGGTTTTCTGACCAGTATCAAAAAAGAAGAAGCTTCCGGTTTCCCAGAAAAAAATATTTCACTTGATCAACTCGCAGCAGAACATGTCGGTAGTGAAACACGTTTTTCTTCTATCAATACCGGGATTGAAAAAGGCACTGATATGTGTTGGACGCGAGCCGGTGTCCATGTGCCACCAATCAACAACCCTTCGACATTGTTTCGAGGGCTCTTTGTCGATTTGCCCAAAGGCTCTATCGAGAGTGAGCATGTGAGGCTGTCACACCGTGGCAGCGTGCTCGATGCATTAAGTGATTCAGCTCATGCCCTAGATCGAACCCTGAGTGCAGCAGATCACCATAAGTTAGAACAATACCTGACATCAGTTCGTGACGTTGAACGACGTTTGCAGATGTCAAAAGCTTGGCTTGATCGACCGAAGCCAGCATCACCAATTGATGAAGTTCTTGACGAGGAGCGACAACATATTGATGAGTTAGCCCTTCTCTATGATTTGATGGCGTTAGCTCTCCAGACAGATTCGACACGTGTTACAACGCTAGAGACCGGATTAGGCTTCCGCACATCAGAGTTGAATCTTGGTAGTTATCACGGCCTATCTCATCACGGCAAGTCAGAGGATCGGATTGGTCAACTTCAAATCATCGATGCCTTTCTTGTAACCAAACTCAGTGACTTTATATCTCAATTGAAAGAGGCACAGATTTTTGACAGCACACTGATTGTATTCGGCAGTGGTATGAGTGATGGTTCGGTTCACAGTAATCGAAATCTTCCAGTACTCCTTGCTGGTGGTGGATGTGAACACCAAGGGCATATTGTCTGTCCCAGTGCCCAACATGAACGGATACCTCTTTCAAATCTATGGCTCTCAGTGTTGCATTGGTTTGGGGTTGATGCTGATCACTTTGGACGAAGTACGGGAACATTTTCTCCTATGCGTTTGGGTGAGGGGCGATCGTGAAGAACGTGGTCGCTCTTCTATGGGTGGGATCTGTCTTGCTGTCGCAATCTGCCAAGGCAGAGAGCCACATCCAGTCATTTATTGGAAAGTACTGTATTGAATGTCACGGCAGTACTAAACAAAAATCTGATCGTCGTTTTGATACCCTTCCTGAACAAATTGAGTCATTTGACAGTCTTGAGCGGTATCAGGAAATCATTGATCAATTAAATCTTGAGAGCATGCCGCCAGAAAACGCACCCCAGCCGCTGGAGGGGGAACGTTTGGAAGCTATTAATCAACTTACTGAAAAACTGAGTCGTGCTCACCACCAGCTTGAGGATTCCGGTGGACATAGTGTGCTTCGTCGCATCAATGCATGGGAATATCGACACACAATTGGCGACCTGCTGGGAATCAATGTCCATGTTTGGAATCCATCAGCAGACTTTCCAGAAGATATAGACGTCAGTGGTTTTGATAACAACGGATCAGATTTGGTGACGTCAGGGTTATTGATGGATCATTACTTCACTGCTGCTGAGGAAGCGATTCGGCGATCTACGCACTTTGAAAAACAGCCAGAATCAAAAACATATTCACAAACATCACCGTTCTATTTTCAAGATAAAAGCCTGAATGATCTCCCAAAACTGTTTCAAACGGACCGCTTTCGTTTTGTGCCATCAACGCCATACACAGATCTCTATGGCAGGCATTATCGAGGAGGTCATATTGGATTTCTTCCACTGGTTCGTGCAGGTGGTGTACCTGCCAGTGGGCACTATACCATTCGAGTGAAAGCCGCAGCTGTCGGTCGGTTGCATGACTATGAAGCAGCCCTTGATGATTTCCGAAATGGTGATCCCATTGTGATGGAAGTGGCAGCTGTTGATCGACGAGGAAGTGTTGAGAGTAGCGGCAACGTTTCAGATATGACTCCGCTTGCATGTATTGAACTGACCAATGAGCAACCGCGTTGGTTTGAATGGACAGTCTTTATTGAAGCTGGGTATGAGCCAGAGATTCGTTTTCGGAATGGCCCTATGGCAGCAAAGCGGTTAGTCAGGATGCTCAGAACGAAAGCGTCTCACAGAAAAGAATTAAAGCCATTTATCGAGATAGAGAATGCACTGGAGCGGTCGCATTCATTGCTTCAGGCATACGAAGGACCCCGGCTCAGGGTGTGGGAAATCAATCTGGAAGGTCCACACATGAAGACATGGCCGCCCGATGGTCATCGTGTGGTGTATGGGTACTTGAGTCGAAATGATTTAAATGCAGAGACAATTAAATCCCGACTCAAGGTATTTGCACAGAAAGCCTTTCGGCGTGATCCGCTTGAGGGTGAACTGGAACCAATTCAATATCTTGTCACACAAAAGCAGCGAGAAGGAATGGGTGCCTTCGATGCCTTGCAACTTGGCTGTGAGGCTATTCTTTGTTCACCAGGATTTTTATTTATCAATCTTGGCAAAGGTGCACTGGATGATACGGCCTTGGCTTCAAGACTCTCCTATTTTCTCTGGTCATCTATGCCTGATGACGAACTTCTTGAGCTAGCAAAAAAAGGAACCCTCAAGTCAAATCTCCGATCGCAAGTGTCACGCATGCTCGCAGATAAAAAGTCAGATCGATTTATTAATCATTTTGTGAGCCAGTGGTTAGATCTCAAAAATATTGGTGAGATGCCACCATCTGAAGAATTTCTAGAGTATTACCGTGATAATTTAGAAGTGGCAATGCGTGGTGAAACCGAAACCTTTTTCAGACATGTAGTTGATAATAATCTGCCTCCTAGAGAATTTCTTGAAGCAAACTACACGTTTCTCAATCGTGAACTTGGCATGCACTATGGGATTGAAGGGATTCAAGGTAATGAGCTGAGGCGTGTTGCTCTTCCAGATGATCGTCGAGGAGGATTGCTCGGCCAAGGAGCCTTTTTGACTGCCTCTGCCAATGGAGTGGATACATCACCAGTTGTTCGAGGCGTGTATGTACTGGAAAAAATTCTTGGTTATACACCACCACCTCCACCACCAGACGTTCCGGTTATTGAGCCAGATATTCGTGGTGCGACTAGCATTCGGGACCAGCTTCTGAAGCATAGAGCAGTTGCAACGTGCGCCGAGTGTCATCGCAAGATCGATCCACTTGGTTTTGCTCTCGAGCAGTATGATGCCATTGGAGGCTGGAGGGAGGCCTACGAAAAAGATGTCCCTATCGATCCAGCGGGACAACTACCAAATGGGCAAAAGTTTGAAAGCATTCATGAATTCAAAAAGTGTATAAGAAGGCAACAGCAACAGTTTGCCCGCTGCCTAACAGAGAAACTTATGGCGTATGCTTTAGGTCGTACTCTCGAAATACGTGATCGACCAGCAGTTGATACGATTCTTAAAAAGCTTGATCAGACGGATGGCGGCCTTCACGACCTCCTTCAACTCATTGTTTCAAGTACACCGTTTCAGTCAAATTGATGTCTATTATTGGTGACTGACTGTTCTGACTCAAAACCTGAGGATGTGATATATGACGCATCATATACGAGTTGTTCTATTTTTGTATTTCAGTGTTATTACATACAGCATGGCCAATGGTTCTCCCCAGAACATCCTGCTCATATGTGTTGATGATCTGCGGCCTGAACTCAACTGTTTTGGTGTGGAGTATGTACGGTCCCCGCATATTGATGCACTTGCTGAACGCGGGAGGATCTTTCACAGGCATTATGTCCAGGCTCCTACATGCGGTGCATCGCGTTACACCTTACTGACCGGGAGATATGGTGGTGGAGGGAATAACGCACTTTTTCATCGGGCGACGCAACTTCAAAACCATGCAGAGGGGATACCTGCATCCATGCCTGCTTGGTTTCGACAGCATGGCTATACAACAGTATCCGTTGGCAAAGTATCACATCATCCTGGCGGTCTTGGAGGTGCTGATTGGAACAATATCAATGAACCAGAAATGCCAGACTCGTGGGACCGCCATATCTTGCCTGTTGGTCGTTGGCAACATCCAAGGGGTTGGATGCATGGTCTGGCCAATGGTGAGATACGACATAACGCGAAAGACATGGATGTCTTTCAATCAAAGGACGGTCCAGATGCGATGTATCCGGACGGCATATCGGTAGATGAAGGCGTGCGTCAACTCAAAATGTTGTTAGGTGAAGGACAGCCATTTTTCCTTGCCGTTGGTATCCTGCGACCACATCTTCCATTTGGAGCACCAGCCAAATATTTCAAGCCATATGTTGATGTCACACTTCCGCAGATAAGCCATCCTCAAAAACCGGAATGGAAAACGACGTGGCATGGCTCCGGAGAGTTTATGAAATATAACCGCTGGAATCGGAATCCGATCACGGATCCAAGCTTTGCTGAGGAAGTCAGAAAACATTATGCGGCATGTGTGAGCTACGCAGATGCTTCTGTTGGTCGTCTGATGAACACACTCCATGCAAGCAATGCTTTCGAAAATACTATTATTATTCTTTGGGGCGATCATGGCTGGCATTTGGGTGAGCATGCTGTGTGGGGAAAGCACACACTCTTCGAAGAATCGCTTCGTTCACCACTCATTATCTCGTATCAAGGAATGGATAAGTCAGGCATGGGTACTGATGCCGTGGTTGAGACACTCGATATTTTTCCTACGCTCTGCGAACTCACTAAAACACCCGTGCCAGAATACATTCACGGGAGATCACTTCGACCACTCTTGGAGTCTCCGAGTGGAACGGGTCATGCGGCAATCTCCTATTCAAAAAATAGAAAAACTATTAGGACCGATCGCTATCGGCTTATCGATCATGGAAATGGATACCATGAACTCTACGATCACTCATCCAAAGGTGAGGTTGAAAATATAGCGGAGAATCATGCGGATATTGTTGAATCACTCGCGGAACAATTGAGACATCGACTTGCCAAGCCGTAGCCAGATGTACTGCATTGGCTCTATGTTCCGTATGTCAGTTGGTGAAGCATCACACCGGATCCTCAGAAGCAGTATTCTCGAGGGAGTCTGATTTATTTTCGTAATAAAAAACGAAAAATTGTGATGGTTCACGGGAAAAATGGCATCCGCTCCCAAACCAGACGCCTGTAGGATTTCCAAGAGTGGCTTGAGAAAGTTGCCAACATTGGCATTCATGAAAGAAGTTCTGGAGTCTCTATGACGGATGACACAAAGCTTTTCGTTCTCGACACGAATGTAATCCTGCATGATTCTGACTGCCTAAAAAATTTTGAAGAGCATGATATTGCAATTCCTATTACGGTGCTTGAGGAACTGGATCAGTTCAAGCGTGGTAATGAAAACATTCACTTTCAAGCCCGTGAGTTTCTTCGTCAACTTGATGCGTTGACAGGTGATGTTCTTTCTGATGAGGGCAGCCCACTCGGTGGAACGTTAGGCAATGTACGAGTTGTTCTCGGTGCTGAGTGTGATAACCGGCTTCGTGCGGCGTTTCTCCAAGACACGCCGGATCATCGTATTCTGTCAACGACGCTTACCCTTCATAAGCAATTGGGGCCACGACAAATAGTTCTTGTCACAAAAGACACCAATTTACGAATGAAGGCAAAATCACTAGGTCTTCGTTCCGAGGACTATGAGTCAGATAAGGTCGAAAGTTTTGATACCTTGTACAAAGGAAAGCGCACCGTCGAAGGAATGTCATCGTCGATGATCGACCGTCTTTTCTCGGAGTCGAGTGGGGTTCCAGCAAGTGATTTACCCGATGTGCAATCACCGCGTGCAAATGAAAACTTTGTGCTTCGAAATGGCAGTAAGTCAGCGTTGGCAACATACCGGCCACAGGACAGAGCATTTGTTCGAATAGAAAAGCAGGTTGCATATAACATTGCACCGCGGAATGCAGAACAATCATTTGCGCTCAAGGCATTATTGAATGAAGATATTCGGCTTGTCACATTGGCGGGAAAGGCAGGTACGGGAAAAACACTTCTTGCTTTGGCAGCAGCGTTAGAGTGCAGACAGCAGTATCGGCAGATTTTGCTTGCACGACCCGTTGTTCCGCTATCGAACCGTGACCTTGGATTCTTACCTGGAGATATTTCAGAAAAACTCGATCCCTATATGCAGCCTCTATACGATAATCTCACGGTGATCCGACACCAATGTGGCGAGAACACACAGGCGGCTCAACGCATTAATGATATGCGTGAATCAGAAAAACTGCTTGTTTCTCCCCTGGCATATATACGTGGGCGAAGTCTCCAACGTATTTTCTTCATTGTTGACGAGGCACAAAATCTCACGCCACACGAAGTCAAGACAATCATTACACGCGCTGGTGAAGGTACAAAAGTTGTTCTCACGGGTGATATCGCTCAGATTGACCAACCCTACCTTGATGGGCTTTCCAACGGAATGAGTTATCTTATCAATAGAATGATGGGTCAATCACTCTACGCGCATGTCACCCTTGAAAAGGGTGAGCGATCTGCACTTGCGGATCTTGCAAGCGAACTACTGTAGTTCTTTAGAAAAGCAAACGACAGACAGTAACAAAAATACATTATCCTGCTTCGAGGATAGCTGCGATTTTCGGACGAGTGTTTTCGATTCTCTTCAGATCAAGTGTGAGGCCAAATGGCCCGAGAACGCTCTGGAAAAATTCATATGCAGGCTTCACCTCACTGAATGGAGCAGACGCTGTGTCAAACGGTGTTGCTCCGTCACTATTTTCAACATCTTTCTTGGCACCTTTTTGGATCAGGAGTTTGAGGATTTGTGTCCGGCAGAAAAATGCAGCCGCCACCAATGCTGTCGAACCTTGCTTATCTTGAGCCTCAATATCTGCGCCAGCATCGATAAGGAGTGAGGCTGTTTCATCTTGGCCAAAGACAATCGCAGCAATAAGAGGTGTTGCTCCGGAAGACGGATTTTTGGTGTTGAGGTCTGCACCATCGGAGATGCACTGCTCGACGATATCCACTTTCCCAGCTGCGGCAGCTTCTTCAAGTGAACTATCACCCTTTACCTGACATCCAAGAACTGTTGTAAGTGTGATGATGAGTGTAGACAAAACGCTACGCAACATAGGAAATATCCTTTCATCAGTTGGAAGGAAGCATCTTGATATCATGCCGAACGTTAGAGTCCAAATTCTTCAAAACGAACAGTCTGAAAGATAAGGTCTGCCCGTGAAGATTCGTAAAGAATGCCAAGGGTTTGATCATCAACAATCACAAGAGAACTGTAAGCACCACCATTTTCATCAAGCAGAATACGCTTGCTCCACGTTGTACCATCGTCCAAGCTCATCTGAATAGTCATCTTTTTTCGTTTGGATGTGTGGTGGGGATTGGAAAAGAACAGAACACAACGGCCGTCATTAAGGGTGTGAGAAATCAAACTTGCCATGCAAACCGGTTCTGGCAGGCTTCCATGGTCAGAGTCATGGACAATCCAGTGTTCACCAAGGTCATGCGTTACACTGACTGCTCGTCCATTTGTTTCTGTCTTATCTTTACGATTACGATTATCTCGAATATTCAGCATGAGAGAGCCATTAGAAAGTTCGGCGACGGCACATTCCGTTGTGTCTGACCGGGCAGGGTTTGAAACAGTCCATGATTTCCCATGATCCTTACTCCACGTCAGATTAGAAAATGGCATGCCGGTTTCATCGCGTCCCTGGGTTGGCATGACGAGCGTGCCGTCACGAAGCGTAATACCGTTCCCTGGAGCTGGTGCAAATAGATACCACTTGGGATTTTTTAGGCGACCTGTCCAGTTCTCAGGATGTGACCAGGTTTTTCCGTCATCTTGTGAGCGTACGATCATGAACTGAGACGATGTCGTTGGGTCAATTCCAGGCTCCGAACCTCTGTCTTTCCACTGATGTGTTCCTGGTTTTCCGTGTGTCCATACGGCGCTTACGAAAATCTCGCCAGTTGCTTTATCTATCAGTATGTTTGGATCTGAACAGCCATTTTGATCCTGAGCAAGACCACCGTATTCGCCCATATCCATTATGGGGCGTGGTGCTTCCCAGGTCTGTCCATGATCTGTTGAACGCGATAACCCGATATCCATATGTCCTTGAAGATCACGGCGACTTCGATAGCGCATGTCGTACACCGCCAACAAGGTGCCATCATTGCTTTTGGCAATGCCAGGAATTCGAAATGTATGACAACCACTGTCACCTTGATGATGAATGACCACATAGGGTCGATTTGCTTGAGCCTCAAGCGTGAGTGAAATACAGACAGATATTCCAATAAAGATAAGGTGTTTCATGGTGAAGAATCCTTAATGCAAAGTACCGTATGCATTGGCACGACCAGTCTTGGATGATACGTCGACAAATACCTATGAGGCGATGATCAGCATCATACACTAGGCAAGAAGGTCATGAATCACTTCTCCACCAAATTGTGATAATTGTTTGTGGCGACCTGCATGATAATACGTCAGTTTATTGTCATCTAATCCGAGGAGATGAAGAAGCGTCACATGTACGTCACGGATGTGGTGAACACATTCAATCGCTTCAGCACCTAATTCATCTGTTGCGCCGATAGTGTGTCCAGCTTTTGTGCCACCTCCAGCGAACCATATAGTCATGGCCTTGGCATTATGATCACGTCCGTAGGACTGCCCTCCCCCACGCAGTCCATTATCTGGTGTTCGACCAAACTCACCACACCACACCACTAGCGTGTCTTTGAGCATGTCACGTTGTTTCAAATCACGTAAGAGTGCAGCAATTGGCTTATCAACACTTTGAATGAGTGACCCATGTGCCTGTTCAATGTAATCATGGCTATCCCAATTACCGGCATACGCTTGAACAAATCGTACTCCCTGTTCAATCAGTCGTCTTGCAAGAAGACACTTCCGGCCGAAGGCATCAGTACGAGGAGCACCAATACCATAGGAGTCCAACATCTGCTGAGACTCTCCATGAATATTGATGACATCAGGCACTTCACTTTGCATCGCATAAGCCAGCTCATAGCTTTGCATTCTTGCGGACAGGTCATCACGATGTGCTCTGTTCGCAAGATGCTTTTGATTGAGTTCAAAAAGAAGATCTAAGTCGGCACGTTGACGTTGATCCGAAATGCCGGGTGGCGGGCTCAAATTGAGGATAGGACTGCCTTCCGGCCGAAGCGGTGTTCCCTGAAAACGAGCTGGCAGGAATCCATTCGACCAGTTTCCAGGTCCACCCTGTGGATAGCTGGTGCGAGGTAGAACAACAAATCCCGGAAGATTGTCATTTAAGGATCCAAGCCCATACGTTACCCAGGATCCGATAGCTGGATCACCACCAAACTGATTGCCAGTATTCAGTTGGTAACAGGCCGTAGGGTGATTCACAGATTCAACTTGTCCGCCGCGATAGAAGCATATGTCGTCCACCATGTCCTTGAGGTGAACCCATGGCTGGGCAATATCTGCTCCACACGTTCCAGCACGGATAAATGGAAATGGACTTTTGACAAAGTAGCGTTTGCCAGAAGACATCGCACTTTCCATATCACCGTTGCGATTAAAGGCTTTCAGGTGCTGCTTTTGGAGTTCAGGTTTTGGATCAAACGTATCGATGTGGGAGGGCCCACCCTCCATCATTAGAAAAATGCATCGCTTTGCTCGAGCGTTGTGGTGTGGATGGTTTTCTTCAGCGTGAAGGAGTGATGTCAGTGCAACAGATCCAAGACCCGCTCCAAGTCCGAAGAGGACGTCACGACGATTGGGCTTCACGAGTGTAATGTTTTGATTTGTCATGACATTAGTCCACATACACAAACTCATTCGTATTCAGGAGAACCCGGCAAATATGCGCAAGGCTTCGAGTATTCGCGTCAATGGCACCCGGCTGAATATCTGGTTCGTAGTGTGAATAGGCGGGCATATGTTCAATGAAGGTATAGGGCTGACCGGTTTTTTCTGCCATCACCGTTCGTGTAATTTGATTTGGAAAATCATCAGGGGGGTACTGTTTGACTCTTTCTTCTTGAAGAGCATTTTTCCAATGAGTGAGACACGTATTCATTTCCTGATCAGTTGGTTGCCGTGAGAGTGCCAGAGCAAAAGCTCGTACAAGTATTGCTCTTCTATCTGGCAAATGTTCTTTCTTAAGGCGTATTGCAAATGCAATAGAACGCTCAAAGACCTCCTTGGAATTAATGAGTGTAAGTGCCTGAGGTGCAATCGTTGAGGTTTCTCGTATCTCACACGATTTGTCAGGACCAGGTTGATTGAACGTTTCTAAAAAGGGATCTCGTAATCCACGGATGCGTTCAGCATATAGTGTTCGGCGGTTGCGTTGTGAGGGTGATGAGTCGGGCTCGTAGACCGAGGCCGTACCGCCCATAATTTGCCGCGGCTGAAACGCAATCTCAGTGTCAATGTCTGGGCGACAGGGTATCCCTCCAACAGCGAGGTTGATCTCACCACTTACAACCAGCATGGCATCCCTCAATTCTTCAGCTGTGAGACGTCGGGGAAGAAAAAGCGCATAGAGTTTTGAAGCTGTGTGAAGATTCTCAAGATTGTCTGGATTTGGATGATTACTACTTCGGCGATAAGCCTTTGATGTCACGATCAATCGGTTAAGTTTTTTGATGGACCAATCATTGTCCATAAACCAGCGAGCGAGGAAATCGAGCAATTCTGGGTGCGTAGGCTGACCGCCTGTCCCACCAAAATTATTGGGGTTGGCGGCAATGCCTTTCCCGAAATGCCAAGACCAAACTCGGTTTACGATGACACGTGCCGTGAGAGGATTTGATGGATCAACAATCCAGTTCGCGAGAGCTAAGCGTCTTGATTGTTTGCCACCAACAAACACATGTTGACGCATAGATCCCAAGGATTCTGCTGCGCTCAGAGCACCTGGTGTCACAGGATCCGCAAGCGAATAGACATCGCCTCCACTGTGAATGGCATCTTTTTCAATCTCCCCTTCTGCCCAACGGTCGTCTGGGATTATGAGACGACCGCTCACGTTTTTCCGATGGATAGTGGCTCCTGTATAGGTTGCCAACGCGAAGGGTTTGGTGCGATCCTTTTCAATGGAATGACGAGTAATATTCTTTGTCAGTCGACTTAACGAGGCTTCATCACCAGGATCAAGGCCGTTCTTACCAGTTTTGGCATCACCCACCTCCTGCTTTTTATCACGCTCAATTTTTTTCTGGAGTTGTTTTTTTTGTATCTGATAAAGACTGATCTTATCTTCCACCCATGCATTACTTGCTGCAAAGCCATTTTGGTTTTCCTCTGTGAGAAATGGTGCAGTGCGTTCAGCAAATTGGGTTGTCGAAAACACAGCCATCATCCGGTAATAATCACGTGTTGGTACCGGATCGAATTTGTGATCGTGGCACTTACAGCACGACATTGAGTGTGCAAGAAAGGTTTGACCAACGGAGTCGGTAACGTCATCAAGCCATTGGCCACGGGTTTCCTTGAAAACACTCATGCCTGTTTGCTCCCACGGCCCCATCCTCAGAAAACCAGTTGCTATGAGATTTTCACTCTTTTTTTCATCAATCTCATCACCAGCAAGTTGCTGCCGGACAAAGTCGTTATACGGTGTATCTCTATTAAAAGAGCGAACAACATAATCCCGGTATCGCCAAGCATTAGGACGATGATAATCGTTTGCAAATCCGGCGGTGTCTGCATACCGTGCCACATCCAACCAATGTGAGCCGAAGTGCTCACCGTAATGAGGTGATGCTAATAACCTGTCAACTACGTTTATGACAGCCCGCTCAGGATCCTGACAGAAGGCATCAGCAAAATTTTTCACTTCATGTGGTGATGGTGGTAAACCAGTCAAACCAAAACGTATTCTGCGTAGAAATACATGTGCATCAGCAGGAGGAGCTGCTGACAATCCGGACTGTTCGATTTTTTGATTGATGAACCAATCAATGGGATGGACTTTTGGTGGGATGGAATGTTTTTTGATGGGACGATAAGCCCAGAGTTTTTCTGGGTCATACCTTCTATTTTGCCATTCTGCAGAGAGGGCTTTCGAAACAACGACTTGTTCTCCATCAGCCAGCGCAGCCTGGATGTCGTGGACTCGCTCATCATTTGGCCATGGTGCACCGGTATCAATCCAATCGCGAATCCATTGCTGTTGTTCTTTGGAAAGTCGATCTGCCTCTTTCGGTGGCATCTCAAATCCTTCCTCGGTGCGGGTGGTTGTAATGTAAAGCAAGCTATGCTGACCATCGCTAGGAATTAGCACATCCTTTTCGAATGTATCACCACCCTTCAACAGACCCTCACGTGATCTCATGTCTAGCCCACCTTCAATTTCATTTGGATTTTGACCATGGCAGGCCAGGCACTTGGCTGTCAGTAAGGGTTTGATGTGAATTGCAAACAGCTGTTCACCTTTCTGAAAAGATTTGACATCACGCGCACAGACGTTTTGGAAGTAGAAGGCGCAGACGGCAGTCAGCACAAGAAAGCATGTTTTTCTCATAACGTCCTCACTCCGAAGAGTCTGTTGGGAACACCTACGTCGCCGTCTGAAAAGTAAATCCATCAAACACGGATCCGAAGAGAATCGATCAGTAGGGCCACTTTATTTTACACCATCAACAGACCTGCGGCACTCTTTTAAAATGGCAAGAAACAATCATCATTCACGGCGAAAAACAATCAGGTACGTGAGAGAATGGATATAAACGTAGATCCATAGGGGATATACCATTGCTCATACTGTGAAGTATGTTGAGTCACGTCATACCTCACGACATCTGCGGAGACTACTTTTTATCAAAAAATGTGCCACGGTTTGAAACTGATATTGTCGGCGTGGGCAATGACACCGTCTTTGATTCCAATATCACAATGAGGTAGTTCACCTTGCTTTTGAGATATCTAGGTAGCAACACCTTATGAATCTTATTGCAGCACAAAAACTGTCCGATAGGATGACACGCGAAAAGTTTTTGGTTGCACTAAAACAGTCAGTGATACCCACAATAAAGACCCCCCCTGTGGAGAGTGCGCGCATGTGATCACTGGTAGCGTGAGGTATGGTGAACCCCACGTGCTTCTACAAGGCAGTTCTTGCAAAAACTACTCTGGTGATACGTCCTGAAGGTTCAGGAGTCCAACATTCGACTGATCGGTTGTCCCTAAGGTATCGCTGTCGAGAAGCATCAGATAATTCTGATGTCCATATGGGATAACCCATTCGCAGGCATTGTGTCCTTTGTGAGGCTGATGAAAGACATATGTCCATTCATGATGCCCTTCGGAATCAGTCTTGATAAGGCATGCTGCCCAGACATTTTCCTCTGCGGTTTTATCTTTTCTATTTTCGGGCTCGATGCCAGATCCACACGCAAGCACAAAGCCACCATCTATTGTTGGCTTCACGCAGTAACACTCATCAAAAACGTCTTGCTTTGTGTGTCCAATAAGCGGTCCAAATTGTGCCTCCCAGAGAAGGTCGCCATTCCCATCGAGCCGCACAGCCCATACATCCCAATTCCGGTTGTGATCATTGGTGGTATGACCTGAGAGCATAAAACCACCATCAATTGCGATGCCGTCAAAGCATTGATTCATGTTTGCGTCGCCATAGAATTCTTTAGATAGCTCTTTGCCATCAGCAGAACACGTAATGAGAAATGCGTCTTGATGCTCAATGCCATCAGTTGTGCGCCATGCTGTACCACAGATGAATATTTCATCCGTGTGAGTGTGACTCATGACACGACTGCCTTGGGCAACAGAGAGTTCTTTTTGCCACTGCAGTTCCCCTTGAAGATCTGTCTTGATCAAGATGCCGACTGATTCATCTGAAATAAAGGGCACTTCAAATTCTTTACTTTCAATGTAGCCGGTGGCGACACAAGACTTCTCATCAGTAAGTCGCAGACTTCGAATTGCACCATGTCCGTTATGAGTGATCGTCTTACGCCACAATTGATTTCCGGAAGTATCGATTTTCCACAAACAGGCTCGAGACTGCCGTGTATCAGAGCAGGTGCCACCAATCAGAAAGCCATCAGATACTTCTACAATGCAGCGTACTTCATCGTGATAATCCGGTATTCCAAAAATCGAAACCCACTCCTGTCTGCCATCAGGATCGAGCTTGATCACAAACCCATCGACGGATGCCTCGTTGGCCTCACTGCATTTTCCAACAATGCAGAACCCTCTGTCACTGCAGTGAATGCCTTCAAAGACATGATCGTTCCCATCTGTACCAACACCAGTTGACCATTGAAGGGATGGAGCAGCATATGTGTTTTGAAGAAAGGTGAATAGAACGGTGCATGCACAACATGAAAGACAGTGCCAGAGATGCTTTGGAGAAGATGGTGCCATATTGCTGCCCCTCTCTAGACAAGATCAGTCAGAGTGAGACTGACGCTAAAGAATGATGATCATTCCATGGGATTATTGATATCTGGCAAAACAGAATTGCTACAACCAACCGCTGCTCAATCCACTACACGGAATAAGTATACAGAAGGTAGTATGATTGAATGTGGGTATTTCTTAACGGAATTAGAGAACAAATGTTGCCCATCGATTCATGAGTGGATTCGTTATGAACAAAACGTTTTTTTCTGTTGTCCTGACAGTTTTCATAGTTGGTTTGAGGAACGTGCCGTCTGTGGCAGATGATGCTGTCTTACCAAATATCCTTTTGATTCTTGCCGATGACCTCGGCTATGGCGATGTGGGGTGCTACAACCCTACATCGAAAGTCCCAACCCCACACATTGATCAGTTAGCTGCGGAGGGTCTTCGCTTTACGGATGCCCACTCACCTTCGACGGTTTGTACACCAACGCGATATAGCATTCTCACTGGGCAGATGGCATTTCGTATTAACTATCGTGGTGTCTTTACTGGAGTGGGAGGACCATGTCTCATCAAGGAAGATCAACTCACACTTCCACAAATGTTAAGGGAGTGTGGTTATTCAACGGGTTTGATTGGGAAGTGGCATGTTGGCATGAGTTTTCCTGCGATCGGTGGGGGCTTTGCGCATGAGAGAGATGTCAAAAATATTCCAGATGGATCATTTCCAAAAAGCCCTCAGTCTGTTGCCAAAGTGAAGTGTGTTGATTTTTCTCAACCTATTCCAGACGGCCCTACGAATCGTGGTTTTGACTATTTTTTTGGTACGGCGTGCTGCCCTACCACAGACTGGTTGTATGCCTGGATCGAGGGTGACCGTATTCCACATCCACCAACAAAACTTCTTGATCGTAAAGCTGCTGGATTACCGGATCATGTCTATTCAAAGGATAATCGCATTGGCCTTCTTGCAGAAAATTTTGATTTGGAGGAAGTGGATATGGTGTTCTTAGAGAAGAGCATCGCATTCCTCGAAAATCATGTGAATAATCAAAGCGATCAACCATTTTTTCTCTTTCATTCGGCTCAAGCTGTCCATCTCCCTTCATTTCCTGCGGATGCATTTAAAGGAAAAACGAATGCCGGACCACACGGTGATTTCATTTTTGAATTGGATTACATCATCGGTGAATTATTGAAATC
>CACORA010000006.1 GCA_902629495.1 Planctomycetaceae bacterium
TTTTCTTCATGAGCGATTCATTGATCTTCTTCCAGCCGCACCAAAGGCTTTTCACGAGTTAGATGGTCTTGCTGATCCCCAAAAGGAATGTCAAAGACTTGCTAGTCTGGTTCCTGAATCAGATTTTGATTTAGCGATGATTGGCATTGGTGAGAATGCACACCTTGCCTTCAATGATCCGCCAGCTGACTTTGACACAACCGAACCCTATCTTGTCGTTGAACTTGATGAACGATGCCGTCAACAGCAGGTTGGAGAAGGTTGGTTTCCAACTCTGTCAGACGTGCCAACACATGCGATATCCATGTCTGTAAAAAGGATTCTTGCTTCTCAAACAATCGTCTGCTCTGTTCCAGATGTAAGAAAGGCAGAGGCGGTCCAGGCGGCAGTAGAGGGTGATATAACACCTGATATTCCTGCATCAGCACTGCAGAAGCACTCGCAATGTTTTTTATACCTTGATCGGGATGCAGCATCCCGATTGCAGCCTTGATATTTATAACGATCCACAAACGTGTGAAATCAGAATGGCACCGATCGATCTTCAACTCAATGGATATAAAGGCATTGACTTCAATGCAGATGATCTCTCTGTTGAACAGCTCACTATGGCGTGTCAGGCAGTCAGGAAGGATGGTGGTCACAGTATGCTGGCCACAGTGATCACGGATCGTCTTGATCTGATGCTGTCTCGTATTGACCAGTTAGCACGCATGAGAGAACAGAGCACTCTTATAGCGGACGTTATGGTTGGTATTCATGTCGAAGGTCCATTCATTAGTCCAACCGCAGGGTATGTTGGGGCTCATCCAGTTGAGCATGTGTTGCCTGCAACAGTTGTCAATGCACAAGCCTTGGTGTCGGCTGGGCGTGGACTCATTCGATTAATGACGCTCGCACCAGAACACGATGCTGAATTTCAAACGACACAGTGGCTTATGCAGCAGGGTATTCTCGTGTCAGCCGGTCACTGCGATCCTTCAACAGAGGTCCTGAACGCTGCAATAACGTCTGGGCTTTCAGCGTTTACACACCTCGGAAACGGTTGCCCGCTGCATATGCATCGTCATGATAACATTATCTATCGAGTGTTGGCTGCCGATGCTCTTCGTTGGGTCATGATTATTCCTGATGGCATTCACTTGCCACCGCCTCTCATGCGTACCATCATTCGATCTGTTGGTATCGAACGGATCATTGCAGTTACGGATGCAACAGCAGCTGGGGGAATGGGGGCAGGTCATTTTTCTTTGGGGAGTCAAGAGGTAGTTGTTGAGCCAGATGGTGCTGCATGGGCTTCAGATCGATCGCATCTTGTAGGATCAACCGCATCGATGAAAAGAGTATGTGAGATTTTAGAACAGGGTGTTGGCTTGACGCAAAATGAAATCGTTCAGATTACAGAGGTCAATCCATCACTGGCGATAGGCTAAGAGAGACATGCTACGGTTTTCTTTAGTTGCTCAAGTGAATGATCTTTACTGCGGTTGCGACAAATCCGGATGCATCAGGTCCTGGTCGATCACGGGGGCGCCAGTACATAAGGTGGGGCAAGCGGGCCATCGATCTCCTTGATAACGCCCTAGTAGCCACCCCACAAAAACGATGATGGGAATCGCTATATTCTGGAGAAAGCGTGGCGGATGTATGAGCGCATGCGTCTTTTGATGCCTCCACAGCAAGTGAGCCAGATAAAAAAATGATGGCTTACCAGTCGGACTGCTATTCACAAGAGCAAAGACGCCTTGCAGGTATGTGTCGAGATCCCCAGCGGGAATGGCTTGTCCCGAAAACTCGATCAATTCTTCTCCGGCATTCCACCATGTGTGCTTTGATCCTGGTGGAAATACGCATGTTTCGCCAGCTGCAATGACCAATTGCTTCCCGTCCAGGAGCACGCCAAGTTTTCCTTTGAGAACAGTTGTCTCCTCAGAAATTTGAAAGTGAGTATGCAAGGGAGGCCCCTGTACTCCCGAGGCCAATGTTCCATGTATTTTGAGAATGTCCTGATTCTGCCCGCCACGAATGCGGGTAAGGAACAGCCGTTCACGTTTGTCAGGGCTTTCTAAAACGAGGTGCGGGGTATCTGTCATAGATGGAGCGATAGTGCGAAAGATAGGATCCGTGTTCTCGATGTCTGGTGCCACTTGTCCCTATGGCAACACAGATAGAGCCAAGACAAAATAAAGAGGTTATAGCATATCTACGTCATGAACATCTCTGCTGTGACAAACACCCATCAGAATGAGGCACCGCAATCCTTATGGATGATCGATAAGCGTGTGAAGCGTTGGAAGAATCGATGTAGCCCAGATTTCATAGCCATCGGGACTCAGGTGGAGGAGGTCCGGCATAATGTTTTTCTCAAGGATTCCATCAGCGGTCAGAAATTTTGGACCGATGTCGAGGTAGAAAACATGCTCGCCATCATCCAGCTTTTTAATCAGGTCATTGGCACCTTCGTTCACCTTTCTTTTGGTGTCGTCAGGCGCATGACCCCTTGGGAAAATAGCGAGAAGCAGTACTTTTGTTTTGGGGAGTTTCTTTCTTAATTTTTCGACAATGGCACCAATACCTTCTGCGATGTGCTCGGAGGAGTCACTTCCAGAGTTATTGGTCCCAATCATCAGGACAGCTGCCTTTGGGCTAATGCCCTTTATATTGCCGTTATCGAGTCTCCAGAGAACATGCTGAGTGCGGTCACCACCTATTCCGGCATTCATGGCTTTCAATGGAGCAAAGTATTTCGCCCATACGTCTTTTCCTGAACGTTCCCAGCCTTGAGTGATTGAGTCGCCTAAGAAAATAACATTCACGTCTCCTGCAAGAGCACGATCATTGATGGTTTCGTGACGCTGCATCCACTTTCCATCTCGTGGAACCGGAGTAATAGTTGCTGCTGGACTCTTTTGTTGTGGTGATTGGGCAACAGCGAGTACTGGTTCAACAAGAAGCAATGCAACAAGACATCTGTGTAGGAGCAATATTTTTTTCATGGCACCATCTGATGAGTAGTAATTGAGAAGAGATCAAGAGGCTGAGTGACCCCTCATTTATTGTGCTGCATGCTGGAGCGTTGGTAAAGCCTTCAATAGATCAAGAAAGCTACTGAAAAAGTTCGTTTTGCCACTTGCGTACTTTTGAGCACTCAAATGGATGCTTTCGAATGATAAAAGGTATCTTTTTGAAAAAATGATTGTTGCAGAAACGCGAGAGATATAATGTAGTATATTTAGACGTTCTCCATTCACTCGAAAGCGTTGTTTCGCCACACAAACAGTCGCTTGAGTCCTTCGGTCAAACAAAGGTTTGGATGTCCCCCAACGTTCCTCGAATGAAGTGCAACTAATGAATCTCAAGTGTGCTCGACGTCGCTTCATCATTCATTCCCTTGCAGGGTCACTGGCCTTGCCAAGTCTCTCATCGCTTAAGGCAGAGAATATTGGAAGTACAACTCCGCTTCAGATGACAACCGGCGCAGGTGTTGGTGCGAGACGTTTTGTGGCCATTGGTAACCTTCTTGGGTTCCAGCGAGAGAAGTTTTTCCCGCAGGCAGAGGGAAAGGAATTCGAGAAAACACCGTTGCTTGATCCGCTATGGTCCAATCGAAAGCGAATAACGCTCTACCGTGGTCTTGATCATGGCCTGCGTGGTGGTCATTTCGCTGTTCATACATTTTTATCAGGTGTGCTTCATCATGAGTCGCAGAGTCGAAGTGATGGAAACGTTACTCTTGATCAATTTATTGCTGATGAGATTGGAAGACAAACTCGCTTTCCTTCTTTAACCATAGGATCCGAGGGTGGGATTCACGGTGGGTGTCAATTGTCATGGACACGATCCGGGGTGAGGGTGCCTCCGATCACTGGTCCAAGTGAATTATTTGAAAAGCTATTCGTGTCAGACTCGCCGGAACAGGTAACGTTGCAAAGGCGTCAGAATGCTTTGCATGCGTCAATTCTTGATGCGGTGCAAGAAGAAGTAAGTGTCTTGGAAAAGCGTGTTGATCGAGAGGATCAAAGGAAACTCGAAGAATACTTTGATTCTATACGAGATGTTGAAAAACGCTTGGTTGCTCGTGATCGTTGGGTGAGTCAGTCCAAGCCCACACCGCAAATGGAGCGTCCAACTGATCGGAACATGGTTGAAGATCTTCCACTGCTTTATGAAATGATGGCCTTGGCATTGCAGACAGATCTGACGCGAGTATCCACGCTTGAAATTGGAGGTAGTTTTTTACCCCAGCACCTAGGAATCGATCATTCGTACCACGGACTTTCTCACCACGGCAATGACGAAGAGTCGATTGCGAATCTTGTTACCCTTGAACAATACCAGATCGAGCAATTTAGTAGGTTCCTGACTCGATTAAGTCAGATTCAGGATGGTGAACGGTCACTTCTTGATTCCACGACAGTCCTTTTTGGCAGTGGAATGGGAGATGCAAATTCGCATATCAACACAGATTTACCCATCGTTCTTGCCGGAGGAGGGTATGGTCGTGGAGAGTTTCGGCATGTTAAGCAAGAGGGAGGAAGCAAGGTCCCTCTTTGTAACATGTTCTTGGATATTGCTCAGTGGATGGGCGTGCGGAAAGATGTATTTGGAAACAGTACAGGCGTCTATTCATAAGCATGGTATGTCTTGAGCATGGCATGTGCCTTTCTGGTTGATTTACACATGTTCAATTGTCTGAGTGGTGTCATTGTTTTGATTCTTGCCGTTGGCATCAACGGTTCCACGTTGGCTGATGGTGGTGTTCGTTCGTCGCAGCAAGAAGAAAACACGAGCATGCGTGCTTTTCTGCGTGCCTACTGCCTCGACTGTCATCAGGGTGATACGGCTGAGGGAAAGCGAAACTTCGAGTTTCTGACTTTTCCGATTCGCTCTGAAGAACATCTAGAACTTGGGATTGAGATTATCGATCAGCTTCGTCTTGGTCAGATGCCGCCCAAGGAGGCGGAACAACCCAATACAAAAGATCGGGCAGCTTTTCTGGAGGTCTTTGGTTCTACCCTTGAAGTTGCTTGTGCGCAGGTGCAAGGTGATCGAGGGCAGACAGTCATGAGGCGGTTATCCCATCGTGAATATGAAAATACTCTCGCAGTACTCTTCAACCGTCGGGTCGATACTCTTGGGCTGACGGCTAAATTTCCGACTGAGAATCTGAGTCATCATGTTGATACGATTGGAGAATCGCTTGTCACATCGGGATTTCTTCTGGATCAATACGTTCAGTCTGCTTCTCGGCTTGTGGACATGCGTCTGGGAAAGCCACTAATAAACCCCAAGACATGGCACTTCAAAGATAATTTCAAACAGTATGAAGAACTCACAGGTTCACATCAAAAAGTTTTCGATTTCGACTACCTCTGTCTCTATGAACAGCCGAATACGGACACGCGCCAGGGTGGCTATGGACATATCGAAGAATTCCTGAGTGGTGTGCCAGTTTCAGGTTTGTATGACATTGAAGTGCTTGCGCAGTCTTTCCATCGGGATACGCATTATGATCCAAAGATTTTTCGCATTGATCTCTCTGAACCATTCCAGCTGGCCATCGTGCCGGGGGACGTTCGTGTGGGACATATTCACTACCCTCAGGCAATCGAGCCAATACTTGGCATTGCAGTTGTTTCGGATAATGAACCAACATGGTTAAAGTTTCAGGTCTGGCTTGAGGCTGGTCAGACTCCTCGTTTTATCTTTCCAAATGGTCCATATGAATCAAGAGCTTCTGTCTTAAAAATCAACAATCAGTACAAAGATGAGTTTGATCCTAAAACATACAGGTCGGGAGTAAGTCGAGCACATATCCTTCAAGAAGGCGCTCTTCCTCATATTCGAATCGATGAAATAAAGATCCATGGTCCACTTCATGAAGATGGTGGTAGCCATGAAGAGCAAGCAGTGTTTGGCTCAGAGGGATTTCAGGCTCAGCGCGCTGCTGAACAGCTACTTGTCTTTGCTCGTAAAGCATATCGACGGCCTCTCAGCGTCGCTGATAAAAGCCAGATTAAGCGTTTTTATGAGCGGCAAGTCGAAGTGACAGGCAGTCCAAGGCAGGCTGCTTTAAATGTCATAAAAATGATTATCTGTTCTCCTTCGTTTTTATATCTGGCGGAAGTCACACCAACGCAGGCACCGGTTTTAGATGCATACGATCTCGCATCACGGTTGTCATTTGCTCTTTGGGCATCACCTCCAGATGAGGAGTTGATGCAACTCGCACGTAGTGGCACGTTGACGGAGTCACGTGTTCTGCGGAGTCAGGTGGACCGACTCATTGGGGATGAACGTTCAAATGAATTTACAAAAGGTTTTTTAGAAAGTTGGTTGTGCCTCAGGGACTTGGGAGACCAGCCTCCCCCGCGCAAGTCGGCACCTGAGTATTACGCGGAAAACCTGCCATTTTCAATGAAGGAAGAGGCGAGGCATTTTTTTAACTATCTGCTTCACACGAATGCTTCAGCTGTCACGCTGCTCAGTGCAGACTTTACATTTATCGATAAGAGACTTGCTTCCCTCTATGGATTCCCAGAAGCGGAAACAATGCGATTAGCTGATGGATTCCGAAAAGTGAGTGTTCGTTCACATAAACGTGGAGGGATTCTTGGTATGGCAGGAGTGTTGACGGTCTCAGCAAATGGGGTGGAGACATCTCCCATTACGCGGGGTGTGTGGGTTATGGAAAACATTTTAGGAACGCCCCCTCCTCCTCCGCCGCCTGAGATTCCAGCGCTTGAAGCAAATGTGAGTGATGCAACGACGATACGTGAAAAACTTTTCTTGCATAGTAAGGATCAAGCGTGCTTTGTCTGCCATAAGAAAATAGATCCATTGGGCTTCCCTTTGGAGTCATTTGATCCTGTTGGTCGTTGGCGTGAGAAGTATCCGAAAGCTAAAAAAAAAGGGAAAGACCTCACAATTGATCCATCAGGAGAATTGCTGTCTGGTGAGGTATTCAAGGATTTTGATGAGTTCAAACATGTTTTAGTAACGACACGAAAAGAGGTATTTCTTCGGTGCCTTACTGAAAAACTCTTGTCTTACGCTTCAGGTCGTCACATGACAGCCTTTGATTGGGCAGACGTCAATGAGATTCTCGAGAATGTGAAGAATGACGATAATGGGCTCCGGTCACTTATTTTGGAAGTCCTCGATAGTCCTATTGTTCGTTCACGATGAATGTCTCAGCATGCAACATCGTTGACTATCTGCACTATTTTTTGTTGGCAATGAAAAGCTTTACATTGTGGGTGGATCTTCCGACTGCCACTATGTCGGGTACTCCATCACCAGAAAGATCACCCACAGCAATGGCTTCTACTGCTATGCCACCCTTATCGAGTATTGTCCTGTGCCACGCTGGTGAATCATGTGGAGAGGGAGTTTCTAATTTAGAATAAACAGCAAGAGTGGGGCCATAGCCAGGTTGATCAGACGCGTCGCTCGAGCCAAAAATAATCTCGTCATTTCCATCACCATTAATGTCAGCGGTGGCAATGGCGTGTCCACGGCTATATCCATCATCGATAATGCGGCGGTCCCATGTAGAGGAATTCGTTGAATGGCTTGGAGTCAAAACTGAAATGGCTGAACCATGCATTGGTTCAACCGCTACAAGGAACTGTTTGCCACTACTAGAGCGGCCAATGCATATTTCACCTGCCCCGTGAGCATTCGCATCATCATCCTGTACCCCAGGACTCAGGTGAGTCTGAGAAAATCCAGGATGTGTTTTTGAGATGCAATAAATGCCTTCCTGGCTGGCTGTGATGGTGTCGACGGTACCATTGCGATCAAGATCAATATGCATGTGACCATGAAGTCGATTGAGTTGTTGATCAAGGATTGTGGGTATCCAACGATCAGTTGACGGTTTATCAGGTATGGAGAAAGCAGTTAAGTTGACACCGGGCATTCCTTTCTGGGCAGTAAGCGGTGATACCACAAGTTGTGGTCGTCCTTGGCCGAGAACATCTCCCCAATACATGCGATGTGTTGACGGCATTGGGCCAATATCATGAACGGTCCATGGTCGACGTAAATTTCCGTCACGTGTTAGCCAGTGAAGTGAGCCTTGTTTTGGCCAGCCTGCTCCGAGTGCAAAATCAATAAGTCCATCACCGTCAATGTCTTGAGGGGCGATGCACACATTATCACGGGGAGTCTTTCGGCGAATGATATCCTGCTTCACCCAACGTCCATGCGTGTTGGGATTCTTGTACCAGAGTACTGCTTCTTCAGTCACGACAACGATATCGTCATGGCCATCTGTATCAACATCCGCAAGAACGACTGCATAGCAGATTTTGCCAGCCTCAGGGTCAATGACATGTGGTTCAAATGTGAAGTCGCAGGAAGGCTCGGGTAAATCAGAAGCTGTCTTTTCGATACGGATATGCTGTTCCGGCCAATTAAGATTGGCCGCAGTTTGTATGACATAATCAAGAGCCCGTTGATCACTCCCCAGAATTCGAATAGGGCTTCTTTCTGCAGCCATTGCGACCACCTGAGGTATATCAAGAATGCGAAGAACATTAAGGAGTGATGGTCCCATGATGTCACCCGTATCATCAGAAGGAGCATCATGTGTGACAGGAAGCGACTGCACAGTGATCTGTGATACTGGTGGCTCAAAAAGTGATGCATATAGCGTGAGTGCTGCCATGGAACCATTTGCTCGAAGTTCGATGTGTGTTTCGGGGCCAGTGTCGTGATCACAAATGGCCCGTATGGCCTGAATGCCACGCCGGATATCAAAGGCCTGCATTCCTTCCCATGTTTGGCCTAATAAAAGAAAGCGACGCCGGTTATGCGTGAGCGTTGAGCGATCTTGATTCCATCGAGAAGAACCAACGCCGCGTGGTGCAAGAATGGCAACAGCATGGTTTGGTTTTGTGAGTGCCTCCTTCAAGGCAAGAACGTCAGCATTTTTTGTCACAACTTGATTGTCTTTGTCCAAAAGAGTCAGCCGTGCGTTTTGCAGGTTTTCGAAGTCACTTTGATCGGCAATGAAAAGGAGTAGGGAACTCAGGCGCGTGCTCTCCTTTTGACGCAGGACTATAAGCTCAAGTTCAACATGTTGTTGGCTCTGAAATTGATATGTAGTTTGTTCAATCCCATTGCGTTGCTCCCTCTGCAGAGCATGTATATCAAGTTGCGTATTGTTATCGGGCCAGCCACCGAACGTATGGCTCTTAAGACGCTGAAGCCAGGATTGACATTGGGCCTGCCACTGTTGGGTGTTTTTGGGTGGCTTGAAAGGACCAGCCACCGGTACAAACTCCCGATCAATTCGAGTATTCCGCTCGTCAATAGGTACGTCACCCAAAACCTTGAGTTGCCTTGGCGCAAAACGTTTCCTTGCTGCTGTATCAATCAGACGTTCACCCATGCCAAGATGAGTGTCAAGCCAACGGATTGTGGGCACCTGAAGATCCTGTGTATCTGCATGTCCACCAGATGTGATGGTTATGCCAAACAGATCTGCGTGTGCGCCACGTGTATAAAGCTTCCTGAGATGAGCTTGTGTCCGCATGACTCCTCCCAGTGGAAAGATGCGATCGGCGTCAGTATTGGCAAGCAGTAATGGTCGCGGGTAGATGAGTGCCGCTACTAACGGGTAATCCCATCGGAATGTATTGACAATAAACATGCAGTCGCAGTGGCCACTCACACACCCTCCTACAACATGGTCATAGAGATCGGTTATCCCAGCCACTGGGACAGCTGTTTTAATACGATCGTCAAGAGCTGCCACCCACCAACTCCCAGCACCACCACCACTACGACCAGTCACACCAATCCGTTGCGGATCAACTTCTGGACGAGTGACGAGGTAATCAATACCTCGAATAGCATTGAGTGCCTCGACTCCTGCAGGTGTATAGCCACGTGATGGCCACCACCATCGATCTTTGCGGTACGTTCCATGATGAACGCCTTGAATCTCACCAAGTTGAAGCGTGTCTAGTACAAGTACGATATACCCATGTTCGGCTAGCCAAGCACCATGATGTTGATAATGGACTTTGTTTCCAAGGCTGATTCCGTCTTCCATGACTCGACCATGACCACAGAGATAGAGCACAGCAGGTGATGGTTGCTCTGGAGAAGCATCTTTTGGAATGTAGAGGTTTGCTGTGACGTAGAGTCCCTGTTCAGATTGAAAATGCAGTTTTTCGACAATACAGCCAGAAGAATTTGAACCACTGAATTCTAGCCTTCCTGTTACTTGGGGCTTTAGTTCGTGAGTGTGTGCAGGACGAATACGGCCATCCTGATCAAGCCTCCCATCGAGTCCAAACATTGTGAAAAGAAGTTGTCGTTTGACAGCCTGTTTACTCTCCCATTCTTCTGCGGTGCCAATCGCCGCGCGAGATTGTTGTTGCAGTAGCATTGTTTCGTGCTCAAAGAATGATGCTAGTTGGTGATCAGCATGCGTGTTTTGAGTTTGTGCCGGTGTAGCAGCACAGAGATTTCCCAAGCCAAAGAGCACCACAGTAAAAAGAGATGCTGCTATGAACTGGTAATGCTTTTGTTTGATCATCGCGAACGTGCTCCAAGTCATGTCAGGTTGTTTTTGATGCTCTTGACTGTGTGGAGACAGGTGTTGGTACGTTACAAGAAATACTTGGTCTCTCGTCAGTCATTATTTCGTATATGTAGCTAACAAATAGTGGCGATTATTGCATGGATCCAATGTCATGATGTTGGATAACAAACCTCAGGTAAAGAGGTAGATTCAAGCATATGATTAAGGCCGGCTGCCGAAAGCATTGATCTCTAAGCCCATTGCTTGGCAATCGATTCATGGCATCGCCACTTGTGTTGGATGTCTCAGATATGCAATTAGATTTCTGGTCTGTTTTTCAGAGAGTTTATTCAGGAGGCCATCAGGCATAGGTGACTGATTTGTGAGTGTGCGCTCCTCAATATCCTTAAGTAAAATGACAGTGTGCTCCTGTTGAGTGAGCACTGACAGTGTTTTTTCATTTTCATCAATCACAACACCACTGAGCACGCGTCCATCAAGAAGCCGCAGGATGGTAAGTCTCCAATCGCGGTTCACGACAGCACTTGGATCAATAATGTTTTCTACAAGATAGTTCAGATCATGGCGTCCTGACCCTGTCAGATCGGGGCCCAGCGTACCGCCCTCACCATATAACTTGTGGCATGTTCCACAGTTTTTTTCAAACACGATACGACCCATGGCAAGGTCTGAGGGTTCAGTAGACGGTCGGGAAAGCATCCTTGTGAGGAGTTGCATTCGTTTCCTTTTTTCAGATGAACTTTCTTGCACATGACCCCATGCGCTTGTAAGCCGTTGTGAAATTGATGGATCTTCGAGTGAATGAATATTGCGAACGAGTCTCGCAGATAAATCCTCGGCCTTGATTTCACCATTCTCAAGGGCGCTTACGAGCTTGTCTGCAAAAGTCACTCTTGATACGAGTGCGTTCAGAATTGCCTCCTTTCCGGCTCCGCGAGCACGACGGAGTGTATTCACAAGCAGTCCACCGACAGATGGGTCATCAAAGAGCGTCAGGCCCTCTGCCGCAGTAGCTTGGAGATGCCGATTTTTGATCACTTTTTCACAGATACTCCTCAGATCTGGCGGTTCAGCTTCGATCAGTGTTCCAATTGCAGCGAGGCGTGTCTCCATGGACAGTTTCGAATTGAGCGCAGTCTCACGAACGACACTCAATGCCCTGCCATCTCCAAAGACAACCGAGAGTTCCTCCACAAGGCTTTGGAGTACTGCTTGACGTTTGTCGTTGGACACCTCTCGGATTGCATGATGTATTGTTTTCCATGCAGTTGGTTCTGGAGCATTTTTCCAACCAGCAAGTCCTTCACGAAGACCGGTAAGCGTAGCCTCTAACGCAACGCCCATGTCATTCTGAAGGCTTGCCTGTCCGGAAATGAGTAAACGATTTACTGCCGACGGATGGCTTTCAATACCTCCGGCCACTCGACGTGAAATGAGTTTGAGCGTTCGTGGCCATTGACACTTTGCCCCAAGGTCAGCCAGAGCATCAGGGTTATCTTTTCCAAGTGGAATAAGACCATACCAGACAAGAAGTGGCAGATTCTGATCAGATGCATCTTCAGCATGTACGAAAAGTGCTTCTGCCAATTGCGGTCGCATTTCGACAGGCAATCGCTGTAGCGTTGAAGCAAGTACGAGTCGAACGAAAGCGGAGCGGTCATCGCGCGCAATCTCGGTGAGGTGATCAAGAAGTGCACTGGATGCAACATAAATCTGTTTGGCACGTCTCGCATCCATGTTTACTGGCCCGAGAGCGGCATCGAGTGGAAGGGCCTCCGTTAGCAGTCGCACGGCCCAAGCGCGTACGTGTTCGTCAGGGTGATGCAACCGAGCAATCAATTCTTCAGACTGTAATTTTCCGATGAGGTGAAGGGTCAACATCGCGCGAACACGATGAGCTGATGCAGAAACTTGAGGATCATCATTTGAAAGCTGCTGCGCATTTTCGAACTGTTTTTGCAAAAGATACTCAGTTGAAGTTGGCATGTTCTTACGAATGGCTCTCTCTGCAAGTACGCGACGCGACTGATTGACCCACCAGCCTTCAGCACGACGTTGGCATTGAGCAAGTTCATCGTCACTAAACTGTCTCAGATCAAATCCAGCCAATATTCCATCCGGAAGGTGCGGTTCACCAGCAACGATCTGAAACACTCGGCCACTTGTTCTGTGTACGCCATCTCGTTCATGACATTCACCGGTGTCACTCCAGTCAAGAACGACAACACTTCCATCAGGACCATTTCCTACATCAATCCCACGAAACCATGTGTCGCCAGTGTGAAAAAAATCAGGTGAATGTGTCGCGATGTAACCGCTTTCCGAGCGACTAAGACGTTCCTGGTTTAATCGACGACCGTGGAAATTGAGTGTAAATAGTTGATCACGATATTCTGTAGGCCAATTCGTTCCGGAATAAATCATGCACCCACTGTGTGCGTGGCCACCACCAAGGTCATTGGCCTTCCCGTCACGAGAATTTTGCCACCCCTTCCCCACATCAAAATGATAGTGATCAGCATGTTGATCGATCAGTTCATATGTGTACGGATTCGGATCAATGCCATTGGTTTGATCAAAGTGTGCACCTGGAATGAGATGCCACAGATGGCCATTGACTGTGTTCACAAAAAAACATTCACATTCGGCATTCCAATCATGTCCCCATGGATTCGTTGTGCCGGTTGTGAGTACTTCAACCTGTCCTGTATATGGTGAGTATCTCCAAAGTCCACCCTCCATCGGCATCCGCTGCTCATCGTTACAGCCTGGTGAGCCAATCAGAGCTGGGCATGAGTGCCCACATCTTCCGTAGAGCCAGCCATCGGGACCAAACTTCAGTCCATTTGCAAAGTTGTGATAGCTTGGACCAGCAATGTCAAAACCATCGAGTACCGTCTCGATAGGTCCGTCGGGAATATCGTCATGGTTGCGATCAGGGATGAAGAGCAACCGAGGTGGGCACATAGCCCAAACCCCACCATGACCAACTTCGAGCCCTGTCAGAATCTGCAGAGAATCAATGAAAATACGGTGATGATCGAAACGCCCGTCTCCGTTTGTGTCTTCCAAAAGAGTGATGCGATCACGAAGATCGTAATCAAACCGCATCCTTCCTTCTGCATACGTAAAGTTTTCAGCTACCCACAGTCTGCCGCGGGTATCCCATGTCATGGCAATGGGATTTTGGATGATGGGCTCTGAAGCTACGACACGTGCTTGAAATCCTGCCGGCAACCTGATTTCGGCAGCAGAGGCATCCGCAGATAACGGTTTGCCACGATCGGTTGGTTCACTGTTATATGGAGCAGGAAAGGAATCTTTTGCGAGGATCATTGTGCATGTACTGCTGCACAGGCAAAAAACCATGACAACATACAGCGTCAAAACGTCACACTTGCGTTGATACATCATTCGTCTTCCCAGACTCAGGAATCAGCCCGTCGGAGCCTAAAGAGTACTATGATTATCAAATGCTTTTCCACCAATTCTCATCGTCATCGTATAACAGAGGCTATGTGTTTGATTGAAACCCCGGGAGATAAGACAAATACCATGTATTTCCTCTTTCAAATTCTTTGCGTTCTGCTTCTGAGCATGGCATCGAGTATTGCTGACGATCGTCCAAATATATTATTGGTCATTGCTGATGACTGCACATATAACGACCTGCCATTGTATGGAGGAAAAAATGCTAAGACACCAAATATTGATCGTCTTGGAAAAGAAGGTGTTGTCTTTAATCGTGCATATCTTTGTGAAGCAATGTGTCAGCCATGTCGTGCAGCACTCTACACGGGTTTGTATCCAATGCGGAATGGCTGTGCATGGAATCACTCTTCGAGCCGTCCTACCATCCGTAGTCTGCCGAACTATCTCACGCAGTTAGGGTATCGAGTTGGTTTGGCCGGAAAAGTACATGTGAAACCCAAACAGGTTTTTTCCTTTGAAGACGTTGCTGGGTTTGATTCGAATTGTGTCCGTAATCCCACTCAACAACATGACCTGGGTGCTGTTCATGAATTTATGTCTCGTGATTCTGAAGAACCATTTTGCTTGGTCGTCGCACTTGTTGAACCACATAGACCCTGGGTGATGGGGGACCCGTCAGTCTATCCTCCAAAGAAAATAGAACTTCCCAGCAACTTGGTTGATACACCACAGACCCGACAGGACTTTAGTGCCTACCTCGCTGAAATAACCTACATGGATGAACAGGTAGGAGATTTACTTGAAACCCTCAGGTTATCTGGGCATGAGCAGGATACATTGGTGCTTTTTACGTCTGAGCAGGGTTCTCAGTTTCCTGGTAACAAATGGACAAATTGGGATACAGGATTGCATACGGCACTGATTGCTCGCTGGCCAAACTCAATACAGGCAGGAACACGAACAAATGCAATTGTTCAATATGTTGACATGGTTCCAACCTTAATCGATCTTGCTGGAGGATCCTCAAGCAAGCTGGATGGGCAAAGTTTTCTGGGTGTTCTCTCTGGTGAATCACAACAGCATCGTTCTTGTGCCTATGGCATGCATAATAATCTTCCAGAGGGATCTCCATACCCTATTCGCACGGTGACCGATGGAGAGTATCGATATATACGAAATCTTTACTCTGAATCCATCTATACAGAAAAGCATGTGATGGGACCTCGTAAGGACGGGCGAGGTCCGATGTCATCATGGATGACATGGCTAACAGTTTCCTGGAATACCCCACATGCTCTCCGTATGGTGACGCGGTACATGCGTAGGCCCGAGGAAGAACTCTACCATACAGCTTCCGATCCATATGAATTGAACAACCTTTCTCATGAGTCTAAGCTCGCTCATGTCAAAAAAAGATTAAGTGCCGAGCTTGATGACTGGCTTGCATCGCAGCATGACCCTGGCCTCATCATGGACACGATGGAGGTCTACCAGGCATCTAAGCAAGGGAAACATCCATATCCAAAGAAACAGTGACCAAATTGAAGTCATCTTCCACTTGGCAATCCAAGCAGGTCAATCAGATAAATGTTACGTATCCTTAGCAAGAGGCTGAGTCATATTTCCAGGAACTACCCATTGGTCATATTGCTCTGCAGAGAGATACCCAAGCGCGATGGCTGCTTCTTTCAGGCTTGTGTCATCGGCATGGGCCTTTTTTGCAATTTTAGCCGCCTTCTCATATCCAATGTGATTATTGAGTGCGGTTACAAGCATCAGGGATTCATCTAAGTGCTGTTGAATACGATCCTTGTTGGGTTTGATACCGCTTGCGCAATGCACCCGCATCGAGTCACATGCGTCTGCAATAAGATCCGCGCTTTCAAGAACATTGTGGATCATGACGGGCTTGTACACATTGAGTTGAAAATTGCCCTGGCTGCCAGCAAAAGCCACAGTCGCATCGTTTCCAAAAACCTGAGCGCAGACCATGGTCATTGACTCACATTGAGTTGGGTTGACTTTACCAGGCATGATCGAACTCCCAGGCTCATTCTCTGGAATCGTAATTTCACCAATGCCACAGCGTGGTCCACTGGCAAGCCATCGAACATCATTTGCAAATTTGAGCAGTGCCATTGCCAGTCCTCGCTCGGCGGCACTGATTTCAACGAGTGCATCATGAGCAGACAGTGCCGCAAACTTGTTTGTAGCGGATACAAATGGATGTCCTGTTTCTTTTGCGATATAGCTTGCAGCAGTTGTACCGAAGTCAGGATGAGCATTGAGTCCTGTGCCAACCGCAGTGCCGCCAATCGCAAGTTCATAAAGACCAGGAAGGGATCGTTTGATGCTCTCAATTCGATCATCGATTTGGGCACGCCATGATGAGATTTCCTGTCCAAACGTAATTGGTGTGGCGTCTTGAAGATGCGTACGACCAATTTTCACAATATCTTCGTATTGTTTTTCAAGTTGAAGTAATACATCACGTAAGTCGCCAACGGCTGGTAAAAGACGATCGGTGATAACTTCGACAGCGGCGATGTGCATGGCTGTGGGAAAAGTGTCATTGCTGGACTGACCACGGTTCACATCATCGTTTGGATGTACGGGTGATTTTGATCCGAGTGTGCCACCTGCGATCTCAATGGCTCGGTTAGCAATCACTTCATTGGCATTCATGTTTGACTGGGTACCACTTCCCGTCTGAAAAACGACAAGGGGGAAGTGATCATCAAGTTTGCCTTGGATCACTTCGTCGGCGGCTTGCCTAATTAAGGATGCTGTGTCTTGTGAGAGTTGACCAAGATCAGCATTCGCAAGAGCGGCCGATTTTTTTAGAATGCCGAGTGCTCTTTTGATCGCTCGGCCCCATTGAAAACGATCAACGCCAACCTTGAAATTATCTCTCGAGCGCTCGGTCTGAGCACCCCAGTAGCGGTTCGAGGGCACCTGAACCTCACCCATGCTGTCTGATTCAATACGATATTGCTGCTGCGACATTGGTTACCTCCAATGCACAGTGTAGCGATGATTAGCGAAAGAGTTTGGAGCGGGCGGCTTCTTGCGTATTCTCTCGGGGAGTGGACACTGTTGCAGGGGGTTCGCGTGTCGCAAGGGCAAGGGCGAACCAGCCGTCATGACTCACGGCCTGCACCACTCTGGTGCCATCAAGTCTGGGATTCGTCACAATTCGGTCAGGAACAATTGGAATGGGTTTTTCCTTTGGAAAGATTTTTCCAAAAATAGTGCGAAGTCCCAATTCAAGCCGTCCTTGATGGCCAGGGCCACCAATCCGAATGGGGCCGTCTCGTTCAAGGAACACCTGTGAACCAGACACCACTGGGCTATATGAAACTTGTGCAATAACGTCATACCAACTTCGGCGACTTGTCTCGATTGCATCTAATGCAACGCGTACCTGCACCAGACCGTCTTTGCACGTAATGCGGACTGGCTCTGAACGTTCAAAAGTCACTTCGACACCCTCTGGAAGATCTTCTGGCACATTCGCCTCAATACCAATGCGGTTGCATATATGCACGACGAGGTCTTCAAGAAAAAATGATTGGCCAGCGACGGTGAGTCTTTCAAGGGCATTATTTAAGGCAGATTCATGGAGTTGCATACTGAGACGTGCGTCTGTTGGTGCCCGTGGTCGTGGTGTATGAGCAGCAACCTGATTATCAGCTGCAAGGCGTAATCGAATCGTAGCGATTGATGGTGTGGATTCCAAAACAACAGGTGTCGGATCAAGCCCAAGCTTTACAAGTGGCATCCAGAGTCGTTCTCGAATTCGCTCAGCGGCCGCTGTGAATTCTGGTTCTGCCCTTTCGTCAGTTTCTCGACATGCACGAGCAATGATCTTATTGATTATTTCACGATTGACTTCAGGGAGTTGGTTGTCGTGCTGGCTTTTGGCAAGTGAGCGAGCGAGTGATCTCATCACAGGAACGGAATCAAAGCTCGTTTGGATGCCAGCTAACCGTGAGTTATTTGATGCGGCCCCGGTCGCAGGACCGAGAAGAAGCCCTTGTGATGAAATACTGATTGGCTTTCGGACAACGAATTTTGATGCTGTTTGAGATGAAAACTTAGCTGGTCCAGCATTTGTAGTACTTCGTGAAGCAATGTCCCCATGCACCTCAAGAACCATCGCTACCTCATCGTGGTTTGGTGCAAATTGAACTGTTGTTGTGCGGACAACCTTTCTGTTTCCTCGAACCACTCTGCCGTTGATGACCTCAGCAAAGGGGCCATCTTTTTCGTCGGTATCAGGAAGAAGCTTCTCTGCAAAGTCGCGGTGAATAGCGATCCTCATATTGGGTGAGAGGTAGTGGTCAGTGACCGAACGAACAACCATTTTTGCACCAACGAGCGGTGAAGACTCAACAGATCGAAGGGCTTCTTTAACAAACGAAGCATCGGTTGTATTTCGTGATATTTCGTAGCGTTCGAGAGATTCCATTAATCGGCCTGCATCAGACTCAGAACGAGCAATGAGAAGTGGATCGGGTGTGGCTAGTTGGACTTGGTCGGCCTGTTCATCTGGAGGTACATCAGCCAACATGCCGGCAATCGCTCGCCATACAGCAACCCTACGCGAGACTGCTAGAGCTGCTCGACGAGTGGAAGAGGCAAGTTTTCCTTCACTCGAGCGATCGGCCAGTTCCATGCCGACATGTACCGCTTCTCCAAGGTTGATGAGTAACGGTGCTGCGATCGGATCTCTCGGGCCTGAAGTTGTCAGGACGTTTCCAAGGATAATAAGAGTGTCTTGAGCCCAAGGAGAGATATCTTTCTGCGTACGATCACCGTGGTTCTCCGAAAAATATTTTTGTAGTTCGTTGAGTTCTGAAATCAGTGTGGCAGGATGAGGCCAGATACTCCCTGGCTTTCGGACATCTGGGATTCCATGAAGAACAACACTGTGAGAACCAGTCTCCTGGGATTCTCTGCGATTACGGTTAAAGATTCGCTCTCCACTCAGTAAGCGATCCAAAAGCCGAACAGGTCCTGGTGATGAGACTTTTGCAGTCTCGTCATCCGACGTTGGTCGTGAGGCGGCATTCGCTGGTTTCGTCCAGTTCACACTGTCAGGGTCTGTCCATGTGGATCCAGGAAGTGGGGCGGCTCCCAAAGATTCTCCAGTTGCAGGAGATTTCATGCGAGCTGGTTGCGATGGAGATTTATTTTTGGAATCAGGACGTGCTGGTTCCTCAGCAGTGAGACGATGAATGTGTACACGTGTAACGAGTGACTTCAGTGATTCGGGCGCTGCAGGTTCGACAAAGAGGGGCGTTGCGTCAGGTGTACCTATTTTATTAATAATTCTTTTTGGGACATTATCCAGTCTCGGCTTTTCCTGAGAATCAGTGTGCAGTGTGTTGTCCTGTTGATTTTGATCGATCACGCCAGAATGCGATGAGAGGTGTGGCGTGGCCGAGGCGAGTCGTTCCGGCTTTGGTCCAGGTTTTACAACGGCTGGCATGGCAGCGGCCATGGAGGAGAGGTTACCCACAGGGGGTGATAAATGAACGACTGTCGGTTTAGAAACACGTGGCTGTTGAGGTAACGGTGCAGCAACAGAAATGGGTTCCTCAAGTCCGAAAAATGGTTGAGGGACAGGCTCCCACGCTCCCTGGAGCACATAGCATACTGCGAGTGCAATACCCGCTAGAAATGAAACAGTGACGATTCCCTTCGCCTGTCTGTCAGCCATGCCAATCCCAGCCGTTGAGTCTATTGATTAAGCAAGCGTCGGTTTGTTCAACGCCCGTCAAAAAAAGATCGACACGAACGACCGGGAAAATCGAACTGGCACACAATAACCGCTATGGATTAACAGGGTTGGCAAGTTGAGGGGCTTCAATCACAGCAGACCAGGCGTCGATGAGTACGGAGAGATTTGCATTTCGATCAACTGAATCAAGGGCGTCTAGTGACTTTTCAAGCAGAAACGATGCTTTTTCAGTTGGATTGCTTATCCTGCTTGCCCATCCTGCAGCTGCTTTCGCGAATGCCCCATCTTGTCCAGACGCATGGGCTACTGACAGTCGAAGCACGGTTTGAAAAAAATCAAGTGCCGTCTCAAGGACAATTTTGAGCCGAGCCCGTCTTGCCGGAGCATCCTTTCCAGCTGCTTCAACAAAGGCAAGAGTTTCTTTAGATAGCGCTACTCCATTGAGAGGAGATTGCCCCAACAGATCTACAAGTGTGGTTCGAAAGCTAACCGCATCAGGATCGAGAAGTAGCCGTGCACGAGTCAGGCTGCCATTGGACGCGTGAGCAATGTTACGACACGATGAGGCATCAAAAGAGTCATTTCTTAAAGCAGCCTCATGCTCCAATACACTAAAAATAATATTTGGTGAGAGTGGATGGAATCGAACAATTTGACATCTAGAGCGAATGGTTGGCAACTGACGCTCAAGTGATGTCCCAACCAGAATAATAATCGAACCATCTGGAGGTTCCTCGAGTGTCTTGAGGAGGCAGTTAGCCGCCTCAACGAGTAAAGTGTCAGCATCCAGGATAAGTGCAGCTTTTCGATGGCCAAGTGATGGCCGAAGTTTTATGCGCCAACAGAGTCCTGCTCGCATGCGATGATTTGAGTCACCAACAAAAGCTTCAATAGGAATTGATGACCGGTCTTCTGGTTTTTGAACAATATCAATGTCTGGATGACTTCCTGCTGCTGCTTGTACGCACGAGGCACAATTTCCACAGGCAATCAGTTGGGGTTGAGGTTGCTGGCAAAGAAGTGACTTCGCAAGTGTTTGAGCAAATGTAGTTTTCCCAATACCATCTGGCCCAACAAAAAGATAGGAACCAGCAATCCGGTTTTGATGAGACGCTCTAACAAAGCGTTCGACGATGGCGTCATGTCCTTGAATATTTTGCCAACTCATAGTGATGTTTCCAAATCATACAAATGATGGGGCAGATCATAATCCTTTTATTGAGCCAATTCAGGGTAGTGATTTATGACTGCAGATTGAATGAGTTGACTCACTTCGGTCATTGATAGATCAGATCGTATAACTTGGATCGCTTCGGGGTGATGCGATGCTTCAGACAGGTAGCCTGCACGAAGTTTTCTTCGATACTCCTCGCCACGGTTTTCCAGTTTGTCGAGTGGGCGATTGAGTCGAGATGTCGATACATCGAGGTCGATATCGAGAACAAGCGTCAGTCCAGGAAGAAGTCCTTCTGTCGCTATGTGTCCAACTTGACGGATGCGTTCAGTGTCTAAACCTCCCGCGTATCCTTGGTAGACAATATTTGCCAAAAGATAACGATCTGAAACCACCCATTCACCACGGTCGAGTGCTGGTGAAATGATTTCGCTCACCAGTTGTGAACGGGCTGCCATGTACAGGAGCATTTCAGTGGTCGGCGCAAGGTGGATATCTTTTCGATTTAATAAGATATCCCGAATTGCCGTGCCTGCAGGTGTTGACCCAGGGTCGTGACATGTTGTCACAGTAGCTCCCTTGCGCTCTAACCACGTTACGAGAGGTTCAATCTGTGAGGACTTTCCAGATCCGTCAATGCCATCAAGTGAAATAAAGCGTGGCAAAGCCATAGAAGAAACCCATGTGTAAAGAAGAAAAATAATCTACAAAAGACAATCGTTAGAGGAGTCCTACTGGATAACAAGCTGAATGGCTAGAGGGCGGGAGGGATCAAGCAGTTGAATTCATCTGTAGACAGGCGTGGTCAGGGAGTGGCCACGGATTGTTAGGAATCAATTGACAATACCTTTTGTTGCTTGATGAAATGGCTTATTGCCGTTTCACGACTAGGGAAAGAAAAGAAATGCCTCAGATGGCATGATCGATTCAACTGTATCCAGTTTTCTTTTCTGTTTTTGGGCATATCACGGCTGAATGATCGTACATTGAGGATCCGGTAACGCATTGCATTTCTTACGGATTCGCTCATTTTGATTAGTATGTTAGCGAGTCTTAGGCAAACAAACAGACGATCACCGTACCCTGTCAAAAAATGACGATACATCCTTCTTTTGAAAGGTGCGAGAATCAACTTTGCAAGGGGTGTGCGTCACAGTGGAGATGGAGATGCAATCAAAGATCCGCCAAGATGCACGCGTAAAGCCACTCCTTGCCTGGTATGAGCGTTCGAAACGGAATTTACCATGGCGGCAATCTCATGATCCATATGCAGTTTGGGTGAGTGAGATCATGCTTCAGCAAACGCAAGTAGATCGGGTGTGCGAATATTTTATTCGCTTCATGAAGCGATTTCCTACGGTTTTGAACCTGTCACGCGCGCGAGAACAAACAGTCCTCAAATACTGGGAAGGGCTTGGCTACTATAGGCGGGCACGGCAACTCCATGCTGCAGCGAAAGAAATAGTCAGAAAGTACGATGGCAACATACCAAAGACAGTTGAAACGCTGTGTGCGCTGCCCGGTATTGGTCGTTACACAGCAGGGGCCATCGCCTCGATTGCCTTTGGAGTGCAGGCGCCGATCGTAGAAGCAAACTCACGGAGAGTCATTGCGAGGCTCTATGGTTATGACGCACCGCTAGATGGTCATCGTGGTGATCAGCCAATTTGGGATCTTGCAGAACAGTTGGTGCCAGCAAAAAAACCGGGCCAATTCAATCAGGCGTTAATGGATTTAGGGGCAATGATCTGTACTCCTGACAGACCGATGTGCAGTAGGTGTCCCATCAAAATGAAATGTTCTGCGTTTCAAACAAATCGTACCGATGTCATTCCCTTGAAGTCGAAGACTCGACAGCACAAACAGCTTTGTGAAACAGCCATTATCTTCCGGCAGAGGAACAACGTTCTCATTGAGCAGCGTGGACCTGGGGAGTGGTGGGATGGCCTCTGGGATTTTCCGAGAGGACCCCGCAGTGCACTCAAGCGTGGTCGTCAGGTGGGCGTGGTGTCATATACCGTAACCCATCACCGGGTCGAGTGTGCAATTCGAGAAATTTTTATTAGTCGACCAAGGAAACCAAGGCCTCGACAACGTTGGGTTGAGATTACGAGTTTGTCAAAGCTGGCAATGACGTCCCCCGGTCGACGAATTGCAGCAGGCTTGAGGGAAAGAAGCTCTCAGGACTAATACCAAACAGGGGTTTTTTTCTGTGGTATATTCGTCGCGTCGTTTATTCTTCTTGGGAGCTTTATCAATGCGTATTCTCGTTACCTGTACCGCCCTGCTGATTTCACACGTGATGTCGACTGCGGAAGCCGCTGAGTCTCTGAAGGTGCTTCTTATTGCAGGAGGGTGTTGCCATGACTACGCCACGCAGACACAACTCCTGAAAAAAGGTATTGAGCACAGGGTAAGAAGTCAGGTCGAAGTTGTGTATAACCCTGATACATCTACCAACGCAGTCTTTGAAATCTATGAAAAGGAAGACTGGGCAGAGGGATATGACATCGTTCTTCATGATGAATGCAGTGCGAACGTGACCGAGCATGATTACGTCAGTCGTATTCTCGCAGCACACCGAAAAGGTGTGCCGGCAGTCAATCTCCATTGTGCCATGCATTCATATCGCTGGGGTGACTTTCGGGAGCCAGTGACAGCCGGTGCCGACAATGCTGGCTGGTATGAAATGATTGGATTGCAATCCACAGGCCATGGGCCTCAAGCTCCAATCGATATTGCCTTTACGGCGAAAGATCACCCAGCAGTTCGTGGTTTCGCAGATTGGACCACCATCAAGGAAGAACTCTACAACAACATTCAAGTCATGCCGTCAGCTGTTGCACTTGCAACTGGCCACCAGATAGCAGCTCCAAAGAGGAAAAAAGGGAAGCCAGTTGATCCAAATGCCAAGCCAACAAAACAATCAGCCGTTGTAGTGTGGGCAAATGAATATGGCCCAAAACAGACACGTATTTTTAGTACGTCTCTTGGGCATAATAATGAAACGGTAGGAGATGATCGATACCTTGATATGGTTACACGAGGGCTTCTCTGGGCGTCACATAAGTTGGATAAAGATGGTGAACCCGTTGCGGAAATCAAGCTATCGAAGTCCGAGGCGAAAATGACCTCTGATTGGGCCGGTAGTGTTTCCTTGCCCGCACAAGAACGTGGTCGCGATATCCGACTGTTTAACGGTCATGATTTTGAAGGCTGGGAGGGGCAGATAGACCAATATTGGTCTATCGATAATGCTGAGATTGTTGGTCGGAACGCATTAGACAATAGTCCAAAAGTAAGTACCTATCTGCTTACAACAAAGTCATATCGCAATTTTCGTTTGCTTTTTGAAGGAAAATTAGTGACGAGTGAGATGCATTCAGGCGTTGCCATCTGGGGAAAGAGGTTTGAAAAAAATGGAGAGTCTGCAAGTTATCAAGGACACCTTGTCATGTTTCCCTCAAATTGGGGTTTGTTCGATCTCTATCGTCGAAATGGTATCTCTCGAGATCAGGATGGAAAGGCAAAGGCGAACGGTAAGCAGCACGAATGGAACCAGATGGAAATTCTTGCAGTGGGGAGTCGAATTCAATTGGCTGTCAATGGTAAAGCGGTTTTAGACTGGACGGATCCCAAGCCAGAGTTGTGTGGAAGTGGACCGTTGGGGTTACAACTTCACTCAAACAAGGTGCCTCAGGAGGTTCGTTTTCGCGGACTACGTCTGGTGGAAAATCCAGAAGATATTCTTGTGACGGCTTCACCCACGCCTCAGTAATTATTTACTCCTTCACGTCACCTGAAGGTTCGGTATCATACAGATTCCTCATTCGGAGTATGAAATCTTGACACAGGCTGCACTGGCACTTGAAGACGGCACCGTTTTTTTTGGTCATTCATTTGGTGCTTCTGGCACCGTTTCGGGAGAAGTGTGTTTTAACACGTCAATGACGGGGTATCAGGAGATTCTGACAGACCCTTCTTATCGGGGGCAGATTCTCACAATGACTGCTCCGCAGATTGGGAACTATGGTGTGAATCCAGATGACACTGAAAGTGGCAAATTACAGATGTCAGGATTTGTTGTTCGTGAAGCAAGTCGTATTGCCAGCAACTTTACATCTACCGGTACCCTGGATGAATATTTGGCAAAGGCTGGCGTTGTTGGCCTGACGGGTATTGATACTCGAGCGCTTGTGCGGCGGCTCCGAATTCGAGGAGCCATGACAGGGGTGCTTTCAAGCGAAGAACTTGATGCAAAAAAACTTGTTGATATGGCAACACAGGCACCTGCTTTGGTTGGCCGTGATCTTGTGCGAGAAGTTATGCCAAAAGAAGAAAACAAGTGGACACTGCCGCTGGATGAATGGGCAGAGCCGTTGCCACAGCCTTCCGAAGGTGGTGTACTTCCAGTTGCACAGGCTTCAGCAGATGGCAAGCATGTTGTTGCACTTGACTATGGCATGAAGTGGAATATTGCCCGTCACTTGGCCAGTATTGGGTGTCGGATAACAGTTCTTCCTGGGAAAGCAACAGCTGCAGATGTTCTAGCACTCAAGCCAGACGGAGTGTTTTTGTCGAATGGTCCAGGAGATCCTGGTGCACTTGGTTATTGTGTGAACACCGTTCGTGAGTTGGTTGGTAAGCTTCCCATGTTTGGTATTTGTTTGGGGCACCAGCTTCTTGCGTTAGCCTGTGGTGCAAAGACGTTTAAGCTTGCCTTTGGCCATCGTGGAGCGAATCAGCCAGTTATGGATCTGGCAACTGGCAAGGTGGAAATTACATCACAGAATCATGGGTTTGCGGTAGATGAAAAAACATTACCATCCGATCTTGAGGTGACTCACCGTAATCTTAATGACGGAACAATCGAAGGCCTTCGTCACAAGTCAGCTAATGCAGCAAGCGTGCAATACCACCCAGAAGCAGCTGCGGGTCCTCATGACTCAGCCTATCTTTTTGATCGATTTCGTCAGATGCTAGGGGCTTGAACGGTTATGCCGGTTAGGTTCCTGCCGGTTGGATTGTCGGGATAGACGAAACAATCGGATTTCTTTGACATTGCTTGTCAATGTGCCATTGTTGAGAGGAATCATGGTTTTCATCACGGTTCCACCAGCGGGCACGGAACCGCTGGTCTCCAATCATTTGTCAGGAGGCTCGCATCATGAGTCGTTCGCTTTTTCTCTGCGGCATCGCCGCCGTTTTGTCGTTCGCTATCGGCTCATCAGCCGATGCTGGTTTTGGTCATCATCGTCGTCACTGTGAGCCAGGCTGTGCTGCTGAGCCCACCTGTTGTGCTGAAGACATTGGTTGCACGCAGTTTGAGCCTACATGTGCCATGGAACCTACCTGTGGTTGTGAGCCATCATGTGGGTTTGAACCCTCATGTGGTGCAGCGCCATGTTGTGCTCAGTGTCCCTGCATAAAGTATCATCACAAGCACGCTTGTCGGCATAAGCGCAAGCAAGGTTGTGGATGCTGTGAAGAACCAACCTATGAAACGGTTCTATGTGTCACAAGTCCAGAAACGTGTTGCTCAGTAGACGTGCCAGTGTGCCTGCCAATGTGCTGTCAGGGCTGTCCGTGTGAGAGTTCACGTTGCACACTTTTTGGATGTGGTCAGGTGCGCTATGACTATTGCTGTGGGTATTCAGTCATCGTCCGCTTTCAGGCCTGTGGTGACATCCTTGTAACCTACGTAGGTTTCTAGTCCTAAACTATTGAATTGCAGTTCATAAACAGCAATTCTCACCAGTTCAGATTCGAAACCGGCCGGGAGTGTTTTTTCCGGCCGGTTTCCTTTTTAATTCTTTTGTGTAACAGATGATTCATGTTGCCGTTGTACTGACAGATGGGCAGTCAGACGTTTGTTGAGAACAAGAATCAGGTATGTGAGTCTTTAGGATCAGAACCATGTCCGCAAGAAGTGATTCCCGAGGTTGGGTGCTGGAAGCGGTTGATCTCTACGAACTTCCGTTACAGCGATACGCTCGACGGCTTGTAGGTGATATCGATCTCGCTACAGATGTTGTCCAACATGCATTTCTGAAGCTCTGCGAGCAATCGCAAGCAAATCTTCAAGGGCGTGTTGCTCCATGGCTTTTTCGAGTCTGTCGGAATAAAGCGATTGATCACCTGCGGCATGCCGACCGGCAGCGACTCATAGGTGATTCCACTGAACAAATTCAATCCCACTCGGAAACTGTTCATTCGACTGATGATCCAGCATCCGTTGCCGAAGCAAAAGATTTAGTTGTGCAAGTGAGGTCACTTGTGAAGACACTTCCTGCTTCACAAAGAGATGTTCTTGATCTTTGGTGTGAAGGTTTCACGCACAATGAGATCGCAGGAATTACTGATCGTTCGGCGGGGCATGTGCGAGTTCTTGTTCACCGCGGTCTCACTGCTCTACGTCGTCACCCACTCTTAAAGCCACTGCTTCCTGCACAACACGTAAGTGAGGGAAAATCATGAACACCAAGCAAAATAAATCATTGGATATCGAGGAAGAAATCACTTCTACAGAACAGGAGCGGTTCGAGGCGAAGATTACAGCCTATGCTCTTGGGCAACTTCCAGAAGATGAAAAAGCAGAAGTTGAACGCTTGTTAGCTGATCAAAGCCGAACGGACTTGCGGGAGCATGTAGCCGAGATCCAGTCGGTTGCCGAGGTCATCCGATCAACACCTGATGAAGAAGAGCTCTCTCGGTCATCAGATCTTCGAAGAATGGTTCTCGCCGCAGTGACGCAGCCAGAGCCGGTTCGTTCGCGTGCAGTCCGGTACAGATGGCTTGTTTCGGTCGGTGCCGTGGCTGCGTGTGTGCTGTTCGTCATTGCTCTCCCTCAGGTATTGAAAGAGAAAACACTCGAAGAGAAAAATGTGGCATTTGTGTCGAAAGAAACTGACGGGGCTGTCGCAAAAAAGCGTAAGAGCCTGTCGCGTCAGTTGGATGCTTCGGAGGAACAGCAATCGGCGAAGACAAGATCAGAGAAAGTTGGTGAAACAAGCCGGGTGTCAGATCTTGCAGTTCGAACTCGGGGAGCTTCGAAACGTGAGCGGTCAATGCCACTCAATGCCAGTAAAACTGAGGAGATAGCAGAAGAGGCAAATGAGCCATTTGCTGCGGATGCATCAGGACGGGTTGCTGGTCAAGTACGAGTTATGGCCGACCAGCTGTCCGTTCCGGCGATGAGTGAAGCAGAAGGAAAGGACAAGTCTCAATCAGGCATTGGCGGAGGAGTTATTAATTCGCGTCGTGCCGTGGTACCGAAGATAAAGGAGCCAAGTGCCCTGAACTTGAGTCTCAATGATAGTCGAAGGGAATATTGGGTTGATGACCTGGAGCGGCCCCAATCTTTGTCCGGTGAAGGGTATGCAGAGCTTATTGAAAATACAGTCGTTTCACCAAAGGATCATCCTCTCTCAACATTTTCAATTGATGTCGACACGGCCTCATATGCCAATACGCGACGATTTCTTCAATCGCGTCGGTTACCTCCTCGGGATGCGGTCAGAATTGAGGAACTGATTAATTATTTTCAATATGATTACCCTCAGCCAGAGGGCGACACGCCCTTCTCTGTTACCGTAGATGCCGCACGGTGCCCTTGGAATAGTGGTCATCGCCTCGTTCGAATTGGCTTACAGGGCCAGTCAATCGACCGTGATGCACGGCCAGTTGGAAATCTTGTATTCCTGATTGATGTTTCGGGTTCGATGCAGTCCTCGAATAAATTACCACTTGTTCAGCAGGCTCTTGGTTTGCTTGTGGATGAGCTGACCGAGAATGATCGAGTGTCTATCGTGACCTATGCTGGACGTGCAGGGCTTGTTTTAGCACCAACAACAGGTGATCAGAAGCAAGTCATTCGTGATGCTATTGAGTCCTTGTCAGCCGGGGGTTCAACGCATGGGAGCGCTGGAATCAATCTAGCCTACGAGCAGGCTCAAGAACATTTTGTCGATGGTGGAGCCAATCGGGTGATTCTTGCAACCGATGGAGATCTGAATGTCGGAGTAACCAATACGAATAACCTGAAGGATCTGATTGCTGAAAAAGCAAAAACAGGTGTATTCCTGACGGTGCTCGGTTTTGGTGAAGGAAATTTACAAGATGAAAAGATGGAAGCACTCGCTGATCATGGGAATGGTATCTACGGATACATTGATGGTGTTCGTGAGGCGAGGAAGGTCTTTGTTGAGCAACTGACCGGTAGCACTGTGACGATTGCCAAAGATGTGAAGATTCAAGTGGAGTTTAATCCAACTCAAGTAGCATCGTACCGTCTGCTTGGCTACGAAAATCGTGCGTTGGCTGCTCGAGACTTTCGAGATGATAAGAAAGACGCAGGTGACATAGGAGCAGGTCATAGTGTGACTGCACTGTATGAGATTACTCTTGTCGGTGAGTCCGATGCTGATGAACCTGGTGTCGAGCCACTAAAGTACCAAGCTCCGGTTGAAGAAAAAGAGACTCCTACTGAAAATCTTGATCCCAGCGTTAGCCGTGAACTTCTTACAGTAAAGCTTCGTTGGAAAAAGCCTGATGCGGTTGAAAGCTCCGATTTTGAAGTTCCTTTTTCAGATCGTGGACCATCTTTTGACGAAGCTTCGGTGGACTTTCGATTCGCATCCGCCGTTGCAGCCTACGGAATGATTCTAAGAAATAGTGGTCAAAAAGGTGATGCAACGTACGAAATGGTGTCTCGCATTGCAGGAGAGTCACTCGGTCAAGATGACGGCGGATATCGAGCCGAGTTTCTTGATCTCGTTCGCAAGGCACAAAATCTACAGAACAGGTGAAACGTGGGTGTCATCCGTATGTGCATTCAAACAACAGGGCTGGCCAAGGGCTCAATGATTTCCTTGGCCTGCAAGCCATCGTTCTGCATCAAGTGCTGACATGCAACCGGTACCTGCTGCAGAAATGGCTTGACGATAGTAATCATCAGCGACGTCTCCTGCAGCAAATACTCCCTCTACACTTGTCTCTGTTCGAAAATGCTTTTTCCATACGATGTACTTTTTAGGATTCAACTCGAGTTGATTGTCTAGAAAAGCTGTATTCGGTGTATGACCAATAGCGAGAAAAACTCCAGCAACATCAAGTGTAGTTTCTGTGTCTCCTCCTGATGAAGCTAGGCGCACTCCTGTCACACCATTTTTATCGTCTCCCAGAACTTCAGCCAGTGTGGTATTGAAATGAATAGAGACTTTATCATCATCGAACGCTCGTTGAGCCATAATTTTTGATGCTCGAAATTCATCTCGACGATGTACAAGGTGTACCGTACTTGCAAATTTTGTAAGGTACGTTGCTTCTTCGATTGCAGAGTCACCTCCTCCAATAACGACTAATGGTTTATTCCGAAATCGCGGTAATGCTCCATCACATACTGCACAGGCGCTGACGCCTCGATTTTTGAATGCCTCCTCACTTGGGAGGCCAAGCCAATTTGCACTTGCTCCCGTCGCCACAATGACGGACTTGGCATAAGTGGTTTCACCCGTTGATGAAACAAGTGCAAAAGGACGCTTTGAAAAGTCAACGTTGAGAATATCATCGGTGATGACTCGTGTTCCGAAATTACATGCTTGTTGACGCATCAGCTCCATGAGTTCGGGGCCAGTAATTCCATTGCCCTCATGAGGTGGCATGATCATTCGCCGATCTTGTGGAAGTGCTGAATCCAAAAATGTGCCTAAGTCACCCGCAGGAAAACCCGCAAAGTTTTCAACCTCACTGGTCAGGGCCAGTTGTCCCAAAGGAAGCGTGCCAGCCATGCGATTCTCTTCGCTAATGGCTCCTTCAAAAACAAGGGGCTTGAGCTGGGCTCGAGCCGCATAGATTGCAGCTGACCAACCAGCGGGACCACTTCCAATAATGACGACGTTTTCTACTGCGGCGGGCATAGGTGCTCCATTTCTCGATGTGTTTGGCTTACTCCCGGTGATCGTGCGAAGCATTCGACTCAGTCGGTGTGATTCGGCATGATAGTCTGGGCGGCGACAGTATAGGCGGCTTTTCCCAACTTTCCCAAGGTGTGCTTCACGATGACTGTCTTCATGATCGTTCTCGGAGCAGCTTTGCTCCTTATTGCAGGATATGCTACCTATGGCCGCTGGTTAGCCGAAAAGATTTTTCGACTTGATGCGACTTCAGAAATGCCGAGTGTGGCACTCCGGGACAATAAAGATTATGTCCCAACATCTCCTGCAATTGTATTTGGACATCATTTTACAAGTATTGCAGGAACAGGTCCTATTGTTGGTCCTGCGCTTGCCATCATGTGGGGATGGGGGCCAGCCATTCTGTGGGTCCTTTTTGGAGCAATCTTTATTGGTGCAGTACATGATATGGCAGCGTTGATTGTAAGTTGTAGAAATCAGGGCATGACTATTGGTGAAGTAGCTGGTCGGCTGCTCAATCCGAGAGTCAGGCTCCTCTTTCTCGTGCTGTTACTTTTTGCACTGTGGATAGTGCTTGCGATTTTTGGGTGGGTGATTGCCAGTGTTTTTGTGCAATTTCCTGAATCAGTAGTCCCTGTCTTTCTTCAGATTCCAATTGCCGTTTGGATAGGCTTATGTGTCCACAGAACAGGACGCAACTTACTTGTGCCAAGCATTGTTGCCCTTGCCATAATGATAGCCACAGTGTGGTTGGGAGCAGGTTGTCCGGGCCTGGACTGGACTGGAGGGTGGGTTGGAAATGGAGTGCGTAGTATCAATGAAACAGTTGCTGCATGGCCGGTGTGGGTATGGGTCGCTGTATTGTTGAGTTACTGCTACGTAGCAAGTGTTTTGCCAGTTTGGGTTTTGCTTCAACCGAGAGATTACATCAATAGCCTGCAGCTTATCACAAGTCTTTGCCTGATTGTCACTGGTCTCTTCGTGGTTGCTTTTGTTGGTGGAACGGTATCAGAGAACGGGAGCCGAGCACCTCTGGAAATGGTGGCACCAACGATAAATCTTCATCCATCAGGCGCTCCGCCCATTGTGCCATTCTTGTTTGTGACTATTGCGTGTGGAGCGATTAGTGGTTTTCACTGTCTTGTCAGTTCGGGCACAAGTAGCAAACAGCTACGAAGTGAAGCAGATGCTCGTATCGTTGGGTATGGTTCGATGTTACTTGAAGCATTCCTCGCAATCTTGGTAATTGTGGCAGTCGGTGCAGGTATTGGATTGGGGTGGCAGCAGGCATATCCCGGAATGACGGGAGAGGCCTTATGGAGCAGCATTTATGCTGATTGGACAAAAGTCACAGGCGGCTCAGCAATCGCTGCCTTTGTGGTCGGTTCTGGGAATTTTTTGGAGTCTCTTGGAATTGACCCTACCTTTGCCAGAGCTCTCATGGGTGTGCTTGTTGCAAGTTTTGCCGGAACGACACTGGATACAGCAACACGACTTCAGCGGTACGTTATTCAGGAGTTGGCTGGAACATTACTTAAGAAAAAGGGTGTCTTGAAAAAAACATCACGTTTCAATCCTCTTTGGTGGCTGACAACACCACATGGTGCAACATTGTTTGCAGTTTCATCTGCGTTTCTTTTGGCCCTTATGCCTGCACCCGGAAAACCGTGGACCTTCGAGTCTCTGGGCACGGGAGGGCTCATACTCTGGCCGCTCTTTGGAGCGACCAATCAGTTGCTCGCAGGCCTTTGTCTGATTGTTATCTGCTTTTATCTTCAGCGACGAGGCCTTCCAACATGGATGACCCTCGTGCCAGCAACATTTATGCTCATTATGCCAGCATGGGCACTCATCCATGACACTCGCAGATGGTTTTTAGACGGGAATGGAGCATTGGCAGCAGTTGCAGTGTTGATGTTGGTTCTAGAAGCTTGGATGATCGTGGAGGCAGTACTCCTATGGCCACGAGTACGCGGCATCTTGGAAGAGACTCTTCCTCCAGCGTCACTAAAATCTCAAGACATGAAGATGTCTTCATGAAGGCGCAGCATCAGATACATGAAAAGATTTGTTGGGCATGCGGCAGGCCATTTAGATGGCGAAAGAAATGGAAGCGGTGCTGGGAGCAAGTTCGTTATTGCAGCAACAAGTGTCGAACTCAAGGAAAAATAAAGAAAGGGTCAGTATGCGACCGCTGACACGAAATGAGGTCCGTCAAATCGACGATTGGGCCATTGAAGAACTTGGCCTGCCGGGGATTATTCTGATGGAGAATGCAGGGCGAAATGCCGCCATGCTTCTTCACGAAAAGGTTTCAGGAGGCCGTGTTTCTGTTGTGTGTGGCAAAGGGAATAATGCAGGTGATGGTCTTGTGATCGCAAGGCATCTCTGGAAACGCTCATACGATCTTCAAATTCTGCTGGCATGTCCGCCAGAAGATTTTCATGGTGATGTCTTAACACATTGGAATGTAACAAAGAAACTTGGAATTCCTTTTTTTCAAATGAATGAGGCTTCTTTGAAGACCTGGAAGCAGAAACTCAAAGACACTAAATGGATCGTTGATGCACTTCTCGGTACGGGTGCCGTAGGATCACCTCGTGGTGTATTTAAAACAGCTATTCAGGCAATAAACTTCTTTTCGAGCACACATCGAAGTCATGTTTTTGCTGTGGATATACCTTCCGGACTCGATTGTGACTCAGGTGAAGGTAGTGATGAGTGCATAAAAGCTGATATTACAGGTACCTTCGTAGCACAAAAGATTGGTTTTCTTAATCCAAAGGCATGTCGCTGGCTTGGTGAGGTTTGTGTACTTGATATTGGTGTACCAATGCAAGCGGTGACTGTTCTTTTATAAAGAAGACATGTAGCTCTCTGGTACATGGTAGAATGCAAAAGCAAATATGGCATAGGTGGCAAGAAGTAAGACGCCTTCCATCCACGTTACCTTGCCATCTTGGATGAGTTCTCGAGTAACGATGACAGAGATAACAATTGCAATAATTTCAATGCCTGAAAAAGCAAGATCCATCGGCTGGCCAACCAATAGTCCTAGTAGTACAAGTAGTGGTGCAACAAGCAGAACCATTTGAATGGTTGAGCCCACCGTAACGGCGAGTACAAGTTCTTGTTTGCCTGCTTTTGCGAAACGAAGTGCTGTGAGGACTTCACCGCATCCACCAACACCCCCCAGAAGAACAACACCGCTAAAGACATCAGAAAGACCAAGTGTGTGAGCCATCGGCTGTAATGATTCGGTTAAGAGATCACTTGTGAATGCTAATCCAAGTGCCGCGATTCCCAGCTGTACAAGCGCCTTGCTGATTGAAGTTTTTCCCCGTGCGTTAGATAAAGACGCTCGTTCAGAGGCATTCAAGGGTTGCTGAAAGAAGGTGTACACTAAATTGATGATGTAAACGAGGAGGAGAATCAGTGCAATTTCAGTAGAAAGTTCTCGTGATGCATCTGGAACAACAGACTGAAATACAGCCGGAATAATAAAGCAAAAGCTACAAAGCATGAGCATTGCAGCATTGAAGCGAAGATACTTTTGTTCAAACTTTTGTGTGCCAAACTTCAGGCCACCTACGACGAGTGCACATCCCAGTCCAACAAGTAAATTCACCAAGATTGAACCAGTAAGTGACGCTTTGACAACAGAAGCAAGTCCATTCTTAAGCCCAGCTAAACCAATAATGAGCTCTGGTGCATTAGCAAGTGTGGCACTGAGAAGACCCCCTAAAGAAGATCCAAGTTGACCACTCAGATGATCTGTTGCTGAGCCAAGCAATTCAACAAGAGGAGGAATTGCGATAAGTGCGGAGCAGAATACCCACAATGGAGATGCGCCGCTCCAGTTGAGAAAAGCTGTAATGGGGACAAAGATGAGCAACCACTTCATTCTGAATCACTTCAGTTGTGTTTCTAGAAAAGACCATGCCATCGCATCCATGAAGGCACGCTGCTGATTATTTGCAGCACCACCATGGCCACCCTCAATATTTTCATAGTACAGCACGCTTTTGTCTGCTGATTCTAAGAGTGCAGCCATTTTTCGAGCATGGCCTGGGTGAACACGATCATCACGAGTTGATGTTGTGATAAGTATTGGAGGGTAGGAACGAGTCTTGAGAAAGTTGTGGTATGGTGAAAAACGTTTGATGAACTGCCATTCTTCCGGGATGTCCGGATTTCCATACTCTCCTATCCAACTTGCACCAGCGAGCAGTTTATGAAATCGTTGCATGTCGAGGAGCGGTACCTGACAAACAACAGCTCCAAAAAGATCAGGACGCATGGTGTACATGTTTCCAACAAGTAGTCCACCATTGCTCCCTCCTTTTACACCAAGGTGCTCCTGGGAGGTCACCTTTCTTCGTATCAAGTCTTCGGCAACGGCAATGAAGTCCTCATAGGCGCGGGGCCGTTTGTTCTTTAATGCTGCCTGATGCCATTTGGGGCCGAATTCACCTCCGCCCCGTATATTTGCAACGACATATACATTGCCTTGTTCAAGCCATGCGGCACCAGTCAGTGAGTTATAGCTCGGTAAGAGTGGGATCTCAAAACCACCATATCCGTAGAGAAGGGTAGGAGTTGAACCATCATGGGGAAGGTGTTTTGGGCCGATTTGGAAGTAAGGGATGCGGGTGCCATCTTGTGATGTTGTTTCATATTGTTGGACCGTCAGTCCATCGCTCTTAAAAAAAGATGGAGACTGTTTCAGCTTTTCTGGAAGAGGGTGACGTCGTTTATCAGAGAGTGTCCCAAAGGAGAGTATTGTGGGGCTGAGAGGTGTTGCCGTGGTAAGAAAGTAGTCGTCACTTTCCAGCCCATCAACAGCGGAAATACTTGCGGTTGCAACGTCTGGAATTCCTGGCAGTGGCTCTTTGTGCCATGTTCCGTCGTGATAGTGAAGAATGAAAATCCGACTCCTCACGTTGTCGAGTGTTTTCAGAAGAATGTTGTTACGAGTTGTGGAAAATGCTACCAGGGATGTTCGTTCGGTTGGTTCATAGAGGACATCAAGTGTTGTACTATCACCGAGTGCTAGAAAGCGTTCAAGATTTGCAGCAAGGAGTGAACCTGCTTTATAGGTCGTGGTGCCACGTGTCCAATCGCTTCGTAGTTCAAGGAGCAACCAGTCACGATGGACGACTGCATTGGCGTCATCAGGTTTTTGAATCTTGATAAGGTGACCATTCCGTTGAAGAAAGAGTTCGTCTGTCCAAAAGGTCATCTGCCTCGTGACAAAGCTACGTTCATAGCCAGGTGTTGGGTCATGCCATCCAACAACGGACATGTCTTCGGGTAAACCCTCGTAGAGTATCGAAGCATTTTCTAGGTTTGTTCCACGATCCCATTCCCGAACAGTCCTTGGATATCCAGAAGTAGTCAGTGATTCAGGACCGAAATCTGTTGCAACCAAAAGAGTGTTTTTTGTTTTCCATGAAACCCAACTCTTCGCTTCGGGAAGTGAGAAGCCTCCCGCCACAAAGCTTTTTGTTTCTAGATCAAACTCACGAACAACATCGGCATCTGCTCCACCGCGGGAAAGCGAGACAAGGCAAAAACGGTCTTCAGGCTTTAACACTCGTACGCCATGCCAAACCCAATTCTCATTATCTCGTTTTGCGAGTGCATCAAGATCAAGTACGGTTTCCCAAGCAGGATTATTTCGTCGATATTGTTCCATGGATGTGCGCCGCCAAATACCCTTTGGGTTGTCAGCATCACGCCAAAAATTATAAAAGTATCTCCCGATTTTTGAGATCATCGGGATTCGTTTTTTCGAATCCAGAATGCCCAGAAGCCGTTGCTCAAGTTTTTCGAATGCGCTTGAATCAGTGAGTTGTTTTTCACTTTTTGCATTCTGCTTGCGAACCCAATCAAGGGGCCTCTTACCTGTCACATTTTCAAGCCATATGAAGGGATCTGAAATGGGATTGTCGTGTTTTTCATCACCAAAGGAAGAAGACATTGTGAAATAAACACTCCCCAAAAGTAGACAATGCAGTAGATGTTTCAGAGGAAAAGAAAACGAGTTCATTCGGATGGAAAATGAAAATGATGCAGGATTGAACTCAGTTGGAAAAGACTGCATCATGTTCGAACCTGCCCTGTTCCGGTGACAACGTATTTGTATGTGGTGAGTTCCTTTATCCCACAGGGCCCACGGGCATGAAGCTTGTCGGTTGATATTCCGATCTCGGCTCCAAGGCCAAGTTCTCCGCCATCATTGAATCGGGTGCTTGTATTCACCATGACAGCAGCAGTATCAACACAACTAGTAAACCTGTCTATGGCGTTCTGATTGTTGGAGATGATCGCATCAGTATGGCGTGAGCCATACTGATTGATATGACGTATTGCAGAATCAAGTGAATCAACGACAACGACAGAGATTTTTGGACCCAGATATTCAGTTGCATAATCGGACTCTGAGGCCTTGGTTGCAGATGGTATAAGCACCCGTGCAGATTCATCTGCACGGATTTCAATTCCCTGGGCTGCAAGTTCATTGGAGCACTCCGGAAGGAAGGCAGCAGAGATCTCCTTGTGGACGATGAGAGACTCGGCTGCATTGCAAACTCCCATGCGTTGACACTTTGCATTGACAGTAATCGACCGTGCCATGTTGAGGTCGGCATCTTTATCAACATAAAGATGACAGTTTCCAGAAAAATGTTTGAGGACAGGCATTTTGGCTTCAGCACAAACGCGCTGAATCAAAGCCTCACCTCCTCGTGGAATAACAATATCAATAAGATCGTCCATTGCGAGGAAGCTTCCTACAGCCTCACGGTCGGGAATATCGACGAGTTGAACACAGTCCAGTGGTAAGCCAGATTGTTTGATGGCACTGCGCATGCTCTCCACAATACGATCACTTGAGTGGGCTGCTTCTTTCCCACCACGTAGAATGATTGCGTTGCCGGATGCCAGAGCTATAGCGGCTGCATCAGCAGTTACGTTCGGGCGAGATTCATAAATAAAAAAAACAACACCAAGAGGAACACGAATTTTTTTTACCAGGAGACCATTTGGACGAGAGGACTCTTCTAATACTTCACCGATAGGGTCTGGTAAAGCAGCTACTGCTTCAACTCCTGAGGCTATTCCTTCGATTCGTGCATGATCAAGAGTGAGTCGATCAATCGCTGCATCAGAAAGTCCATAATCTGGGGCAGCAGCAAGATCACGTTTGTTGGCGTCGAGTATTGCTTCTGTATCCTGCCGAATCTGACTTGCAGCAGTGCGAAGACAATCGGCTTTAGCGGCTGAAGAAGCCCCGATAAGCTCAATCGAGGCTTGGCGGGCTCGGTTGGCAATATTTCGACAGTGGTCAGTGAGTGTTTTCATATCTGCATCGTAGCAGACATTGCCAGGGCAGCGCGAACTCTTCCCACATCGTGTACTCGTACAATCTGAATTCCCGCGGCGGCCAGTCCACAAGCAGCCTGAGCCGTCGCAGTATCAATTTCATCTTGGGTGCCCTTTCTCCCTAGGGCATTTTTGATTGTTTTACCAATAAAACCCTTGCGAGAATGACCGATGAGAATCGGTGTTCCCAGATTGAGAAATCGCTCAGCATGAGCCATCAGTTCTCGGTTTTGGGCGTGTGTTTTGCCAAAACCGATACCAGGATCAAGACAGATGTTTTCGAGGGCAATCCCATGCCTGACAAGATTATCTCGACGTGCCAAAAGATACGCATGGACATCGGCTACGACATCATCATACGAGGGATTATCCTGCATGGTCTGTGGTGTTCCCTGCATATGCATGGCACAGATGCCAGCTCCACTTTCACGTGCAATAGAGATCATATCAGGGTCGCCCTCCAAGCCCGTGACATCATTAATGATTTCAGCACCATGTTCGAGTGCACGAATTGCAACTGAAGCCTTGGAGGTATCAATGGAAACCGGTACACCAGATTCTGCAGCGAGGCATCGAACAACATCATTGACTCGTCGCAGTTCTTCATCGAGTGACACAGGTGACGAGTATGGTCGCGTACTTTCTCCACCGACATCTAGTACATCAGCTCCATCGGCTACTAGTTTGAGTCCATGTTGAACTGCTTGCTCCACAGTCGTGTGACGGCCTCCATCAGAGAAGCTGTCAGGTGTGACATTAACGATTCCCATCACAAGAGGACGTTGTAGAGAGCTGTTGTGGTGTGGTAACTCGAGGCTTCGGGATCGCAGTTGCCAAGATTGAGGGAGGGCAGGAAATGCCATTAGTTTAATTAGAGTTACTTTGTAGCAAAAAAAGTATAAAGACTTGGATGGTTGCAGGACTCGCTGGAGCTCATTTTCATCAAGTGAGAATGCATGCTATCAGAATCCGTAGGCATCACCACGGTTCTTCCATGAGACCCACTATTTGACGAGCCATACGCTGAATGCCTTCTTGTTGGGTGCTTACAACAGAGCGACCATACTCTGGAACAAGCATTGCTGCTTGACCAACATCAACGCTTGCTGCAGGCATTGGTACAGAGCCAGTAGAAAGCACTGCTCCGCCGCGATCAGCCCATGTGACCAATGCTTGCATATTCATTTCTACCTGTCGTGACTGATCCGTTGGGCTCTCTACAACAACTCTTTTGGTGTCAGCGACAATGCGGCCAGTCAGCACACTGTCTGCATTGGCAGCAGTACCGACAACCTTAAATGGGGTGCGTTTTTCAATCTCCTTACAGACCGCCTCTGTGAGTCTTTCACCAAGATCAATATTGGGTGTCGTTCGAAAGCTATCAGTCTGGAATACGGGCACGTATATTGTTCGTACATTTGGTGCATATAAGGTATTGTTTCCAAATCGGTAACCAACACACCCCGTGATCAGTACGGAGAGTAATGCATAGACAAGGCAGCATCGAAATGGATACACCAGCATGAGTAACAGTTGTTCGTGCAAAATGTGAGACAGTGTTTATTTAGCGAGTCTCTTTGTCTTGTTCCGAAGCAGGACGTTCTTGATGAGCTATTCGTTCCTCTGACTCTGCCATGGCGTCAAGTTCTGCTTCCTGAAGAGAGTCAGGATTCAGGATTTGAGTGAGCATTGGAAGAGGATTGTCTGAAACATCTTCAAGGCCTTCGATTTCTTGAAGTTGATTTCGAGCGCGTCGCGCTAACATAGTCTTTGGATAATCTCGAGCAATCATTGCATAGTAAATTCGAGCTGATGAATAGTGGCGTCCTTTATTATAAAATTCAGCTCGATGCCAATGGCGAGCAGCCTGTTGCGCTGCAATCTCTGCTTGTGATCGAATGATACGTTCTTGATCCTCTACAGAGAGTTGATCAGGAAACTGCACGAGGACTTGATCAGCGAGGAGTTCAGCTTGGTCAAGTGCACCTCCTTCGTATGCAGGTCCTTGATAGGCCTGAAGTTTTGATTGTAATCCAAAAAGATATGCCTGAAGCATGAAATCACTGTCAGGGTACTCAGTTCGAAGGAGCTCATAAAAATAGTCGGCGTCGATCCACTCCCGGGCAACGAAATAAGCATTTGCCGTTGCCATAATACTGTCGTCAGCAAGATCACCACGGGGATCATTAAGTCGGACATGTTCGAATGCCTTCAAAGCTCGACCAGGGGTATCAAAGAGTGGTCGGCTCTTGTCTACCAGATTTGGAATGAGAACTGGATAATGAAACTCTTTGTCGATGGCTATCCAATATTGACCGATGAGAAACTGCCGTTGGGCGACACGGTCAAGGTAACGAGTATTGGCATATTTCTTGACGAGTTCTGAATACGCATCTTCTGCTTTCGGATATTGGTCAGTAAAGAAAAGGCATTCGGCCAGTTGCCACATCGCATCTTCTTCAATAACTGAGTCTGGCCAACGATCTATTGCTTTTTTGTAAAAGGAAATAGCCTTTGTATAGGAACCTTGTCGGAAAAGTGCATCTCCTTCGGCAAGGGCTTTTTCGCCAACACTCTCACTTGGACTTCGCCCTGTCATTTTTTTCCAGCGCTTCTGGATGTTTTCGCCTTTCATGAAGTCAAACGCGGCGTCTGCTGAAGCCGCTACAAATTCTGATGAAAGGACATCAGATTCAGCATCATCTCCGAGTTCTTCAGCCAACTGATCTTCTTCGCCCTGAGCAGCTGCATCAGTACTTGACCAAGGAAACTTTGGAATTTGAAGAGTCGCGCAACCACTCAGGAGAGTGGTTGTAACGAGGAGTATGGCTACTGCCAACCAGCGGGCAGTGCGAAGGCGTCGACCAACAAGATGAGCTAAATAGGTGTTCATAATGGCTCGTAGTTCACCTCCAGAAGCTGTTGGTAATGGACGTTGAGGCCATCCTTCTTTTGCTTGCGCCAATGTTCTGAGGGAGACCATCGCATCCCGAGAGACAGAGATGACAGATCGTTTGCCTCGTCTACAGGTGGGACACAGGGCACCGCCATCAAGCATTCCGAATGGTATCCGTCCTTTTTCACTGAGTTCACTTTGACACTCTGCGCATTGAAAAATTGATGGAGCATGGCCAACCATGCGCAGCAGTTGGACTTCAAAATGAAGCACTGTCGCACATAGGACATCATCTGCCTTGTGATGACATGATGAATCGTAATCACGAATGTCCATAACTGGACGCGGGCTTGAAAGAGCACGAATTGTTTCATGGGCGGCATCAAACAGGTCAGGTTGTGGATCGGCATCGGCAGTGAAAGCGTCGAGCAGTTCAGCAATGTACAGTCCTCCATGAAACGCAGATCGGCTGCCTACTCGAAATCGGTTCTCTAGCGTGGCTTCTGTCAGCACATCGAGACCGGACGAGAATTTTCGGATAACGAGTACCTGACAGGTTGAAAGCAGGTCAAGGGCGGCGTCGAAACCACTCTTTGGACGCCACGCTCCTTTTGCCAGACCCCGCACTTTGCCACATTCTCGGGTAAAGAGCGTGGCTACACAACTAGTTTCACCGAATGGAGAAGCTCGGATCACGATGGCATCTACCTTTTCAGCCACCATGTTGTTTTGCTTCCGGGAGTTTTTCGATTCGTATGAGATCTATTCTTCGACGTGTTGCAGCAAGGACCTCGAGAGATACTCCATGGGTAGATAATTTATCACCAACGTGCGGTATTTTTCCAAACTCATGAAATACAAATCCCCCGACTGTTTCATAGTCAGCGTTTTCGGGCAGTTGTGTTTTGCATCGTTCGTTGAGATAGTCAATACGCAAGCTACCAAAGACCTCACAAATCGTATCAGAGACGAATCGAATACCATCTTCGAAAGCCTCATCGTGCTCATCAGCGATTTCACCGACAATTTCCTCAAGTGCATCTTCGATAGTTACCAGGCCTGAAACGCCTCCGAACTCATCGGTCACTAATGCAAGATGTGTTCGTCCACGCTGAAGTTCTCGCAGGAGTTTCTGAACACTCATTGATTCTGGAACAAAATAGGGCGGCCGAAGAAGTGGCCGTAAGTCATGTTCTTGCTCAATGCTTTTTCCAGGAGACTCGACAAGTTTTGAGAGGAGTTCGCGGGTGTGCAATATCCCAATGATGTCTTCGGGTGATTGGCCCCATACAGGAAGTCGAGTGTGAGCACTCTCTGTGATCATACAAATAGCTTCGTCCCATGGCGTGGCCATAGGAATTGAAATCATATCTGTTCGAGGTGTCATAATCTGTCCAACACGTACATCATCAAGGTCCATAACTCCTTCAATCATTGCTCGTGTTGTACCAGGCAACCAGCCTTCACGATGAGCTTCATCCACAACAGCTAGGAGTTCATCCTGACGGTCATCTTGGTCGTCGGCTAATGAGCGACGCCCAATTTTTCGTGACAGAGAAGTTGCAATGTTTGAAAGAAATCTCACCGATGGTGCAGTTGTTGCGACAACAGGTTTCCATAAATTCCATGTCACAACAACAAACCAAGCACCCATGAATTTTGTGAATAGCATTGGAGCAACCACAAGCATTGCCCAGGAGAGTACGATCCAGCCCCCTGCGCTAGAAAGTTCAGCCGCAAGTGAATCATTGCTATTCGTAACGAACCATTGGTGCGCCAAGAGTGTTGCGATTGCTGCCGCAGTCACAACAATTGAAGAAGCAATAAAAGCTATTGTTTCACTTCCACGAATGATCTGCTCGCATCGCTCCGGTTGTCCACGACGGTTACATATCTCCTCGATTCGGTGACGCTGAGCGCCCCGGATTGTTCGAGATTGAATAGCTGCGAGCGCGGCAATGGAAAGAAAGCCGATTGCGGATTCAATGCCAAGAGTTTCAGGAACGTTCATACAACGAAAAGTGGAAGTATCAAAGTGTCAAATGTGGAGGTGCGGGAAGTCCGATTGACTTCATAACTGTTTTTTCACGAAATCGCATCTTCTGGCGATCTTCGACTGTTTGATCGTCATAGCCAGTCAGGTGCAAGATGCCATGAACGATGTAGTAGGCAATTTCAAGGTGTGAAGTCCAGCCCTCATTCGCTGCGGCCAATTCACGGGATACTCGTTCTGCTGTTTCTACGCTGATGATGATATCACCACGAAGAATAGTATCTTCTTCACATCCGAGATTGAATGTAATGACATCTGTAGGCGTTGGGTCGTCAAGCCACTTCCCATGAAGTTTAGCCATACTCTGGTCGTCCACAAGAACGATGCTCAGTTCAGCTGATACAATATTTTCAACGTTGAGTGTATTTTGTGCCACAGACTTGATGTTCTTCAAATCAACTGGAAGAGTCTTTTGTTGATCAAGAACCTCAATCGAAACTTCTCTTAATGAGGCATGAGCCATTCGGCGAGTTTCGGCCACGACTATGCTGTCCTCTGGTCAGGATACTTGACTCGGCCGTGGTAAACGGCCGTGAGGCTTTTTACGAGGCTTTGTTCAATAATTTCAAGTTCTTCAAGCGTCAGTCCACAGTCATCAAATTGACCGTCGAGAAGACGCTTTATTGCAAGATCGTGAACAAGACCTGCAATCCGTGAAGGAGTTGGTTCGGTTAAGGCTCTACTGGCACTTTCTGAAGCATCAGCAAGCATCATCACCGCAGACTCGCGAGTTTTTGGCTTGGGTCCAGGATACCGATATGTCTGTTCGTCAACCTCAGGATCATCAGGGCTTGCTTGTTTGCGCTCCGTTGCCCTGCGATAGAAGTATTCAACGAGAGTTGTTCCGTGGTGTTGTGCTATGAGATCGATGATCGGTTGGGGGAGATTGTATTGACGAGCTAACTCGACTCCCTCTTTCACATGAGCAATAATAATGAGCGTGCTCATCGCCGGCATAAGTGACTCATGGCGATTTTCATCACCTTGATTTTCAACAAAATATGCCGGCTTCAGCATTTTGCCAATGTCATGAAAATACGCGGCGACACGAACTAAAAGGCCACGGGCTCCGATGGCATCTGCTGCTGCTTCCCCAAGGCTCGCAACATTAATGGAGTGGTTGTAGGTGCCTGGAGCACGTCGGACAAGCTCCTGAAGAAGAGGATGAGCTACATCTCCAACTTCAAGTAAACTTAAATCTGTAAGCACACCAAAAGTTCTTTCAATGAAGGGAAGTAAGCCGGTCATAAGAAAACCTGCCAGGACTGCCCACGCTCCACTACGCGCTGCCTCATACAGCAACTGTGTGCTAAATGGACGTTCAACAATAAGACTTGCGCCTAATTGTGTGCTAAAAGCAACAACGCCGGCCCAAAGGCCCACGTAAATCAGCTTGCTGCGACTTCGAATACTTCCCATCCAGAAGACAGCTGCTGCGGAAGCAGCTGTGAGAGTGAGGTATTCTGATAATCCTCGACCAAGTCCTACCACAGCAACCAACGCGACTTCTGCTGCAAGCAGCAAAGCAAGGTCTTCGTCATAGGCGATGGCGATGGTCATTGCAAAGACTAAGAGAGGCACAATCTCTGCTCGCCATCCTTCTCCAGATGCAAATATACAGATCACAACAGTGAGCACTGACAAAGCTACAAGCGTGGAAATACCTGCGAGATCATCAAGGAGTTTGTTATGGTGAAGGTGAATATAGAATCCCGCTAACGCGAACATTGCAACAAAGAGTCCAAAAAGAGATGCCGCACGGCCCGCTCGACTTTGGCCACTTTGTTGAGCAATGAATTCTTCGTGCTCGCTTACGAGAAGAGACATGGTGTCTGCATCTACAGGAAGCCCTGCCTCCGCAAGTACTTCGCCTTCGGCATAACGTGAAAATTGTTGAGGTGTTTTTGCAACAGCATCTTCTTTTGCTTGTGTTGTCGCATCTCGATCAATCTCAAGAGATCCTGACAGTCGTGGCTCAATCCAAGACACAAGACGATCTACAAATACCCCTGCGCCCAGTTCATCTTCCAGGCTCGACTTGAGCTCCACCTTTACTTCACCAAGTAATACTTTGGCTACGGGGACCCTTGTTGTTTCCACCGGCGCCCCGAGAGGATGAATATCGATCTCCGTTTGGCTTCCCTCGTCAATGTCATGCTGAATTTTTTCAAGAACACCATATTTCTCAGTCTCTGAAAAAGCCCGGTCAAGTGCTTTTTCAAAAGATAACTGCTTGTCTTTTGAATCAACTTTTCCTCGAAATAATTGGAAATGGTTTTCTGCATCTCCAATGAGCTGTCGATTTGCCAATTCTTGGGGTGAAAGAGGAGATTCCTTCAGCGAATCACGGTCAGTATCTGGTGGAACCTCTAAAATCCCGGCCTCATCCTCACTTGGCGTGAGGTTCATTGGCGTCACATCAGGAGGCTCTGGTGCTATGGGGGCACGAGCAGCCGGGTTGTCTTTGTCGGCTGGTGGTGGAATAGGAATGAGCTGAAGCGCATCAGTGGCTTCCGGAGCAAATTCAAGCCATGCTTCTCGTGAAACAGCTGCAAGAGTATCCGAAGCCGCAATTTCGAGGACTCGATTCTTTAGTCCGTCGCGAAGACGGACAATTGGAGACGTGTCCTGTGCATAGACAACTCGAACCTGAGCTGCAGCGCGTTCCTGAAATGTTCGAGTTCGCTCAGGATCTGGCTGTTCAAAGGGGACTCGTGCCACGACGCCGCGTGGTGGCACACTCCCAATTTGAAACGGGAGAGGTTCTGTCCAACCGTGCAAAAGGATCATCAAAATAGCTGACGCTACCAAGCATATTGCCAATCGAGATAAAACATCAGCACGAGATGTTCGTTCCAGCAGTTGCCCCCAAAACCCTTGAGGACCCTCAACGGACGTACCACGTCTGACACGGCGACGGACTTTGGGAGAATCAATGCTCATAATATCTACTGACGTTGTCAGTAGTTATATGCCTCCACGATTTTTTGTACGAGAGGATGACGGACAATATCCCCACCTTTAAGTGATACCGTTCCACAGCCAGTAACATTGTCAAGTCGCCTGAGCGCATCGACAAGTCCACTCTTCCGATTTGGCGGCAAGTCAATCTGAGTGATATCACCAGAGATGACCATTTTAGAGTTCATGCCAAGTCGTGTAAGAAACATCTTCATTTGCTCAACGGTGGTATTTTGAGCTTCATCAAGAATGATGAAGGCATCATTCAGTGTACGGCCTCGCATGTATGCCAACGGAATCATTTCAATGACATCTTGTTCAGTGAGTCGCTTGAGGAGATCAAAGTCCATCATCTCTCGCAGCGCATCCAAAAGTGGGCGAAGGTATGGATTTATTTTGGCTTGCAGGTCACCTGGAAGAAATCCAAGGCTTTCTCCAGCTTCAACTGCTGGTCTTACGAGAACAAGTTTGTGAACTTGTTCTGCACGAAGGGCAGCTACCGCCATTGCAACAGCAAGAAATGTTTTTCCACTTCCCGCGGGTCCTGAGCAGACAACGATATCATTTTCCCGCATTGACTCAACATAGGTTGCCTGACCATGTGATCGAGGAACGACAGATCGACCGGGCCGATGCACTTCGATAGGAGTACGGTTAATGTCCTCGGTTTTACCCGTGGCGGCAGCTAGTAACTGGGAGACATCTTCGGCTCCCACAGAACCCTGTTCATGAACAATCTTTTCAAGTTGTTCAAATATTTCTGCTGCCTGTGTGACGGAATGCTCGTCACCTTCAATGTGAACCAAATCCTTTCTCGCCGAAATCGTAACGCCAAGTGCATCGCGGATACGGCGAAGGTTTTGATCCCGTGGACCGAATAGGTCCACGAGCCGTTTTGAATCTACTTCCGCAATAGTCGTCCGAGACATCTGAGCCCGCGGTGAACTGTAAAGCCGTCGGTCTCTTGGGATAATGAATTTTTTACCGATCTAACAGTATAACTCACATGGTGGCTAAACAACTTTGGGATTCATTATTTCCGTGTTTTTAGATGTTTTTTAGCCAAAGCCACGCTTTTTGCTCTTTAAAAAGTACTATTCCTGGCTCGTTGGGTTCCTTGTTTCCAGACAGAAAAGGACGTGTAATGCGAAATGCTTTTTTGAGTTGAACACCCGTTCTTGTTCTATTCGTGGGGGCTAAAAAGTCTTCGGTGTTCTAACTTGCGTTCATTCCAGCCATCCAGAGCGACCAAGCAACTGGAGCTGCAAAAAGAAGTGAGTCCATCAGATCGAGGACTCCACCGAGGCCAGCAAGAGTATTTCCAGAATCCTTTACGCCGGACTGACGTTTTATGAGTGATTCCGCAAGGTCACCAAGCATGCCAGCCAGACCAACGGTAAGGCCAAAAACAAGCCAGCCCCCCAAAGGCTGGTGGGGAATCTTCATCCCCAAGCCTTGAAGTATTAACCAAGCGGCAGCGGACGAGCCAACAAGTGATGCCACTGCGCCTTCCCATGTTTTTCCAGAACTCAGCAGTGGAGCCAATTTGTTTTTTCCAAAGAGAGACCCAGCAATATAAGCGCAGATATCTCCAGCCTTGACCACAGCAATCATGCTTACTAAAGGCACCATTCCTAACGGGTGTGAAATGTATTGCGCGTTGGTCGGGGTGTCGAGGTAGACCAGTCGCAGGCTTACCATGAACGCCATGGGAACTCCGAGATAGGTCAGGATGAATAGGCTTGCAGAAAGCCGCTCAAGCGAGCCACCCGTCGGCTTGAAATCAATGACTTCCAATGCAAAAAAACAACCTGCGGACACGGCCAATGCAACAAGCGCCCAGCCCAATGCTGCCACAGATGGTACATGCTGTGAATCCATGGTGACGCTTTGTGCTCCAAATGCAACTGCCAAAAACGTAGTGATTACCCCTAATCGCAATGTCCATACTGGCAACGAAAGATTCCGTGCATGAAACATATCGTTGAGTTCATTTACACCTGCCACGGCAAGAAGTATCAGTGCTGGGAGTAGCCACCATGCAGGAGCGACCCCCATAAGACTCGTGGCATCTGCGTAGGCTAAAGCAGAGAATAGACCAATAAGAACGGAGGTCATAATCGTCCGTCGCAAGAAAGTATCGAAGGATCTCATTTTGGGGACAAGCCTCCGAATCGACGATCACGAGACGCATATGCTGCGATTGCATCAGACAAGTGTGACTCATCAAAGTCTGGCCAGGCGGCGTCTGTAACCCAAAGTTCAGAGTAGCTGATCTGCCAGAGAAGAAAGTTACTGATTCGCATTTCACCAGCGGTGCGAATAAGAAGGTCAGGATCTGACATGCCGGCAGTATCGAGCCGTGCTGCAAAGAGATCTTCATCGATCATAGATGGATCAAGTTGACCAGCTGCCACTTCACGAGCCAGGCTTCTGGCCGCCTCGACAATTTCTGCCCGAGCACCGTAATTGACTGCAAGGCACAACTGCAAGCCTCTGTTCTGAGCACACATAGACACTGTTCGATCAAGTTCTTCAAGTGTTGATGCTGGAATGTCACATCGGCGTCCAATCATGCGCACACAAATTTCTTCTTTCATCAACAAAGCGCGCTCTTCAATCATGTATTGTTCGAGCAAATGCATGAGAAAGGTGAGTTCTTCCTGTGGTCGACGCCAGTTTTCACTGGAAAGGCAATACAGCGTGAGTTGTTCAATTCCACGTCGTGCACATTCTTCAGTAATCTTTCGAACACTTTTTACTCCGTGACGATGCCCCTCAATTCGTGGAAGACCTTGCTGTTGAGCCCATCGTCCGTTGCCATCCATAATGATGGCAATATGTTGTGGCTGTTGTTGGGCCTCATTGTTTTCACGTTGAGGAGAGCCGACATCAGTCATGCGTTTGCTGGAGTCGTTTGAGATGATTTTGGACATGGTGAAGCAGTCACACCGACATTGTGGCACTTAATAGTTTGATCACGATCCGGTCCAACAGAGGCAGTCACGACTGGTCGACCGAGTAATGCTGCAAGCCGTGAGAGATACCGTTTGGCTGCATCTGGAAGCTCGGATTCCTTGCGTATGGTAGAGATGTCCTCATTCCACCCAGGAACAGTCTCATAGACAGGAACAGCATTTTTCAGATCATCAGCATGACTCGGAAAATCTGTTGTACGGGTTCCGTTGATATCATACGCCGTACAAATCTTCACCTCTTTAAGGCCGCTGAGCACATCCAGAAGCATCACAGCTAACTCGTCAACGCCAGATAGTCTTGCTGAATAACGCGTTGCGACAGCATCGAACCATCCGCAACGTCGTGGACGCCGTGTGACAGTCCCATACTCATTTCCTCGATCTCGAAGAAACTGCCCCGTATCATTGTCTTGCTCTGTCGGCATGGGGCCTCCACCCACACGAGTCGAGTAGGCTTTTACAACACCAACGACTCTATTTATCCACCGGCCAGGAATGCCTGATCCATTTGAGACGCCAACACCGGACGAATTACTACTGGTCACAAACGGAAACGTACCATGATCAATATCAAGTAAGGCTCCTTGAGCACCCTCAAAGAGAATCCGCTTGCCATTTTCAATAGTATCAAGCAGGAAAGTATTGGTGTCTGAAATGTATGGCTTCAGTCGATCGGCAAACTGTTGGTATTGCTTTATGATGCCCTGTACATCAAGTGCATCAATTTCAGGATTATTCAAAAGTTTTTGCTTGACCGCCACAATATGTTTTAGCTTGTCTGCAAAATCGTCTCGGTACATGTCACCAAATCGAATAGCCAGTGATCGACCAACTTTATCTCGGTAACATGGGCCAATACCACGGCCAGTGGTGCCAATCGATTCTCCTCCTGAGAGACACTCGTTAAGTACTTTGTCTTCTGCAATATGCCATGGGAAGACAACATGAGCCCGATCACTTATTTGGAGTTTTCCAGAAACAGTGATGCCGCGTGACTCCAGGCTATCAATTTCGTGAATGACCGCCGATGGATCCAGGACCACTCCTCCAGTAATGACGCATGCAATGCCATCCCGAAGAATGCCACTTGGTATCAGGGAAAGCTTCCATGTTTGGCCGTCAGACACAACGGTATGCCCTGCATTTGCTCCACCAGCATACCGGACAACAACATCGTGCTGTTCCGTAAAAACGTCGACGAGCTTGCCCTTTGCCTCGTCACCCCATTGCAGACCGATGACGCAAGTGCCGGGCACGATAAAACCTCACAAAAAAGAAAACGGCGAACTGTCAAAGGAGGCAGCCGCAGTGAGGCCTCCCATTGGAGTCTAAATCTGTGACCAATGAGGTCAAGGCAGGGCAGTTGTCGAGCGATTTACAACGGGGCAACTCTTCGATTCCCCCGGCATTAACGACGGATTCCAGCATTCTTGTGCCTGACTTGCTACGTTGGTTCCTATGACACGAACCCGAGACCAAGTGTATCACATTACATTGCAGGAGCAGGGACAGACATTGGCGGCATTTCTACGGAAAAAACGTAGCAGTGTTCCTTGGTCCCGAATTCAAAAGCTTGTGCGAACCCGCCATGTCATGATTCACGGGAATATCTGTACTGATGAGGCCAGACGTCTCAAAGATGGTGACGTGGTCAAAGTGTTATCAGAACCAGCAGCTCCTCCTCCAAAACCACGTGATATAAAGATTATCTATCTCGATAATGATGTGGTTGTTGTTGATAAGCCGTCTGGTATTACAACAACTCGTCATCACGAAGAGGCGTCCTGGCCAGCTCGTCGAAAACAATTGCAGCCAACACTTGATGAAATGATGCCAAAAATTATCAGGCGGTATGCGTCATCTCAAAGCCGTACGAGAAAAGGAAAACAGAAGCCAGGAGACAATGATCGGTACGCTCCACGTACTGGGCCAGTGTATCCCGTTCATCGTATAGATCGAGAAACGAGTGGACTTGTTGTCTTCGCCCGTACGGTTCCGGCAGGACGAATTCTCGCAGAACAGTTTCGGTTGCACACGACTCACCGACGGTATCTTGCTGTGGCAGTTGGACGAGTTGGAGAGGGAACGATCATCACCCATCTTGTTCGTGATCGTGGAGATGGCCGTCGTGGTTCCTCATCAGACGTTGGGGAGGGAAAGCGGGCAGTGACTCATGTGAAACCGGTGCAACGACTGCGAAAAGACGGGAACACCTATACGCTTGTTGAGTGTCAATTGGAGACAGGCCGAACACACCAGATTCGGATCCATCTTGCTGAGAGCGGTCATCCGATATGTGGAGAGCGAGTATATTCGGCTCCTCGTCACATGAATGTAAAGGATCATTCCGGAGCCCAACGAGTTTCTCTACATGCTGCCGAACTAGGTTTTATTCAGCCTTCAACAGGAGAAGAGCTGCGATTCGAAAGTCGTATCCCATTGGATATGTCAAGACTCATCGAACGCCTCAGTCCATAAGTCTCTCTCGTGTTTCCACTATGTCTGAATGCCAAGAGAAAATATCAATGCGACGTCAATTGTATGCAGAAGCCTTTGGCACATTTTGTCTGGTATTCGCCGGTACTGGCGCTATCGTTATCAATGACATAGCGGAAGGCGTGATTACGCATGTCGGGATCGCGATTGTCTTTGGTCTTGTTGTTATGGCAATGATTCACGCGGTGGGAGATATTTCTGGAGCCCATATTAACCCTGCCGTCACTGTTGGTATGTGGATAGCAGGCCGGCTTCCTCGGTCCTCTGTTCTTCCGTATATCTTTAGCCAGATAGCAGGAGGAATCTTGGCGAGTTCCCTTTTGCGAACCCTCTTTCCAAGTCATCTGAACTTGGGAGCCACGATTCCGTCTGGTGCTCCATGGCAGTCATTTATTCTTGAAATGATCTGCACAGCCATTCTCATGGTGGTTGTTCTTCTTGTTTCGAGTGGATCCAAAGAGCAAGGAATGCTTGCAGGCTTGACGGTTGGGGCTGTCATTTGTGTTGAAGCAATGTTTGCAGGTCCGATTAGTGGAGCATCTATGAATCCTGTGCGATCACTTGTACCAGCTGTTATGTCATGCACATGGACAAGCCAGTGGTTATATGTCGTAGCTCCAATCTCTGGTGCATTAGTTGGTGTTTTTGTATTTCACTTTTTATTAAGGCACGACGGCATGACTGATAGTTGAGCCCATTCGTTTTCGGCATGCACACTTTTCTGCTCGGTTCCCTACATGATAGCCGGCCTTCCTGCTCTCCTGTAGGCTCAATCCACTTCTGTTGAACAAAACCCATTGGGGATCCATGCTCTGACAAAACAAAACTATGGAGAGTCGATTTTACAAAAATGTATGCCGCGTATGCTGAGTGAGCCTGTTGAAATCACGAGTAGTGTCCAGTCGGGAGATGCGTTTTATTTCGGGTGGCCATTTGATGTCGTCGAAGGCAGTCAATGAACTTCTTGAGTGCGGACGGGGTGCTTCAGGGGGCTCATTCAGTATCGAGTATAGAGCCTTGCCTGACTCATTCCGATCCGTATGTGCCCGGATGGCTCTCTGCAGTTGAGGGTGAGACGGAATCAGGTACGCTCGAGGTATAGAGCGATTCATTGGTTATGAGCAGAAACAATCGAGCGCCAGTGAAGTCACGGTATGATGATTTTCAAAAAGGGTATGCGTAAGAAAAAGTGAACAATGGTTTTTCTTCAACATACTTGTTCAGGTTGATTTGAATGACAGAAGATGACGTATCTATGACTACAAATACATCCAAGTCCCGATGTGTGATGAATAACGGGTTGCCTGGTGCTGGAAAGGCAGCTTCAATCTTCAACGATTATGCTGCTGACGCCTCGCAGATGGTTGATCTTGGAAACCTTCATGACACGGTGAAGAGTTGGTTCTTAAGAACGGAACTTGACACACTAATGGGAGAGCCCCAAGGGCATGCAGAAGAAGTCGCTCGTGATTGGCTAGCCGTTGGAGGTCGGAGGTGGCGGCCTTTCTTGGCAGTATCAGTATTTGTGGCATTGCAACCAGATGAAGATGTTCAAACAGCATCGATGATTCAAAAAATTGCGGTAGCCGTTGAGTGTTTTCACAAGGCTTCGCTCGTTCACGATGATATCGAAGATGGTGACCTAGAGCGATATGGAAAGCCAACCTTATGTGGGGAATATGGTGTGCCCATTGCATTGAATGTCGGTGATGTGCTCATCGGTGAGGGATACAGACTTCTTGCTGATTCGGGACTTGATGGTGAACGAGTGCGTGCCGCTGTGGCTGAAGCATCAGGCGCACAGCGACTTCTCTGCCGTGGCCAAGGGGCAGAGTTATCGTGGAGCCATAAACCGTGTTCTTTATCAAGTCATCACGTGTTGGAGATTTTCCGTCTTAAAACAGCTCCTGCTTTTGACGTAGCCTTACAGCTTGGGGCAATTGCCGCAGGGCGTGCACATGATTTTTCTGACGTTTTGCGTGCGTATAGTGATGCGGTGGGTGTGGCATATCAGATCAAAGATGACCTCGATGATCTTGTTGATGATTCAGGGCTCATGCGAGATGCTACATCACGGCCGAGTGTAGTCATCTCACTCGCTGCTGAACGAGCACAGGGTGACGATCGTACGATGTTGGTTGGCCTGGCGACGGGTAAATCCAATGCCGATATCACAGCTCACCACGTTCGGGCTGCAATCAGAGTTTCAAAAGCTGATGCAGAGGCAGTCCTTTTATTGGAGCATTATAAAGAGCGAGCAATTCGAGCACTCGATGAATTGAATGATCAGACTCTCAAAGGACTTCTTGGTCATAGTGTTGCTCGAATTCTTAATGAGCTTACTTCTGAGGCTGTGGTCGAGAGCAAAAATGAGGGCACAGGCTCGGAAACCAGTCACTAATTCGGCGACTAGGAAATGAGCTGCCGGCTGTCAATGCTTCAAATCACTTGCCATGGAGGGCTCTGCATACGGATACTGGCTCGCAGTCGATGGCTTGTAAAAAGCACGAAGCCAAAAAGGCCGCATCAGAAAAGAGCTTTTGAGTATTGCGTTAGAGATTTCTTCGTCCCGACGGTATGGTTGTATTGCTGAGACGTTTCTGCCAAGTCATGCGAGATGTGAGAGAGCAGTATCCAGTAATCGAGGAGTGTGTAACCATGAAATGTATAACACGCCTTCTTTTCATTTTCAGTGCATGTGTGTTGGCGTCATATGTTGAGTGCTCAGCATCTGATCTTGAGCCTGCGGGTTGGACAACACATTCAGCACGCCCTGAAATTCGCCCAGAATTTTCATGGGACAAAAAGGGTGGCCCTCGCGGACAAGGTGCCTTTGTCATTGCGTCGAATGGTCGTGAAGGTCTGTCAGGGCACTGGCAGCATGCCTTCGAAGTTGAGGGGAAGAAGCATTATCAGTTCTCAGTATGGCGCCGCTCCTTCCATCAGCCACATCTCCGTCGGGTAGGAACAGCTCGAATTGTATGGCTCAACAGTCAAGGTGAACGGGCCATGCGTGATGAAGTCTCAGAAGCGTCCTATCGACCGGGGGAATACCCACGAGCCCAACCCGAGTTTCCACCTGACGGGAAGTCTGTTAACGGTTGGACTGAGTTGACTGCGATCTATCGAGCTCCAAGTACTGCCGTACGGGCCATTGTAGAACTCCATTATCGATGGGGGCAACCGAATACACAGATCGCGTGGGCAGATGTTGGCTTTTCTGAGGTTCCTGCTCCGAAGCCTCGGTTGATCAGACTTGCGACTGTGCATCATCGACCAAAGAATGGAAAAACATCACATGAGAAATGTGAGCAATTCGCTCCACTGATTGCAGAGGCTGCAAAGCAGAATGCTGATCTTGTCGTTCTGCCGGAGGTATTGACCTACTACGGAACAGGGCTGACGTACGCGGAGTGTGCAGAAACGATCCCAGGCCCATCAACGGAGTACTTTGGAAATCTTGCCCGAAAGCACGACTGCTACATTGTGGCTGGGTTGCTCGAGCGTGAAAAACACTTGATTTATAATGTCGCGGTACTTCTTGGACCATCTGGTGGGGTTGTTGGAAAGTACAGAAAAGTCACATTGCCACGAGGTGAAATTGAAGGAGGCATCATGCCTGGTGATGACTATCCTGTTTTTGAAACACGCTTTGGAAACGTTGGAATGATGATCTGTTATGACGGTTTTTTTCCAGAGGTTGCTCGTGAGTTGACAAAGAATGGAGCGGATGTCATTGCGTGGCCTGTTTGGGGTTGTAACCCGATGCTGGGTGCTGCCCGCGCGTGTGAAAACCATGTTTATGTAGTGAGTAGTACATACACAGATGTATCTTCACGCTGGATGATTTCAGCCGTCTATGGTCAAGACGGTAAACCTCTTGCTCAAGCGAAAGAGTGGCCTTCCGTTGCTGTCGCAGAAGTGGATCTTAGCACTCCCCTCCACTGGCATAGTCTGGGTGATTTTAGGGCACAGATTCCACGACATCGTCCAGTTGTACCTGTGGAGAGAACGACTCAAGACTAACTTCCACAGATGCCATTCTACCGTATCTTTTGGAAAAGAGCATGAGGAAATGGAGCATGTTGCCGTACAAATGATTTTGTGTCGTAGCAGTCTTTGGCTGATCATCATGTCAATGCTTTTCGTGCCCGGCATGCTTAGAGCCGCTGCCCGTCATCAAGAAACGCATTTGCCAAATATTGTTTTCATACTCGCAGACGATCAGCGTTCCGATACCATACGCGCTCTTGGGAATACCAATATTCAGACACCCTCGTTGGATCATCTCGTTGACCATGGGACGGTTTTTCTGAATGCAATTACTGCTGTGCCCATTTGTGTTGCCAGTCGTGCTGAAATACTGACTGGTCGAGATGGTCTCAACAACGGAAAGCAGGATGCTGGCGATAGCCCATATGTCCATGCTGTTGCGTGGGGTTCTGCATTGGCTCAGGCAGGATACGACACCTGTTATGTTGGGAAGTGGCACACAAAAGGTCGCCCGAGTGATTTTGGATATGTGAAGGCAAAGGGCTTGTTTGGAAGTGGTGGTAGTGCTTTTCCGCTTACGTATGCACGTGATTGGAAAGGCATGGATGTCACAGGGTACCGTGGGTGGGTTTTTCAGACCGACGATAAGCAGTTGTTTCCTGAGCGAGGTGTTGGTCTTCTGCCAGACATCAGCAAAGACTTTGCCGATGCTGCCATCGACTTTATCTCATCAAACCAAGATGAGCCATTTTTCTTACATGTGAATTTTACGGCGCCTCATGACCCACTTTTTTTCCCGACAGGTTGGAATACAGTTGAGTTCGATCGACCACCAACACCGCCAAACTTTCGTCCAGAACACCCGTTTGATCATGGTAATTTTCAGGGACGGGATGAAAAACTGTTTCACTGGCCAAGAACAGAGGATGAAACACAATCGGGGTTAGCAGTGTATTATGCCGTGATTGAGCATCTTGATCAGCAGGTTGGAAGAATTCTGGAATCACTTCGAGCTACCAACAAGTTAGCAAATACCGTGATCATCTATTCGAGTGATCATGGCTTGGCCATGGGAAGCCACGGCCTTCGAGGAAAGCAGAATATGTATGAGCATTCCATCGGTGTTCCACTGATTTTCTATGGTGCAGGCATTCCGGCGAGACAGGTGTGTACAACCCCGTGCTATTTACGTGATCTGTATCCAACCACGTGTGAACTTGCAGGAATCGACATTCCTGTAACCGTTCAAGGAAAAAGCCTAAAGCCTGCATTCGAAGATCACACGGCACACATGTACGACGAAGTCTTTGCTCATTTCCGCAACTCCCAGCGCATGGTTCGAACCGATAGATGGAAATTCATCTGTTATCCAATCGCAGGTAAAGAACAATTGTTCGATCTCAAACAAGATCCATTTGAAAGAAAGAACCTCATCAACTCATCTGATCATGCAGCCATCGCGGCCACCTTGCGAACAAAACTATTGACGTGGCGAAAGAGCCATAACGATGTGACGCTTTCTCATGAATACCTCGCAAGGTAAGAGAAATTCGCACACAGTTTCGTGTGCCGCATCACGCAGGAGAGAAGAAGCAACTGGCTGTTTTAATTGATAGGTATGCCAGCCTTTTTGTAGTGCGCGGCTTTCTCCTTCGTGTTTTCAAGGATGGTGATGGCACCTGTTTTTCCATCATATCCATACATTTGAAATGGACGTAGGGGATTAAACTCTACTCCATGTTCTTTGAGGAGTTGTACAAACTCCTCAACTGTGGGTTGTTTTCCGTTAAGGGCTTTTTGAAGGTCAACGGCATGTTTCAGGTTCAATACTTTGGCTCGTGAGCGGACGGTGACATAGGCGCTGGCTGCCTGAGAGAGAGGGTCGTTGCCTCGAATTTTTTGATCGGCAACGACGATATTTGGATCTTTGAGGGCGTTTGCCGAATCAACAATCCGAGCTGGTACCTTCGGTATATCTGCACCATACGTACGCAAAAGAAGGCTCCATATGATGATTCCACACACAGGAACTATTTTTCTTACAACGGCATTCATCATGTATTCCTTTCATTCGTGGCTTCACTCGTCAACAACATGACGATAAGGAAGGAGCCAGCATCGTATTATCTTGAAAATGATGTCTTCGCCAAGTGTCACCTGCATCCATAGTGTATTCCCTTGGTGTGTGATGTCATCAGCTTTTAGTGGATGATACATCTGGCCTCTGACAATCGTTGTATGCGTTTGTGCCAACACTGATATCATGAGGCTGTTGAGCCGTTGACATGCAGTATTCGTTTTGGAGGTGAGGCGTATGGTGACCAGGTCACAATATGGTGGATTCTTTTTTGGAATAACATTCTCTTTGGCTTTATGTTCTTTCAGCCGAGGGTGGGGAATGCCACCGGAGAGCGTATCGGATTCACAGACCTTGCATCAGCAAGAGGTTGAAACAGGTCCAACAGCCGAGGGGCAGGGGAACCGACCGGACACCATTCAACGTCGAACGTCACGATTCCAGAAGCTCCTGTCGGGAGTCACGCTCCGCGGGCGTTTTACGATTGATCGCAATACACAAGAGGATGAACTACCACAGGAAGAGGAATACACCATTAAGTCTGCAATACCACTTGGAGGAGATCTGTGGCTGGTGACATCTCGCATTCGGTATGGAGACGTTGACACAACCGTCCCTGTACCGGTTGTGGTGAAGTGGGCCGGAGACACGCCCATGATTACACTAGATAACGTTGCCCTTCCAGGTATGGGCACCTTTTCCGCCAGGGTGCTCTTTCATCGCAACAGGTATGCCGGGACATGGCAGCATGATGATATCGGAGGACATATGTTTGGAGAGTTGTTACACAGTGACAATGAGAAGTAAAACCAGATGTCTAAAAATCGGCATGAAGGCAAACGTGAAGATATTGATCGTATCATCATGATGGCTTGGGAAGATCGCACCAGTTTTGATGCGATTCGTGACCAATTCGGTCTGACTCCCGGAGAAGTAATTAAATTAATGCGGCAGGAGTTGAAGCCACGTTCATTTAAACTCTGGCGACAACGAACGCAGGGGCGAGTGACCAAGCATGAGGCCAAGTTTGCAGAAACAGATGCTGGTCATCAACGACGACGATTTCGTTCTCAGTCGCAGCGGGGATAGGTCGTTCGGCCTGTGGCAACGTTACTTGAGTTTACTGTCGATACTTGCGAGTCGCTGTTCAATACGAATGGCTAGAATGATGATCTCAGGAAGAGCAAGGAGCAACAGTCCACTGATAAAAAGATAAGGGATAAAGCTAAAGCCCATAGGTATTTGTTGTAAGAACAGTAAAGCAAGCAAACAGATTGCAAGTCCAAGACTTATATAGCCACAAAACTTGCATGCAATTGAGAGTCTTCGTAGTGAGGGGTAGTTTGACCATTCACTTGGTTTTCTTTGCGGTGCTGAGACGGATTCAGACGATGCTGGGCCTGTTGTGTTCATATAAGGACTCTTTTCTGTGTGTTCACTTGGATTGTGAGCGTTCCCCTTACGCACGAAGAGTTTAGGGGCTCTGTTTCGCTATCACAACGAAAGAACAGTCGCATCAAAGAATGTGTAGGGAGCATATCGACTGGCTGAGGCTCCCATAAAAACAAGTAGTAGCAGTGTGTGTTTTTACCAGTTGTTTTGAGCCTGTTTGGGGAGTGGCAACAGGATTGGAAACGGTGCCTGCCGACGAATTCACTTGAAATTCAAACAAGAAGCCCATACCTTTCGTAGGAAGTATCTTCACCAGAACCACTGCATCGGAAAGGGCCATGGAAAACGCAGAACAAGCAGGTTGTGAGATCGTTCGAGTATCGAAATCCAATCCATCAAAGGGTGACTCAACTCTTTTGTGGTTCTTCCTGATTGTGGTCGGGTTGGTTTGTCTCATCTCCTTTACTTCTTCGAGTGGTTCTAAAATCAAGAGCGAAGACTATCGCCTTGCAAAAGAAATGTATCCAAGCCTGACACCGAAGCAGTATCTCATGGGACGGGGTCTGGTTCCGGTACAAGTGCCGCTTCTGTTGGATAGTTATGCACTGGTTGATGGTGGAGTGAAGTGGGTGAGTGCGGAAGAAGCGAAAAGGGATCAGCATCTTCCCAAGGCACCTACGCTCACCATGGCAGAAATTCGCCGTTTGGCTAACTCTCCTGCCCCTGAAGACCACAGGTTACTTCGTGGTACTGCACAGAAGTGGAATGAGTATCAGCTTTTTTCAGTTGTGATGTCAGCGGCTGTGATGGATAACGAAGAAGAGGCTGAAAAAATAATGAATATCATTGATGAAAAGATGTGGGATGAGTGGAAGCACAGAGAACTGAATCCAGATTCCACAGCAGAAAAACTTTTGCGTGATGCGTCATAGCCTTTCGGAAAATCGAAGAAGGATAGTGTTGAAGTAAACGGTGGCAGGGACTGAGGGCGGAGCGTTCTGATGAGTTATTTGTCATCTTCTCGAGGCATGTCGCCAGCGTTGAGCGTCTCTGGGACGTGCCGCGATTTCGTGTCCACATCGTTCGATCGCCAACGGGATCGTGTCGAGTCCGACCGTGTCCGTCTGCTGCTCGGCCCTTCGAGTACCTGACGCAGTTTTTTTGGATAAGGGCCCAAACTACCCGACTAGGATTCGAACCTAGACTAAGGGTACCAAAAACCCTTGTGCTACCGTTACACCATCGGGTATCAGAATCGATGACGGGATATATTAGCCGATTCCAGTGCCTGTTTGCGATAGGGGAGAGAAAGGCGTTGTCGTGAGGTGCTCAGCAGCATAGACTTTTGAGGGTCAGGAGAGAGTCGAAAGACCGCCGAAGGCCGAACGCTCAGGCAAAAGAACTGACTGAGAAAAACTGTTGGAGAGCGATGAAATCGCATGATTTCATCCACCGAAGGGGCAAGCCCCGGATCGAAATCCGGGTGTGAATCTCTCAGGTTCCAGGACAACAGGGATCACGTCGCCATCCTACAGGGTGGTGTGCTAAGGAATCTCAGTCATGTCCGCAATCCACGCTCCAGCCTCCGCAATCAAGTCTTGTGGATCCTCGTCATTATCTGAACACGGACCCGAAGGCTGCCCGGAGTTTTCCAGCCGACATATCGGCATCCGAGAAGCAGACGAGCATCATATGCTTGATGCCATAGGCGTATCTTCCCGTGACGAACTTATCGAACAGGTTGTCCCATCAAGTATTCGTCGTCATGACAACATGCGACTGCCACCAGCGCTCTCAGAGACCGAAGCGTTAGAGGAACTTAAAGCTATCGCGTCACAGAACAAGGTTTTAAAGAGTTTTATCGGGCAAGGCTATTATGGAACGATCACTCCAACTGTGATTCAGAGAAACATTCTCGAAAACCCTGCCTGGTATACAGCGTATACGCCCTATCAGGCTGAAATCAGTCAGGGCCGCATGGAAGCCCTTATCAACTTTCAGACAATGATCTGTGATTTGACTGGCATGCCAATCAGTAACGCGTCTCTTCTAGATGAGTCCACGGCTGCCGCAGAGGCAATGGCCCTCGCGTACCGGGTCACGAAGTCAAAAGATACTGTGTTCGTGGTTGATCATCATTGTCATCCACAGACCCTTGAGATCCTTGCCACACGAGCGGAACCATTAGGTATTGATCTCATCATTGGAGATGTCCGTGAGCTTATTGAAGAAGGTCCATTTTTTGGGGTGCTTGTCCAGTACCCAACTACAGATGGTGAGATACCGGATTGGCACTCGCTTTCAGAAAGAGTGCTTGAAAAGAATGCCACTCTTTGTGTAGCTACGGATCCACTCGCTCTTACGCTCCTGAAGCCTCCAGGAGAATGGGGCGCTGATATCGTTGTTGGTTCGACACAGCGAATGGGTATGCCTATGGGTTGCGGTGGGCCGCATGCAGCTTTTTTTGCATGTCAGGATAAATTTCGACGCTCTTTACCAGGCCGTTTAGTCGGTGTGAGCATTGATGCTTCCGGGAAGCCTGCCTATCGGCTGGCTCTTCAAACACGTGAACAACACATTCGTCGTGAGAAAGCAACGTCGAACATCTGTACCGCACAGGTCTTGCCAGCAGTTGTTGCAGCTATGTATGCGGTCTACCACGGCCCAGAAGGCCTTCGTGCTATTGCACAGCGAATTGCTCACCTCACATCGGTATTCATGGCTGGGCTTCGTCTTATGGGGTACCAGACTCGGAACACGTATGCATTCGATACGGTATCACTTGATGTTGGCTCTCAAGCAGAGTGTCTTGTTGAGCGAGCTCGTGCAATGGGTAGTAATCTTCGGGCGATTGATGACAGTACGTTGAGTATTTCGTTTGATGAAAAAACGAAACCGTCTGATGTGGTTGATCTGTTGGAAGTTTTCGTAAACCCAGGGCAGGAGGCTCCAGCATTTGACCAGTGCGAACATCAGGCACGTTCACTCATTCCAGAGTGGCTCGAGCGTCAGTCTTCTTTCCTTTTGCACCCAGTGTTTCACTCCCATCGAAGTGAAACGCAAATGTTACGGTATCTCAGAGAGCTTGCCGATAGGGACCTCGCTCTCGATCGTTCGATGATCCCTCTTGGAAGTTGCACGATGAAGCTCAATGCAACAACTGAGATGATCCCAGTCAGTTGGCCGGAGTTTGCTGATATTCATCCCTTCGCACCGAAAGAGCAACAGGCAGGCTTCACGCAACTGACAGAGCAACTCAAAAACTGGTTGTGTGAGGCAACTGGGTATGGCGGTATCAGTCTCCAGCCCAATGCGGGAAGTCAGGGTGAGTATGCGGGGCTTCTTGCCATTCGTTCCTGGCAGCGATCACGAGGACAGGGGCATCGCGACGTGTGTCTGATCCCGGCTTCCGCTCATGGTACCAATCCTGCCAGTGCGCAGATGGCTGGCATGCGTGTTGTTGTCACTGGTTGCGATGCTCAGGGAAATATTGACTTGGACGGATTCAAGTCCAAGTGTGATGAGTACAGCAATGACTTAGCTGCTGTGATGATCACCTATCCAAGTACCCATGGAGTTTTCGAGTCACACGTTAAAGAACTCTGTGACATTGTGCATCATCATGGTGGACGTGTGTATGTGGATGGAGCCAACATGAATGCTCTTGTTGGAACGGCAGCGCCAGGTGATTTTGGTGGTGATGTCAGCCATTTGAATCTTCATAAAACATTTTGTATTCCTCATGGTGGAGGTGGGCCTGGAGTCGGTCCAGTGTGTGTTGTCGATGATCTTGTTGATTTTTTACCGGGCCATGCGACCGGTGGAGTTGCAACAAGTGGTGGGGTCGGTGCTGTATCAGCAACCCCACTTGGGAATGCGCTGGTGCTTCCAATTAGCTGGATGTATATCCGGATGATGGGGGCGGAAGGCTTGCAGCGAGCAACGGAAACAGCCATTGTTTCGGCAAATTACATTAGCGAGCGTCTTGGAGAGCATTATCCAACACTCTATGCAGGAGATAGCGGTCGCATTGCGCATGAGTGCATTCTTGACTTGAGGCCGTTAAAAGAAACCAGTGGTGTCACTGCAGAAGATGTCGCCAAGCGACTCATTGACTATGGTTTTCATGCGCCGACGCTCAGTTTTCCGGTGCCTGGCACACTCATGGTTGAACCAACGGAAAGTGAAGATCTCGCGGAACTTGACCGGTTCATTCATGCAATGATTTCTATCCGCTCAGAGATTCGTAAGATTGAGGAAGGGACATGGTCTCGAGAAGATAATCCGTTGGTGCACGCTCCTCATACGGCAGAGTGCGTTGTCGCGGATGGCTGGACACGAGGCTATTCGCGGGAGCAAGCGGCCTATCCCGTTGCTGAATTACGCCGTCGCAAGTATTGGCCGCCGGTCTGTCGGGTTGATAATGTGCACGGTGATCGAAATCTCTTCTGTAGCTGTGTTCCGTTGTCAGACTGGGAATAACGGCGTAATTTCCTCGTTGTCCTTCCTATGACACTCTTTCCTCACGGTATCCCTTTGGAAAAAGTGTTCATATGAGACATCATAGATGGCGGTTTTCGATGTGACATATGAGACAAAGGTGGCGGAACACATGAACACGATGAAGGCACTTGTAAAGCGGGAAGCCTGTCCAGGGTTATGGCTTGAGGACGTGCCGGTTCCGGACGTAGGAATTAACGATGTACTGATACGAGTAGATCGTACGGGAATTTGTGGAACGGATCTCCACATCTACAACTGGGATGCCTGGGCACAGAAAACAATTCCTGTTCCGATGACTGTTGGGCATGAATTTGTTGGTGAGATCATTGCTGTTGGATCCAATGTATATGATTTTTTTCCAGGTGAGATTGTCTCTGGTGAAGGCCATGTGGTCTGTGGGCGTTGCAGGAACTGTCTTGCTGGACGGCGCCATCTGTGCAAAGACACGCAAGGAGTAGGTGTGAATCGCCCAGGAGCCTTTGCCGAGTACATTGTCTTACCCATGACGAATGTCTGGCATCATGCTTCTGATATTGATCGAGATATTGCATCAATTTTTGACCCACTTGGAAATGCAGTACATACCGCATTGAGCTTTGATGTCCTCGGTGAAGATGTGTTGATTACAGGTGCAGGGCCTATTGGTTTGATGGGTGTTGCCGTGGCGCGGCACGCGGGTGCACGATATGTTGTTATTACGGATGTCAACCCATTTCGCTTGGACATTGCAAAAAAAATGGGTGCAACAGTCGCCCATGACATTCGAAAAGGATCGCTTCAAGATGTTATGAATGATCTTGGCATGAAGGAAGGGTTTGATGTTGGCCTTGAGATGTCTGGATCTCCTGCGGCATTGCATGACACGCTTGGATCACTCTGCCACGGCGGGAAAATCGCAATGCTTGGTATTCCGACTGATCAAGTTGCCATTGATTGGAATACAGTTGTATTTAATATGCTTACCATCAAGGGTATCTACGGTCGTGAGATGTATGAAACCTGGTACAAGATGACCGTGATGCTGGAGAGTGGCTTAGATATCTCACCGGTCATTACCCATCGCTTTCCTTACACAGATTTCGAGAAGGGATTTGATGCCATGATGTCAGGAGAAAGTGGCAAAGTAATTCTTAAGTGGAGTGATATATGAGTCGTGACGGGCTGTGTGAAGATCTTGCCAAACAGGCTCACCAGATGCGGGAGAATGGAACGTATAAGGTTGAACGCATTTTGGAATCAGCTCAGGCAGCGCACATTCAGGTGTCTGGTGGTCGTCATGTCATCAACATGTGTGCAAATAACTATCTGGGGCTTGCCAGTCATCCAGATATTATTGCATCAGCCCAGGCATCACTTGAGGAATGGGGCTATGGATTGGCGAGTGTTCGCTTTATTTGCGGTACACAAAAACTTCATAAGCAACTCGAAGAAAGAATCAGTCAGTTTGTAGGATTTGAGGACACGATTCTTTACAACTCCTGCTGGGATGCGAATGGAGGACTGTTTGAAACGATTCTTGGCCCAGATGATGCCATTATCTCGGATGCATTGAATCATGCGAGCATCATCGATGGAATCCGTCTCTGTAAGGCGAAAAGATTTCGTTATCGCAATAATGACATGGCTGATCTTCGAGCACAGCTTGAAGAAGCCAAGCATGCACGGTATCGGATCATTGCGACCGATGGAGTGTTTTCGATGGATGGATTTCTGGCAGACTTGCCATCCATTTGTGAGCTTGCTGATGCGTATGATGCACTCATCATGGTGGACGATTCCCATGCAGTTGGCTTTATTGGACCGACGGGGCGCGGCACTCCAGAATATTTTGGCGTAACGGAACGGATTGATATTCTGACAGGTACGCTTGGAAAGGCACTGGGTGGTGGGAGTGGCGGGTATACGTGTGGAAGGAAAGAACTTGTTGAGTGGTTGAGGCAGCGGTCCCGTACCTATCTATTCTCAAATACAGTTGCTCCCCCAGTCGTTGCAGGGGCACTTCGGTCGCTTGAATTGCTAGATCAATCCACACAGCTTCGTGATCGTCTTCTGAAAAATACTCATTTCTTTCGGAACGAAATGGAGCATCGAGGTTTTGCCATCCTGCCGGGTGAGCATCCGATTGTGCCGGTCATGATGGGTGATGCTGCTACGGCTACCCGAATGGCCGATGCGATGCTCGAAGAAGGGGTCTATGTCGTTGGTTTCTCGTATCCGGTGGTTCCTGAAGGAAAAGCTCGTATTCGAACGCAGGTTTCAGCGGCCCACAGCCACGAGGATCTCGAGCATGTCATTCAGGCATTTGAAACTGTACGTGATCGAGTCAATCATTGATCCGTACATCATGTCGTTTTGAATTGCACCATTAGGAATTGAAAGATATCCACTATGCCACGATTTATTGTTCTTAGAAAACTCCTTGTTTCCTCTGTTGTGGTCATCGCTTCAATCCATCCTTTGTTTGCCAAAGAAGCAGCGAAGGAATCTGCGAGGGTTCCATCAGAGCAAAAGCCAAAGCAATCAAAATCTACAGAGGATGATTCTCAGGCAGCTGCTGTTCCGGATGCAGGTGACACGCCGGTTGTCACCACACACTCCATCACGATAGGAGAATCAGAACTTAAGTACGCTGCTGAGACCGGCATGCTGCCGTTATTGAAAAAAGATGGGACTGCAAAGGCATCGATGTTTTATGTTGCCTACACGTTAGACGGAGGTGACTCGTCACGACCCATTATTTACTGCTTCAATGGTGGTCCAGGGGCATCAGCAGTGTGGTTGCATCTTGGTGGTCTTGGGCCAAAGCGAGCACTCGTCAATCCAGATGCTACCTTGCCACCTCCACCGTATGAACTCGTTGCGAATCGTCATACCGTTTTGCAGCATGCCGATCTTGTATTTATAGATCCGGTTGCAACTGGCTTCAGTCGGCCAATGGCGGATGAAAAAGTGGATCAATTTTTTGGGAAAAGGCCAGATATTGAGGCCATGTCAGAATTCATTGTGCTCTACACGACGCGGCATCGTCGCTGGGGGTCCCCAAAGTATCTTTGTGGAGAAAGTTATGGTGTGTTTCGAGCAGCAGGCATTGCAGAGTATTTGCAGGAACGGCATGGCATGTTTCTCAATGGTCTCCTTCTTGTGTCAGGGCTTGTTGACTATGGAACTATCCGAAGTGGTTCCACAAATGATTTGCCATACTCCATTTTCCTGCCAACACTTACGGCGGTTGCACACTTCCATCGTCAACTTCCGAATGATCTTCAGCAGGATCGAGATCGTGCAATAACAGAATCGCGGGCGTTTGCATCTGGCGATTATCTTGCTGCACTTTTTGCCGGGGATAGTTTGACAAAGGATCAGCAGGAGACGATTGCAAGCACGTTGTCACGTCTGACGGGAATCTCAGAAGAAATTATCATTGGGAATAGGCTGCGCATCAGTCCATCCATGTTTCGTAAAAAGTTGCTGGAGAAAGAGGGTTTGATTTGTGGACGATATGACGGGCGTATCACAGGTCGAGATGGAGACCGTGCCAGTACATATCCTGGGTTTGATCCATCCTATATGGCGGCTCTTGGTCCACTGTCTGCTGCCATGAATGCCTATGTTCGGGAAGAATTATTATTTGAAAATGATCTGCCCTACAAAGCACTCGCAGGTGTGCAGCCATGGAAATTCGAAGAAAATACGTACTCAAGCACGGCGGCTGATCTTGCTTCAGCCATGTCGAAAAATCCACATCTGCGCGTGCTGGTCATGACAGGCCGATGTGATTTGGCTGTCCCTCCTGATGCAATGCGATACAGTATTCATCACCTTGAGCTTGATCCAACAATTAAAGCAAATGTTTCTTTCGAGGAATATAGTTCGGGACACATGATGTATCTCAATCTGCCAGATCTTCAAAAACTTGGTCGGGATGTGGCGAAGTTTCTCAGTATGAGCCACGAATAGGATTCCCTGACTCGTACTCAGAGGGTGCAGGGACCAGAGAGCGGTGAGACTGTGTCAGTTCCGCTTACGCGCGTTGTGCGGACAGCGACGCTGCGTCGCTATGAGCAAATTCTCATAAGCATCTGATGCCGATAGCACACAGGTATTCAAAATATGGTGAAAGGTTCCATCATGTACATTCTCTAACCGTTCTATCGATTCATCCATGAAAATCCGACTTGCACTTTACACGTCTCTTGTATCCTCTGTGTTCCTCGTTCCAGCCATCGGTTTGGCTGTCGAGTATGTTTCGTCTCCTCCAGTTCCAGGAGCAGGACTAAAGATTGAGTATCTTGGCGACACATTTGAGGATAATGAATGGAAGTTTATTCACAATCATCCAAAAAGTTCTCGAGAAGATGACGGCTACGCTCGAGGACCAATGGGTTTTTCAGCCAATAGACGTTTCGTTGAGGGGCCTGAGCGAGGTCAGCCGGATCTGCTGGATGTGATCAAAACGCCAGATGGAGGGGTGCCCGGGAGTAAGCATGCCCTTCTGATACGGACACTTCATTCGGGAGTGCCTGGAACGTACTCACGGATGATGCAACAGGATGACCTGATATGTGGAATTACAACGCGTCTTGGATCTCAAATACCCGTCCGTGAAATTCCTAGCTGCGTTGTTCGGGTGTGGCTCCCGCCATCAGAAAAATGGGAAGATCGAAGTGGACCTCATTTTGGAATCCGATTGGGATTGAGAACAACGACACTTGAACCGAACCGAGGTCTGTTTGCCTCCGGAAGTTCACCGGTCGTTGAACCCTACTGGCCTGGTATGTGGATTCACTTCCGTAGCGAAACGTCAAAAAGCGTAGAGTCTGATTCGGCACTACTCAAAGTTCGTGGAAACCGGCGAGGAATTGATTTTCCTGTGAGGGACATTCCTCTGGAACAATTCGGTTGGTGGACCTTTGGCATGTCAGTATCGCCAGATGGCCAAGTGCACTATTTTGCACGGCCTGGTGTTGATGATCTTACAGCCGATGATCATCTAACAAGCCAGTTCCCATACGGATTCCGTGCTGAACGGCTCAATTCCTTTTTCTTCAATATATGTAACTTCAATGATGGGCACACATGGTCAACACCATTCGTCATTGATGATCCATCGATCCACGTTGTGAATTCTGCGAGGATAGAAACCCTTGTGACAAGACGTGAGGTATACGATCAACGGCGGCAACGACGATCCGCATATCAAAAGCGTTCTGGAAGTATTCGCTAAGGACTTCCCACCAGAGGTTCTAAGCTTGAATCAACTAACGAGAAAGACCCACACTCTTCTGAGCAGTGGCTATTTGTTTGTCGCCAATCAACAGAAAGTCATGCTCTCGAAAGAGAGGCCGTTTTCGGTCGATGATGCCATATCGTGCCGGTAGATTATCAGCAAGCAGGTCAAATCGATGGGCAGGAACAATCACTAATGCATCTGGACCAGTGCTTAGGAAATTCAATACCTCGTTAGTTTCTTCGCCCGTCCATTCTTTTACATGACCGTGTGAATAAAAAACAATATTTGGTGTGTTATGTGTCAGCGTACCGATTCGAGCTTTCCCACCAGCATGGACATGTGCTTTTTGCACAAGATAAGGCAATGCATTCGCTCGTCCAAGCCATGAAGCAACAGGTCCTATGAGCAGCGATGTATAGACGAGTGCTGTGATTGTAAAGAAGTGAACGGCTGCAAGATGATTTTTTCTCGCAACGAGCAAGCAAGCTACGCATCCGATGAAGGGTATGACTCCAACAAGTGCTGAGGGAGTCGCATGTGTGATGCCAAAGAATGTTGTTGTGAAGATGACGCCTGCTGATGCCATCCCGCCAAAGGCAAGCGAGGCAAGGCCAAGTGCAAGCCACCGAGGATGGGGCCATCGTGCACGAGATGCTGCATCAATTCCCACTGCGGCAACGAGTAATGCAGCTGCTGGGTATGCTGGCATGATGTAGTTTGGAAGTTTCGTAGCCGCCAGTGAGAAACCAAAAATCCATACTGCCATCCACAAAAGAAGAAGTCCGTTGATGGATCGAGGCGTTGCCGAATCCTTACCATTCCACAATCGCCATGCAACGAGAACAATTGAAAATGGCAAAAAACAAGACCATGGAAAAAAGCCAATCAGTATCGTCACAGGGTGATACCAGAGGCCGCCACTATGATTTTCCATTGCAGCTGCAGCTCGGCCGATATTATGAATGAAGAAAAATCCCCGTGTCCATTGTCCATTGGTGTAGATATCAACAAGGAGATACCAAGGTAACGAAATAAGAAGCATCGAGAGTGTGATGACTCCAAGGCGGAGAGTCATACAAGTGCGCAGCGTTGCGGTCACGGTATTCTTTATGAATTGCTTCAACTGAAGCCGTTGTTGTACGGGTGTTTCACCGATGATCAGAAGCCAGACCCAGGGGAGCAGCACGGCCAGTGGTCCAATAAAACCAATTGGTCCTTTACACAGTACTGCAAGCCCAAGCAAGCCGCCTACGAGGCATGCACGTGAAATGGTGAGGCGTGAGGTTTGTATCGTATTCGGAATGGGAACAATCTGTTCAGCGGCAAGAAGGGTTGCCCATGTGCACAATGCCGTCAGGATAGCATCAGGTGTCGCAGCGTGAGATTCTATCCCAACAAGGATACAACTGATGTACGCCAGTGATGCAATGATACCCGTGGGCGTATTAAACCATTGGACACCAGCTCGATAGAGGGCAAGTGCTGTGAGAAAGGTGGCGATTGCACTTGGCAGGCGAGCAGAAAACTCTGAAACACCAAATACGATATAGCATAGTGCCATGCTCCAGTGCATGAGGACTGGCTTATCGACAGCAAGCGAGTCATTGTACATTGGCACTACCCAGTTTCCGGTCGTCACCATTGCTTCGGCGATAGCAGCAAACCGTGGCTCGTCTTCATCCCAGAGTGCTGTTGCTGGAAAACCAAGTGCAAGAAAGGCAATGGTAATAGCAGACACGACGAAAATTGGACGAGCATAAGGATGCATCAAAAACTACGATTTCTATAACTGATTTCTGTAACTGCGAAATAAGAGGTGGAAGGTTACGTAAAAAGGCGATTTCAGGAAAGTGGACTTTTAGCACTTTTTTTCATTGGAAAAGTGAATCCATCATCGGACTTGTCGAAGAGGGTTTATGGCTAGTACGGTCTGTATCTTTCTGTTTGAAAATTCCATAAAAATCGGTTCACACACCCAGAAGAATGTTTTAAGTCGTTCGTATGACTGATCGTTCACGACCACATCGAAGAGTACAAGGTGCATTTAGCAGAAATCGCCTTGTGGCAATCGCGATCATGTGCGCAGCATGCGGATGGATTGCATTTTTCTTTGATCTGCCTGTTGCAAGACTCATGCAAAACGATGTGCTCCCAGGAGACATTCGTAAGCTGTTCGATTTTCCTGAAGTCGCAGGGCATGGCCTCGGGGTTGGCCTGCTCATCATTGGTGTCGCAGCACTGGATCCAACCTTATGGCGACGGTCTGCAGGCCAGGTATGGTTCCCTTCAGCATCATTTCTTCGTTTTTTCTTTGCAACCTATTCAGGAGCGCTTGTGGTGAACATATTGAAGCTCTTGGTCATTCGTGTTCGGCCACGATCAATTGATCTTGCCAGTCTGTCATCACCACTTGATACCTTTGGGCAGCTAGCAGCATGTTTTTCAGGAGCGTCTGGAAGTGACCTGATGAGTTTTCCATCGGGGCACTCGGCAGTAGCTGCCGGATTTGCAGCGGCACTCTGTCACCGCTATCCACATGCAAGGTGGTACTTTATCACGGTTGCTGTAGGAGCAATGTTTCAGCGCATTGTGTCGTCAGCTCATTATCCGAGTGATGTTTGTTGGGGTGCTGCGATTGGTCTTCTGGGTGCAGCAGCATGCCTCTCACAACCGATAGATAAGTCAGTCCTACAAACGTCTTAGGTCATATCATGCTGGATGTCATTCTTGTTGTGCCATGTTTCAATGAAGAAAAGCGACTGCAGGTTGCAGAATTCCGTTGGTTCGCAGTCGCGCATGCGAATGTGCGTTTTGTGATGGTCGATGATGGGAGTGATGACCAAACAGGTGAGGTGCTTCGAGGGCTTGCACGTTTTCGCCCGACGCAATTTGAGGTTCTTTCTTTAGCAGAGAATTGTGGAAAGGCAGAGTCTGTGCGACAGGGTATGGTTCGGGCATTTGAGTTGGAGGCGGATGCCGTTGGTTTCATTGATGCTGATCTTGCGGCACCATTGACGGAGGTATTGCGGATGATTGATGTCCTTCAGCGATGCCCGGAGATCAACGTTGTTGCAGGATCACGAGTCGCATTAGCTGGGCATGTAATCGACCGACGTTTTTTTCGCCGTGTCCTGGGAGGATGCTTTGCAGCCGTTGCGACAGGATGCATCGGCGTTCCATTCAGGGATACACAATGTGGACTGAAGTTGTTCCGATCATTGGAATCAATCCAGTCACTTTTTTCATATGCATTTCATTCACGATGGATTTTTGATGTTGAGTTGTTTGCACGTCTCATTGCCGAACAGGGGCGTGATCATGCTGTGAGGCAGATGTATGAGATGCCATTAGAAAAATGGTCAGAAGTCGCAGGATCAAAGTTGAAAACAGGAGATTTTCTGAAGGCAATTGGAGAGCTTTTTTGTATCTATAACTACTACATTCGATCAGGCCGTCATCGTCGTCCTGTTGTGCACGAACTCCAACGTTCTCGTCCAAAGCGTGCCGCATAAAGTGATTCAGCGAACAGCGTAGAGGTTGTTTGGTATCGCATGCCATGAAAGAGTAGAAACTATTCGGGAGAGAATTCTTTTGTCAATTTGTTTGTTACCGCAAAAGAAATCTGCTCAAGTTCAATGGCAAGGTCCACACCAACGACTTTCACATGAGATGGTAGCGTAAGCGTAACAGGTGCAAAATTTACAATACCTTCAACGCCGGCATGTATAAAGTGATCGGCTACTTCTTGAGCTTGAGGGCCAGGAACGACAAGCATTCCGAGCCGTATATGGTTTTCGCGTATCACATCACTCAGTTGGGCGAGTGCCTGAACCTCAATACCTTGGATCGTGCGACCAATTTTTGCAGAGTCGGAATCAAAAGCTGCGACAATGGAAAAGTTTTGGCGGCCAAAGCCTCGATAACCCAAGAGGGCTTGTCCAAGGTTGCCTACACCAACCATGGCGACTGGCCAGGAATGGTTTGTACCGAGAATGTCTCGAGTCGCACGTATGAGTTCATCGCAACGGTAACCAACACCTGGGTAACCAGATTGCCCAACGAATCCAAGATCTTTCCGCACCTGGGCATCACTGAATCCCAATAAGGTGCCCAGTTGACTCGATGAAATAGTTTCCTGTCCATTCAACTGAAGCCGCTGTAACTCACGAAGATAAAGCGATAGTCTCGTGACAACCACCTTGGGGACAGTGGAATCAGAGGGTGTTTCATCAGCTGGTGGTTCAGATGGGGTCATTGAATGTCATTCCGGATAGAGCGGTATGTGCAGAAACTTTAATCACCGGATGCCCATGTCTGCAACGAAACTGTGATGTTTTTAGCATCTTTGTCGGTTGTATGGCCACTGGGGGTCTAGAAAAACCTGTCTGATTGCGTGAAGTCTTTAGCCTGCGTCAAGTTTATGGCCGATCTTTATAAGGTATGCGTTCGCTCAGTTGCGGGCTGTGTTTTGAATTTCCCTTCAAATCAAATGATCAGGAGCCTTCCTCGAAAGAGGGACAGCAGATATGAAGACCACATGGATTAGTTGTCTTTTGGCAATCGTATGTTTTGCTTCATCGGTTGATCGTGCCGATGCTGCCTACTGCGGCGTGTCGAGCTTTACCCAAGGAGACGGAAAGCTGTCGACCGTAAGCTTTTCGCGCGCCAGAAAAGGATGTTCACGCTGTGAAAAGGCAGTTCATGAACCAGATTGTGCAGCTCCATGTGGCACCCGTATGGTGAAGGATGTTGTGTATGAGCAAAAGCAATACACCTGCTACAAGACAGTTTGTGAAAAGGTTGTTGAGCAGAAAGAAGTGAACTGTGTTCGATATGAGACGGAAAAATGTTTCAGAGATGTTGAGTACACCGTTTGTAAGCCAGTGTGGGAAACTCGATCACGAACAGTCAATTACACCGTTTGTAAACCAGTGTGGGAAACGCACACCAAAGAAGTTCCGTATACGGTGTGCAAGCCTGTCTACGAGACTCGTGAGCAGTGCTATACGGTCTGTAAGCCTGTCTACGAGACTCGTACAAAGGAGATACCGTACACGGTGTGTAAGCCAGTGTATGAGACTCGTACAAAGGAGATACCGTACACGGTGTGCAAGCCTGTGTATGAGACTCGTGAGCAGTGCTATACGGTATGTAAGCCTGTCTATGAGACTCGTACAAAGGAGATACCGTACACGGTGTGCAAGCCAGTTTACGAGACTCGTGAACGTCGTTACACAGTGTGTAAGCCGGTCTATGAAACGAGAACAAGAGAGATACCGTACACGGTGTGCAAGCCCGTGTATGAGACTCGTGAGCAGTGTTACACGGTGTGCAAACCTGTGAAGGAGACTTGTGTCAAGGAGATACCTTACACAGTGTGCAAGCCTGTCTGGGAGACCCGCGAACGTGATGTTTGTCGAACGGTTTGTAAACCTGTGCACTACACCAAAACAGTAAAGGTATGTGGAGGTCACTGGAAAACAGAAACATGTGAAGTGCCTGGGCCAGTGATCACAAAATGTATTCGTGAGCCAGGGTGCTGGGAGACGGATTGTTCCGGTCGGAAGTGTTACCGTCCTGGGAAAGTATGTCGGGTGAAGGAGCAGTGCCCACCTCGTACAATTTGCAAAAAGGTTTGGGTGCCAACGGTTTGTGAAAAAGAGGTGAAATGCGTTCGTTATGAGAAAGAGACTGTTGTTGAAAAGCAGTGCTACAAGGTCTGTAAGATGGTGTCTGAACAACGCATGAAGACGTGTACGTATACAAAATGCAAGATGGTCCCTGAACAACGTGTACGAACGTATCAGGTCTGCAAGATGGTGCCTGAGCAACGCGTGCGAACGTGTGAATACAAAGTCTGCAGAATGGTCCCTGAAGAGCGGGTGTGTACGTATCAGGTCTGCCGCATGGTGCCAGAGCAGCGTGTCCGAACCTGTTCATATCAGATTTGCAAGATGGTTCCTGAACAACGTGTGCGGACGTATCAGGTCTGTAAGATGGTGCCAGAGCAGCGTGTGCGAACCTGTGAATACAAAGTCTGTAAGATGGTGCCAGAGCAGCGTGTTCGGACCTATCAGGTCTGTAGGATGGTGCCTGAGCAACGCGTCAGGACGTGTACCTATCAGGTATGCAGAATGGTGTCTGAGCAACGCGTGAGGACATGTGAGTACAGGGTCTGTAAAATGGTCCCTGAGCAACGTGTCAGGACCTATCAGGTGTGCAAGATGGTGCCTGAGCAACGTGTCAGGACCTGTGAATACAAGGTATGCCGAATGGTCAAGGAACAGCGTTGTCGTGAGGAGTGCTACAAAGTCTGTACTATGATGCAGAAGAAATGTACTAAACAGGTTCCTTACTGTGTAACCAAACCAGTACATTACACTAAGACAGTAGACGTGTGCCGTTTGGTACCGAAAAAGGTTGCGTATACTGTGACACGATGTGTTCCGAAAACAGTCTATCGTGAGGTTCCATGTGAACCGACATGTTCTGCTGAACCATCATGCGGGGCAGGTACCTGACCAACACTCTCGTTTTCCTAAACACACTGAATGTGTGTGCGCACGGAAATAGTATGAAACAGAAAAGGGAGGTTCAGGGTGTACCCACTGAACCTCCCTTTTTGTTGTATGAATGAACGCACGTGATGCGTTATTCGGGAGGCAAAATCTTTTCCTTTCCCATCCACTGGTGAAGCGGTTGTGGAATCGTGATAGAGCCATCGCTTTGTTGATGGTTCTCCAAAAGGGCAATGATTGCTCGGCTTACAGCGATTGCTGTGCCATTGAGAGTGTGGACAAAGTTCGTGCCCTTGGTTCCCTTTTTTTTGTAACGTATACCCAATCGTCGTGCCTGATAATCAGTGCAGTTGGATGTGCTGGTGACTTCACCCCATTCACCTTTCTGACCACGACCAGGCATCCAAGCCTCAAGATCATATTTTCGAAAAGCTGGTCCGCCAAGGTCGCCCGACGCGGTATCAATAACGCGATATGGTATTTCTAAGCGATCAAAGAGCTTGCATTCGAGATTGAGAAGTTTTTGGTGTATTTCCTCACTTTGGTCTGGTGGTGTGAAGGCAAACATTTCGACCTTGGTGAACTGATGGACTCGATAGAGCCCTCGTGTTGCCCGGCCATGTGCGCCAGCCTCAGTACGAAAGCAATGGCTTATGCCACAGAGCATGATGGGGAGTTCATCGGCATCAAAAATCCGCTCGTGAAATGCGCCACCTAACGTTATTTCGGCAGTTGCAACCAGAGAAAGGTCACTCTCATTGATAGAATAGATCTGCGTTTCGGGTCCACGCGGTATAAATCCGGTACCCTCCAGAATAACGTCTCGGGCAAGATCCGGCGTTGTCATCACGGTAAAGCCCTCGTTTAACAAA
>CACORA010000007.1:0-2500 GCA_902629495.1 Planctomycetaceae bacterium
AATAAGATTTTCCGCTGCTTTATCGCGAGTTGTGATAAGCATGAGATCATCTTGAACAAGGTACGTCAGGTCGACAGGCTCGAGTAATCGTTTTAGTGACGATCGAAGTGATGAGCCTGGAACAGTGGTCCCTGTAATTGGAGTATCGAGATCGACACCAAAATCCTCCAGTGCACGGAGATCTGCCTGGATCGGTATCCCCTGTGAATCTTGCATCTGCGCAATCACATCACGAAGAGGTGTTTCAATAAACTCAAGTGATTCAGGAAGCGGTTTTTCAAGAGCATCGTATATTTTCTCTTCATTTGGAGAACGTTCCTGAAGGTCAACGCTTTTATATTTCTCCCGTTGTTTTGTCATCTGCCGCCAGCGATCAGCGCTTGGGTAATACACTGGGGGTTCATCAGGAAACGGTATCGAAGCAATATCAACAAGATGCATTGTATCCATAAAGCCACGGCTCTGATCTCGTCGAGAGCGATAGTATTCAGCGACGTGGTCATAAATTCTTGCTTTTTCTACAGTGATTCGACCGAGTGTACGAGCTGGCATGGGCGCTGTGCCAACAAACAACTCCCCGGCCTCTTCCGCAATCTGTTCAGCAGGTCGACGTTCTGCATCAGTAAAGGCAGTTGTGCCTGGAAGGTTTTCTGGAACGGCCGTCGCATAGAACCCAGTATTGTCTCCTAAAATAACAGGATATCGCTCCGGACGATTAAATCCGATTCGAATACCCTCTGCGACAAGTGCGTTGTAACGCGCAAGGAGCTGAACAATTTTTTCTTCCTTTCGAATGAGCTCATTATTTAGCCGCATTCGCTCTCGGCTGATCGCTCGACGTCGTTCGTCTGCCAAATCCTGCTCGACTTTTTCTCGTGAACGAATCACTGAATCACGAATGTAGATCTCAATTTGACGGAGGAGACGCTCTTTCGCAGCTACATCAATGTCATCTGAATTTTGGATTTGACGTTGCAAGTCTTTGAGCCGGACGCGAGCGATGTCAGGCTCAGAAGAGAGGAGCTTCCGAATATCTCGCAGTTGCACGGCGGTATCTTGTTGGAGCGCTTGAGAACGAACTTTTCGCATAGCTTCCAGATCAGCAAAGTCGTCCCGTCCATCAAGACTGTTACTGGTATCTTCAGACGGAGTGGACACGCCACTTGGAGAAGGAGCTGTGTCATCAGCAAACGGGTCCTGAAGCCGCGATGCAGCAACAGTCTGTACAAGAGAGGCGTCAACATTATCAGGATCCCGACGAAGCGCTGCCGTTGCCAGCCTCAAAGCCGACCCATGCGCTCCTGAGGACTCAGCCTGTTTTGAGAGTTCTGCAAGCGAAGAGGCCTCACCTCGGATGACAGATTTTGCGATGTTGAGCCCTTCTTTTCCAAGCAGCGGCAAGAAGATGCCACCAGTAGGAGCAGCATTCCTGACGAGTTCCTCAAGGTATGCGTTTTCTGTGAGCGGAACCGAAGAAGGAATGGTTAATTGCCTTGGTTGGATAGCAGGAAGGCCATCGCTCGCGGTTGACGGGAGCGTGTCTGATGGCACGAGGGTCAGATTGATCGTTGCTCCTTCGAGGGCATCTTCCACTAATACAACAGAATCACGATCTGCGCGGAGTGGGGGCATTCTGGTGGGTAACGTAAGGAGCGAAATCGCTTCCTTCACGTGTGAGAACGTAGTGTCTTCTGGCCACCACACTGATTGAATCGCCAGATGTCCGATGTTCTGGCCTGCCTGGTGCATTTCATCAGAGCTATTGGGAACAAGCAGCATGCCGCCTGTTGCATTCGCAACAGCAGCCAGAGCCTGCCAGTTTACCCGAGGTCCTACTCCTACAGCTGAGAACGTGATGCGACGCGTTCTTAATAATTCCGTTACGTCATAAAGGATATGTGCTTCAATCCCAGCGATACCTGGTCCATCACCGACGTAAATGATGCTTCTTGGCCGAGGAGAGTCATCAAAAAGTTCTGATGCACTCGTAATAATGCCAGCTAAATCGGTCGTCCCGAGAGGGGTTCGTTTTGCAATCGCAGGAAGGATGCGTTGCACCATCGTTTCGTTTGCATTCACAAACTCGGTTTCAAGAGGAGTGCATGAAACGTCTGCTGCCACGACCTGAAAACGGTCTTCGGGCCGAGCGTTATTGAGTATGCCGGTGAGGACGCTTTCTGCATCGGTACGAAATGGGCCAGCTTGGCTTGCTGACGTATCAAACAGGATCAGAACATCGGATGCTTCTGGAGTAGGAGGTTGTTTATCGGCATGCCAGCGAAGGCCAACCGCAGTGACTGGCGGTATCGAATCACTGCTCTGAGCGCTTTCGACAAACGATACGGCAATCGAAGAGGGGGCTTCAGTTGCCAAAGCCATAGATTTCAGCAGAACGCCCAACGCGAACGCCATCAATAATTTTTTTGTGACACCGGTCGACATGATCCCTCCTGGCAAGGTCGATATTGCGACCAGAAAGATTACAGTCCTGATCGAACTA
>CACORA010000007.1:7500-74380 GCA_902629495.1 Planctomycetaceae bacterium
GGCTCGAGTGAAGGCATGGGATTGTGACATGCTGATGCGGAACATCAAGGCGCGTAGCATCCATTGCTACAAGTGCGTCTCGACTGGCAGCAATAATGCCAATCTCAACATTTGAAGGTTGAGGAGTCTTATTGACGAAGCTGCTTGCATCTGTTGTGAGTTCGGATATTGGCTGAAGAAAACGACCAAGCAATGATGCTGTGGCTGTTGCTATGAATGATCCTCGATTCGGCGGAGCCAACATGACAAAACGCCCAAGTTTCTTTGGATGATAGAGTGGTAGTGCGGCACGTGCGATAATGCATCCCATGCTGTGTGTCACCAGATGAACAGTCGTTACAGAACTGTCACAATCAATGTCTTCAAGGACGTCTGCAAACGCCTGAGCATGAACTGAAACACTTGTCCTCCAGCTTTCATAGCCCCAGCATCGAGTGCGCCACCCAGAGTTTTCTAGTCGATGAGAGAGCCGGAGAAGCATCCATCGGTTTGCCATGAAACCATGCGTAAGCAGAACAAGTTCGCCAGATCGGCTCTTTTTCTTAAGCATTGAAGCGAAGGCAAAACTCTCTGCAAATGATTCAAGGTGCTGGAGACGAAGAAGCCCGCCGACGAACCGGTGCGGGACAGCAGTCGAGGGGGCAAACGTCGTGGTTTGCTGGCAGATTGCCAATTGCGTTGCGGTCAGGGAGTTCCCAAGCGCGTTCAGCAATCAGTTCACGAATCATTTCAATAAACTCTGGATCTGTCCCAACGGTTGCAGCGCGAGCCATCTCAACACCAAGTTCCTTGCATAGATCCACAGCCTCGGTGTCGAGGTCGTATAAAACCTCCATGTGATCAGAGATGAATCCTATGGGGGCAATGACAACCTTCTGTCTATTTTGCTTCGATAGTTCCTTGATGCGGTCACAGACATCAGGCTCGAGCCATGGCTGAGATGGGGGGCCACTTCTACTTTGATAGACTAACTGCCAGTCAGTTAGGTTTGCTTTTTCGGCAACCAGGCGAGATGCTTCAGTAAGTTGTGCAACGTACTTTGAAGTATCAGCCATCGATAATGGAATGCTATGGGCCGTAAACAGCACCGATGCCTTATTATCACCGAGTTGATGAAGGGCACTTCGGACGTTTCGTGCCATTGGCTCCACGAATCCTGGATGATTGAAAAACACTCTAATCTTATCAACGACAGGAGCGTGTTCTCCAAGTGGGGCTAAAGCCGTTTCGATGTCTTCTCGATACTGGCGACATCCTGAGTAGCAACTAAAGCCACTTGTCACAAAGGCCAATATACGGCTTATTCCATCATCACGCATCTCTCGGAGGGTGTCGGAGAGCAGTGGATGCCAGTTTCTATTGCCCCAATACACAGGGATATTTGGACCATCTGTTTTCAACTTTTTACGAATGGCGTCCAAGAGTTTTTTGTTTTGCTCATTGATCGGGCTTTTTCCACCGAAGTGATAGTAGTGCTCTGCAACCTCAAGCATTCGTTCTCGCGGAACATTACGACCGCGGAGGACATTTTCAAGAAATGGGATAACATCCTCTGGACCATCAGGGCCACCAAACGAGACAAGCAATACTGCATCGTACAGGGATGGTGTTGAAGATTTTTTGTTCATGCGGTTCTTTAGGAACAAAATGTGCAGATGAGAAAACAATGAGGCAGGTCATGATGATCTACCAACACATTGTAGCGGGTGAACCGTAGCAAATGACCCCACGGGGATTCGAACCCCGGTTGCCGCCGTGAAAGGGCGATGTCCTAGGCCTCTAGACGATGGGGCCGGCTATTTGCGTGGCAGAATTTTATACCTTTCACAAAAATCGGGAAAGGCTTGCAGTGATTACAGGGAAGTTTTCATGGCTTCTCGGAAGCCGTAGATGCATGGTTGCCATCCGCAGGCGAGTTCTCAAACCGCCCATCCTCTGGCTCAGCCTCTACAATAGCATCAAAAATCTCTCTGCGATGGACAGGCACCTCCTTCGGGGCCTCCACGCCAAGTCGCACTTTGTCACCACGGATTTCTACCACCACGATCGTGATGTCGTTGTTGATAACAATGCGCTCATCTTTTTTTCGCGAGAGAACAAGCATCTGACCTTCCTTGGCGACCCCAGCGCACAAAGCGACTCAGGCTCACTAAAACACCCCTAACTATATATTACCGAAATTTTTTGGTCAAGCACATCGTACCAAAATTTTTTGGTCAAGCACATCGCTTTTTTGCTTTATTTCGGGGTAAAAGTAAGGAATTAGTGTTCTGATTGTGCAAAGTGTGCAAGTAGATGCGTGTCTTCAGAGCGGAGAACAGCCGTATTTATCTCAAGCCAAGCGCCAAGCCATGAAATGGCGTTTTCCGGAACATCGACAGGCGGTCATCCAGAATCAGAAATTTGTAGATGTGAACAAGCGTTTGAAAGGATCAAAATCGCAAGGGATTTGGATATCAGTTTTTCCCTGTACTTGGATTCTCTGGTAAGTTGTCTACATTCCACCCTTGTTGCATGTCATGGTGGATCTATACTCGGGAGAGGATTTTTTTGCATGCCATCGTGCAGCAGTGGCATAAGCGGTCGTTCTTTTTGGAGAAGTCATGCGGGTTTGGTTTCGTAACCTTTTTGCAGCCATCGGTACGGTTCTTCAAGGCATGCTTGTAACCTTGCGTATTTTTCGGAACACGTACGATCCAAATCGAAGAACATTTACTGAGCATTTTGAGTATCCAGAGTTGCCAGCCCCTGTAGCTGCTCGCTACCGAGGTTTTCATCGATACGATCTCACGACATGCATTGCTTGTGATCAGTGTGCCAAAGCCTGTCCTGTCGATTGCATTTACATTGGTAAAGAGCGGGTTGAAAAGGGGAAGGGATACTATGTGAGTGGTTTTACCATCGACTACTCAAAGTGCATGTTTTGTGCCCTGTGTGTTGAGCCGTGTCCTGTTGATTGTATTTTTATGGGATCGACTCTCGATCTCTCCTGCTACAGTCGAGATGGAACGATGGTGGACTTTGCTCGTTTGCCTGTTGATGTCGGTTGGGGCCGATCGACTCTTAATCCAACTGCTGTGGCTGCATCGAAGGTCATCGTTGATCCTGTGCATGGCGGCCCCAATCAATAGGTCCAAGAGAAGTACTTTCTATGACTGATCCTGTGTTGCTTGCTGGTTATGTTGCTCTCTTCGTGACGATTGGTGGTGTGTTTCTTGCCTTAAACTTGATCGTAGGGTGGCTGGTTCGTCCGACTGCACCAAATACCGAAAAACTTGAGGTCTATGAGTGTGGAGAACCAGCGATTGGTTCGAGCTTCGTTCAATTTGATCTTCGTTTTTACGTAGTTGCCTTGCTGTTCATTATTTTTGACGTGGAAGTTGCCTTGTTTTTTCCGTGGGCAACTGTTTTTGGGAAGGCCACACAGTTGGCTGATCCTGTTGTGGCAAGTGTTGAAGTTGATGGAACGTCACTGACGCCGACTGTTGCTGGGGTATTTCGCGAACTTGGAGTGCAATCTCCTTCAGTTCCAGATTTACAGCCAACACGAAACGAGGCACTGTTTATCGAACAAAGTCGAGGAGATATGCCAGCGAGTCAGGCCGTTGGTCAATGGGCTGTCGCGAAGACTGGGCGAATGCTTGCTCGTACTGCTGTGGTTGACATGTCTGTCTTTTTTGCTGTTTTGCTGACGGGTTTTGCATACGTCTGGTATCGAGGAGATCTTGATTGGGTGCGAGCCGTATCGCCTCCGCGGGCTGAGCCAGGAAAACTGCCGGTGGAAAGGGGTGTGGTATGAGTAGTACACAAGGTGCCGCTTTTCTCGAGCAGTTGCAGGCCGCCATTCCGGATGGGGTTGTCGGTCAAAATCTTGATGCAATTGACCCTTGGGTTGAAGTATCTGCTGATGGACTGTTGGCAGTATGTCGTTGGCTTAAGGATCAAAGTCCCGTTCCATTCGATTCAGTACAGTGCATTACGGCAGTGGATTGGTTTCAGCCTGATCCAAAGAAGGCTGCAAAAGTGTCGTGGGATCCTCACGTTGAACTGGTGTATCACCTCTGGAGTACAGTCGCGAAAGTGAGCCTTGTTCTTAAAGTGAATGTGCCGCGATGGAAGGACGATGTTGCCGGGCGACTTCCTGAGGTTCCAAGTGTTGCGTGCGTATGGCGTGGTGCAGACTGGCACGAACGAGAGGTCTTTGATCTGTCTGGCGTCCGGTTTGTTGGGCATCCGGATCTTCGGAGAATCCTCTGCCCTGAGGATTGGGAGGGCTATCCTCTCCGGAAAGACTATGAGATGCCGCTTGAGTATCATGGAATTCGGGGGAGGTAGTCGACGATGTCACAGGTTGCCGATGATCCAAGGATTATTGAGTTTGATGTGCGAACAGATGAAATGCTGGTCAATATGGGCCCGCAGCATCCAAGTACACATGGCGTGTTGAGGCTTGTGCTTCGCACGGATGGTGAAGTTGTTTCTGAGCTTGAGCCGCACATTGGATACCTTCATCGAAGTGCCGAAAAGATCGGCGAAAATGTCTCTGCTCGTCAGTGGATACCCTACACCGATAGGATGGATTATCTGGCAGCAATGAACATGAATCTTGGATGGGCATTAGCGGTTGAAAAGTTGATGAAATATGAGGTGAGTGAGAGGGCTCGCCACTTAAGAGTTCTCATCTCCGAGATGAACCGTATCGCAAGCCATCTTGTTGGAATGGGTGCGTACGGACTAGACCTTGGCACGTTCAGTCCGTTTCTTTATGCATTTCGAGAGCGTGAAAAAATACTTGATCTTTTTGAGGAAGCATGTGGTGCGCGTCTCACGTACAGTTACATAACGCTAGGGGGCCTTACGGCTGATCTGCCTCCAGGCTGGTTGGCTAAATGTGAAGCGTTTCTTGATCAATTCGAGCCGGTGATACAGGAGTATCACACACTCCTGACAACAAACGCCATTTTTGTACAACGAACGGCTGGTATTGGTGTCATGTCAAGAGAAATGGCAATTGACTACGGCACGTCTGGTCCTGTGCTTCGAGGGAGTGGAGTTGATCTGGATCTTCGTCGGGACGGTGAGAGTATCTACACTGCAATGTATGATGGGTATGCCTTTGAAGTTGCCGTTATGAAAGACGGGCATTATCCAAGAGATCATCAGTACCCTCCGGTGCCAGCGGACGCGGTTTTGGGAGATTGTTGGCATCGATTTTTTGTTCGTATGCTTGAGGTTGTGCAGTCGATGGATCTGGTTCGTCAGGCAATCGATCGCTACTCACAGTGTAAAAATCCTTTGGGTGAACCGCTCAAAGTGGCTGAAAAGATTCCGGCGGGTGATGTTTATCTTGAAACGGAAGCCCCAAAGGGGCAGATGGGTTTTTATGTGGTCGGTGATGGCTCGGCTATTCCGTGGCGAGCGCGAGCTCGATCAAGTGCATTTTCGAATCTTTCGGTGGTCCACGAACTCTGCCGTGGATGCCTTATCGCGGATGTTCCTGCGGTTGTCGGAAGCCTTGATGTCGTGATGGGAGAGATCGATCGCTAGTGTTCCTCGCGTATGGCGGGCTGGGTACTTGTGAAACGTGGATTGGTAGGTCAAACTTCGTGAGATTTTTCACGAAGTCTGTTTTTGCTCGGGAACGACGTGTTAGATGGTTGGATTTCTGATCAATTCAGTCGGGTTGCCTCCATGGCTGGCATGGACTGTCATGGCTGGTGTTTCGGCATTTCTTATTCTCAATGTCATCGCTGGAGGTGCGCTTGTCTTTATCTGGGCAGAGCGAAAAATTGCTGCGCGGATTCAGGACCGGTTGGGGCCTACTCGCACAGGTGGTCGATTTGGCTGGCTGCAATCTCTTGCTGATGGGATAAAACTTCTTGCCAAAGAAGACCTGATGCCTGACGGCGCTGATCCGCTGCTGTTTCGAATAGCACCATATGTCAGTTTTTGCGCTTCGTTTTGCGCCTTTATTGCGTTGCCTTTTGCCTTTGACTTTGTTGGTCTCCGTTTGAACGTGGCGGTCTTTTTTGTTGTAGCAGTACTAGGCCTTGAGGTGTTCGGTGTAATTATCGCTGGGTATGCCTCTGCCTCAAAATGGTCTCTCTTCGGTGCAATGCGGGAGGCAGCTCAGGTTGTCAGTTACGAAGTGCCACTTGGAATGTGTGTTGTTGTGCCGGTCATGCTTGCTGGCAGTATGGATTTGGTAACAATCAGCGAAAAGCAATCAGGTTGGCTTACGAACTGGTTTGTTTTTCATGACCCCTTTACGTTTGTCATTTTCTGGGTGTATGTGACGTGTGCTGTCGCAAGTGTGAACCGAGCTCCTTTCGACCTGGCTGAGGCCGAGAGTGAATTGGTGGCGGGTTTTCATACTGAGTATTCAGGGCTCCGGTGGAGTTTCTTTTTCATGGCGGAATATGGTTCTATGTTCCTTGTGAGTGCTCTTGCCGCCGTACTCTTCTTGGGAGGATGGAATGGTCCAATTCCAGTAGCGTCTCTTTTGGGCTGGAGTGAAGGCACAAGTGACTCCGTGGGGTACATTGTTCGATTGCTGGGGATGTTCAACCTTCTTGGAAAAGCAACTGTTGGTGTGTTGTTGATGATGTGGATTCGTTGGACGTTGCCCCGTCTTCGTATTGATCAAGTCATGACGACCTGTTTGAAGTATTGTACGCCGATTGCAGCGGTGATGTTTGCTGGTGCTATGGTCTGGCAACTTGCTCTGCCGGGAGGTCTTATCGCTGATAGATCGCAAACGAAAGTCGGTGTTCGCGAGGGTTGGCTTCAGGAGGAATATTCTCCTCCTGATGAATCTGCACCTGATGTTGTGATGAAGGGGGGCAGAAAATGAGTTCTGTGTGCCCGAGCGCCCTATTCATTCTTTCGCCAGCAGTCTTCGCACTGATTAACTGGCATACGATATTTTTTTTCGTGTTTGCTGCACTTGCCTGTGGTTTCGCTATTGCGGTAGCAGTTGCTGATAATGTTGTTCGTATGGCGTTGTATCTTGTGCTATCGCTTGGGTCCACGGCAGGTCTTTTCTTTTTGGCGGGTGCGGAATTTGTCGGTTCCATGCAGTTAATGATTTACGTAGGTGGAACGCTTGTTCTTTTAGTTTTTGGGGTCATGCTGACCGCCCAGTCTCCGTTCGTAACGATGCGATCTTCAGTGAAGGATCGAGTGCTTGCCGGAGTTGCAGCGTTTGCACTCCTCGGCATACTTTTGCAAGCAGCCGTTTCTGTTGAGTCATGGAGAGAGCCAGCCGCTGGTCTGGTTGAGCAGCCTGCAGCAACGCCGCTTGGTATGGCTTTGGTTGGAGTTCGAGTTGATGATGCTCCAGAGAATTCTCCTGTGGGTGCCGTGCGAAGTGGATACCTTCTTCCTTTCGAAATAGTATCTGTACACCTCCTTGTTGTGCTTATTGGGGCAGCCTATCTTGCTCGAGCAAAGCGTCGCAAGACGCCACGTTTGATTGAGGTGGCTGCATCGGTAGAGCCTCCTGCATCTGTGGCGGAGCATCAGGCAAAAGGCCTCCAGGAATCTCGTGGTGCATCTTCAGTGCTGACTGGGGGTGGTGCGTGAGTGGCTTTTCTCTGCTCCCTTTTGCAAGTTTTCTGAGTGAACCAGTAAGTGTCATGCACTATCTGGTGGTTGGGGCTATCCTCTTTGTTTCAGGTGTTGTGTGTATGGCAACAAAGCGGAATGCTCTTGGTGTACTCATGGGGATCGAGCTTGTTCTGAATGGAGCCAATGTTAATTTTGTGGCCTTTGCATCACCGTGGCTAAGCGGAAAAGCGGCGATGTCCCTCGGGCTTGATGGTCAGGTTATTGCATTGTTTGTCATTTTGCTGGCAGCTGCTGAGGCAGCAGTTGCCTTGGCGATCACTCTTAACTTTTATAACAACCATTCTACGGTTGACGTTGACCGGGCTGACGATCTCAAGGGCTAGTTTTTATTCAGCTATTTTTACTATGGATCAGACTATTCCATCACTCTTAGGGCTTGCGTGGCTGACGCCGTTGGTGTCGTTCGTGCTGATTTTGTTCTTTGGCCCGAAGATGGGTCACAGCGGAAAAAATGCAGCCTGGGTTGCGACTGCAGCAATTGTTCTGTCTTTTGTTCTCTCGTTAGTTGCTGCCAGTCAGTGGTTTATGGCCTATCCAGTGAAGGCAGTAGATCATGGTGCGCATCATGGGGAGCACGTGTCACGTTCTTCGTCTTCCCTTTTTGCTGCGGAGCCTGATGCAGGTAAGGGTGAAACTCACGGTCACGGTGACGACGGGCATCACGGTGATGCGCAGCACGATGCGTCTGAGCATGCAGGGAGGAGCCATGTTCAAGCGTTAGCCGGAGACTGGTACACCCTCTACGAAGGGGGTGATCTTAAGCTTTCGATTGGTTGGTATGTCGACGCATTGACCGTCCTTATGTTTCTTGTCGTGACGTTTATCGCGTCGTGTATCCACGTGTATGCCACAGGGTATATGCATGATGAACTTCATGATTTTACCGATGAAGAGGTCACACTGGACTCAGGGGAGCACCTTGTTCGACCAGGGAGATTTCCTCGGTTTTTTCAGGCCCTCTCGCTTTTCTGTTTCTCGATGCTCGGCATTGTGATTGCGGGAAATCTGGCCATGGTATTTATTTTCTGGGAATTAGTGGGAATCTGCTCGTGGTTTCTCATCGGCTTTTACTTTGAGCGAAAAAGCGCTTCCACTGCTGCGAATAAGGCCTTCATCGTGAACCGCGTTGGTGACTTTGGCATGCTCATTGGGCTAATGGCATTATGGGGTGCTCTGGGCACTCTCCACTTTGCTGATTCAGAGTCACCAGGGGTGCATGGTGAGACGTTGAGCCGACCAGGGCTGTTTAGTCTTGTGAGACCAGCTACAAACAATCATGAGTTACAGGTTCCTGATGGAATGGTGAGATTTGCAGCCGCCGATGAGGTTGCGCAGATTTCAGTGGTCAACCGCAAAGACACCTCTGTTGAGGTGTCTTCAAAGATTGATGGTTGGCGTGAACAAGGCTTTGGGCGATGGCTTCTTTTTATTGCAGGAGCAGGAATTTTCTGTGGTTGTGTTGGGAAAAGTGCTCAAGTTCCTCTTTTTGTTTGGTTGCCTGATGCTATGGAAGGGCCGACTCCTGTTTCAGCGCTTGTGCATTCAGCGACGATGGTTGCGGCAGGAGTCTATCTCGTCGGTCGCTTTTTCCCTGTGCTCTCACCAGATGTGTTGCTTGTTATAGCGTATGTTGGAGCGATTACTCTTTTTGTTGCTGCAACGATTGCATTGGTGGCGAATGACATCAAGCGCGTGCTTGCCTATTCGACAGTAAGCCAACTAGGTTACATGATGCTGGCTTTGGGTGTTGGCGGTTGGGTTGCCGGCCTTTTTCATCTTGTGACACATGCCTTCTTCAAGAGTCTGCTTTTTCTTTGTTCCGGTTCTGTAATTCATGCCTGCCATACGAATGACATGCGAAAGATGGGTGGACTTGCGAAGACAATGCCGTGGACGGCAGGGACAATGCTGGTGGGATGTCTTGCAATTATTGGGGCGGGCGTACCGTTTGTAATTGGTTTTTCAGGATACTACTCAAAGGATGCTATCCTCGCGCAAGCCCTATCTTTTTCACAGGTCAACCCCGCGCACTCGATTCTTTTTCTGGCTGCGGCTGGTGGTGCTTTTCTTACTTCTTTTTATATGTTTCGGTTGTGGTTCATGACGTTTGCTGGAGAGCCTCGCGATCAGCATGTGGCTGAGCACGTGCATGAATCACCTCCAGTAATGGTTTGGCCTTTGGTGGCACTCGCTTTCTTTGCTGTCGTTGCTGGGTGGTCCCTTCCTGGGGGATTTGGTTTGGCTAATTTGCTTGAGCAAGCGAGGCCTGCCGGTACAGAAGCAACAAGTGCAGGAGGATTTGTTTTCGGGTCGCTTGTCTACCCAGGTGAACATGAAAGTCATGTTGGGGCTATTCATACCACAGCCACGATGTCTGCTTTCATTACCGCTTTAGCCGGGGTGTTGTTGGCAGCGGTTATGTATCTCTGGAAGATTTTGTCGCCGGCCCTTCTCGCGGGAGTGTTCAGACCTGTTTTCGTTTTTCTCGTCAATCGCTGGTATGTCGATGAACTGTATCATGCCGTGTTTGTCGTCCCATCGCTTAGGGTTGCCAAAATGGCCTCAGGTTTTGATCGCAACGTCATTGATCGAATTGTGGATGGGATTGCATGGCTTGCTCGCAAGTTGGCGGGTGTCGATGCGTGGATCGACCGGTGTTTGGTTGATGGGCTGATAAATGCAATTGCGCATTCCACGTGGATGGCCGGTCTCTCCTTGAAGAATTTGCAAACTGGCCGACTTCGGCAATACGTCATGTTTATCGTAGTTGGTACTGTAGTTCTTGTTGTGCTTGCTAGTCTTGTATTTCGTACATCCCTTGCTGGATAGTTTTTTACCTTTATTTGCTTGAACCTTCGGATCTTTACCATGATTGCTACCGCGTCACTTGATCAACCTGCTTTGTGGCCCTTATCGTTGATTGTTTTTTTGCCAGCGGCGGTGGCGGCTTTTCTTTCTTTGCCGATCATTCCAAAGGCTCGAGAGGAACTTGTTCGTTGGATCACACTTGGCGCGCTGGCAATTGTGTTTGTGCTCTCTCTTTGGTTGGCTGTTCCTCAGTTATTTGGGGAAGCAGGGCCAGCACAGTTTCAGATTGGGCAGCCGGAAATGCAGTCTGTTGTAAAGCTTCCGTGGATTCAATCTTTTGGTATTGAGTACTTGTTAGGTGTGGATGGGATTAGCCTTCCGTTGATCGTTCTTACAACGTTCCTGTCATTGCTTGCTGCTGCTGCGAGTTGGCCGATTAAGAAGCATGTCAAGGCGTACCATGTACTTTTTCTTTTACTTGTGACTGGCATGCTCGGGGTCTTTGTATCACTCGACTTTTTTCTTTTTTACGTATTCTGGGAAGTCATGTTGTTGCCGATGTACTTCCTCATTGGTATTTGGGGCGGTCCGAGGAGAGAATATGCAGCCATCAAATTTTTTCTTTACACACTTCTTGGCAGTGTGTTGATGTTGATTGCAATCCTCATGCTCTATTTCTCAAGTGATTTGAGGATGCTTTCCCCAGTCCAACTCGCCGACGCTCATGTAGTAAGTTCTGGAATGGATGCTGCTGCTCAAGCCGAGGCAGTACAGTTGATAAAGACGTCGTCCGATCCAGTTCATACCTTCAATTTGCTTGCACTGGCTGAACTTGGGCAGTTGCCAAATTCTCCCTTTGCGTCGTCAATGGTATGGGGGCTCAGTCTTGAAACGTGGGCCTTTCTCCTTCTTCTGATCGGTTTTGTCATTAAGGTGCCAGTCGTGCCTGTTCATACCTGGCTGCCTGATGCCCATGTTGAGGCGCCAACGCCAATATCCATGATTCTTGCTGGAGTACTTCTCAAACTTGGTGGTTATGGCATTATTCGAATCTGTTACCCAATCTGTCCAGGAGCAGGTCTGTCCCTAGCCTGGTTGGTGTGTGGTCTTGGTGTGCTTTCGATGGTCTATGGCGCTTTCGCTGCCCTCGCTCAAAAAGACTTCAAGCGAATGGTGGCATACAGTTCTGTAAGCCACATGGGGTACGTTATGTTAGGGCTCGGTGTTTGGAGTGCTGTTGCTGGGCAGGAATATCGTTGGGAGTCTTGGGCGCAGGGTGTGAACGGTGCAATGTTTCAAATGTTGGCCCATGGTTTTTCATCGGCCGGCATGTTCTTTATGGTGGGTGTGTTATACGACAGGGTGCATCACCGTAATCTTGATGAATTTGGTGGTATCTTCAGTAAGATGCCTGTGTATGCTGGTCTTGCAGTAGCTGTTTTCTTTGCAGGACTCGGCTTGCCAGGTCTATGTGGATTTATTGGTGAAGTTCTTGTGACTCTGTCGAGTTGGAATTACAGCAGAACCTTAGCAGTCATTTCAGCATTCACTGTCATTCTTACTGCGGCATATATCTTGTGGGCTATTCAGCGAGTGTATCTTGGTGCTGAATATAAAGGTCCTCATGGTGATAATCTGACGCCCATGACACCACGTGAACTTTCGATTGCAGCCCCCCTTGTGTTTTTGGCAATTCTTTTTGGAGTGGCTCCTCAAATCCTGTTTAACTATGTCACTCCGACGGTGAATCAGCAGGTTCAGACACTCGCTGCCTGGACACAAAATGTTCATGACGCTTCCTCCACTGTTGATCTTGCGGAGGTAGAGCAGTGAACGAGTCACTGAACATCGGCACGCTTCTTTCTGGGGTAATGAATGATACTCTTTCTGTATCATTGCCGCTGTTTCGTCCAGAGCTAGCTCTGTCGGCAACAATCGTGTTGCTGCTGTTATGCCGAATGCTTCCAGTTTTGCGTTGGCTTGATTCAGCTCTCGTGGCGCTCGGGGGAGCATCCTTTGTTCTTTGGTATGCATGGCTTGATCTTGAGGCACTGCCCCTCAATCTCGTTTCCACTGCTGCAAGTGGTGGACGCACAGAATTGTTTTCTGGGTTACTTGTTTATGATTCGTTTACTGCATTTATTCGCTTCATACTCGCCGGTTTTCTTGTTCTCTATATTTTATTCACCAAGGTTTCAGGCATTCCGGATCGGGAAGATGGCGCAGATTTTTATTCTCTTGTGTTCGGTTCAACCCTTGGCATGTGCCTGATGGCATCTGCCAACCATCTTCTTATGGTGTTCATGGCTGTGGAAATGGCGAGTGTGCCATCATACGCCTTGGCAGGCATTCTCAAGGGAAGAAAGGCTGCCTCTGAGGCAGCCTTGAAGTATGCCGTGTACGGTGCAGGTGCTGCAGGAATCATGCTATATGGCATTAGTCTTTTGGCTGGATCGTTAGGGGGATGTCATCTTCCAAGTTTGGCAGTGCAATTAGCGGATATTGTTTCCTCTGATGCATCAGGTGGTCATATCCCCGTGCTGTGCCTCGGTGGCTTAATGCTTGCAGTGGGTCTTGCTTTCAAATTATCTGCTGTACCGTTCCACTTCTGGTGTCCGGATGTGTTCGAAGGAGCAGCTGCAGAAGTAGGTGCGTTTTTATCTGTGGCGAGTAAAGCTGCAGCTGTAGCGCTTCTCATCAGGGTTGCCTATGGTTTCGGAATGCCTGTAATTGTCGATCAGCCTCTTTCTAGCAGTATCGTGTCTGGAGTTGTTTTAGACCTCGCCCCAGTGCGTGGTTTCATTGTTGCCGTCATTGCGTTGATGGCTGCTGTCACATGTACATTGGGCAATCTTGCTGCCTACGGGCAAACAAATATGAAGCGGCTTTTGGCTTATTCAACAATTGCTCATGCTGGGTATCTGATGATGGGTGTTGCAGCTGCGATTGCTCTTGCTGGTTCCAAGCCAAATGCAGCAGCTGCCGCTATTAGTGCAGTGGCTTTTTATCTTGGTACGTATCTCTTTATGAATCTTGCTGCTTTCGCTATTGTCGCGTTGCTACGAAATCGGCTTCGTAGTGAAGAAATCAGTTCATACGCTGGTCTGGTTCGGACGAGTCCTGGCATTGTTGTTGCAACTGCTGTTGTTCTTGTCAGCTTGATCGGACTTCCTCCTCTTGCAGGCTTTGTATCGAAGTTTCTTATATTCTCTTCTCTCGTTGAGGCAATTACCTCGAATGCAGACAGACAATTGATGCTTGTTCTTCTAGTGGTTGGTGGACTCAACACAGTGATCAGCCTCTTTTACTATCTTCGAGTCTTGAAAGTCATGACATTTGATGCCTTGCCCGAGGATCGTGTAGGAGAAGACTTTCCATTGGTTTCACTCCCTGGTGCCGTCATTACAGCCTTTACAGTGCCAGTACTCGTTTTAGGTGTTTTTTGGTCCGGTCTCTATGCTGTTGCCCAGTTAGCCGGTACGTTTGCCTCTTGAAATCATCAGTTGTTCAATGGCTTCACATTCCCTCTCAAAACTTGTTGCGATTTTGAAAGCATCTCCCGCGATGTACATAGCAGACTCGGGGATCTGGTCATATCCTGGGGATGAAAATCTCAAGCTAGCTTTAGCTGATATTGTAGAAGACCAGAAAAACATAGCAGAACAAGCTTCGATTCTTCTTGGTGAACGTGAGGAACCGATTCCACAGACTGGCTATCCACTTGCCTACACTGCGTGGCATGATCTTGACCTGATCTTTCTTCTGCCACGACTGATTCAAGGAATGCAAAATCAAGTTGCAGGTATTGAGCATTTGGACATCTCAGAAGAGGATTCGGCCACGCGTGACTTGTCGAGGCAAGCAAAGGCTACAACACTTGGCCATATCGACGTGCTGGAGCAGCACCTATCACGTCTAAGACGTCTCTCTACTTCGGCGTAACTCATGGCTTTTTACGACAGCCACTGCCATCTTGATCCAATGCGTTACGGAGAAGATCTCCCGAAGGTGCTTGCACGGGCTCGTGCAGCAGGCGTGACGAAGATGACAGTTATTGGCACACGAGCTGCTGACAGTGAGGCTGCCGCAGAACTTGCTTCTCGAGAGTCGGGTATTGTCTCGGCTGCAGGCATTCACCCAAATGACGTGTCTGAGATTGCTCCAGACGAATGGGACCGTGTTGTCAAAGTATTGTCTGAAGGGAGAGCACGGGCCGTTGGTGAAACGGGTCTCGACTGGTATCGAGACTGTGCGCCACGTGATCTACAAAAAGATTTTTTTGAACGGCATTTGAAGTTGGCTCAAGAATTGAGGCTGCCTATTGTGATTCATACACGCGAAAGTATTCGTGACACACTGGATATGCTTCATAAGGCGGTAAAGCGTGGCGCCCTGTTGCCAATACTGCATTCTTTTACTGGGACGAAAGATGAAGCAACTGAGGCCGTTGAACTAGGCTGTTATCTCGGGTTTGCTGGAATGGTGACATTTCGATCTGCTGGAGATCTTCGAGACGTTGCCAAAACGGTACCGTTAGAGAGACTGCTTATTGAAACGGATAGTCCATTTCTTTCTCCTGAGCCGTACCGCGGTCGTCGAAATGAACCAGCTCACGTGATTCATACAGCTCGATGTCTTGCAATTGTTCGTGGAGAACAACTGGAAAAGTTAGCAGAAGCAACTACGGCAAATGCCGAGCGAGTATTTTGTAGTAAGTAATTTTTTGAGAGGAGAAACAAGTATGGTTCGTACTCCAAGTACAATGTTGCCGTTGGGTACCAGTGCCCCTGATTTTCATCTTCCGAACATTGATGGTCGGGGTCTTGGATTTCAAGATGTGGCTGGTTCACGCGGAACCGTTGTCATGTTTATTTGTAATCATTGCCCCTTTGTGAAGCATGTGGCAGATCAATTAGCTGTTTTGGGCAAAGAGTATCAAACGCAAGGAATTGGATTTGTAGCTATTTCATCAAATGATGTAGCAACCCACCCCGCTGATTCTCCTGAACAGATGGTTCATGAAGCCGAGGAACGTGGATACACTTTTCCATATCTTTATGATGAATCACAAACTGTAGCAAAGGCTTACCATGCTGCCTGTACCCCGGACTTCTATCTTTTTGATGCAGACGGTTTATTGGTGTATCGCGGGCAGTTGGATCCAAGTCGACCGGGTGGAGATGTCCCAGTGACCGGCTGTGACTTGCGTGCAGCGATCGACGGGCTTCTTGCTGGTCAATCACCTGTTGAAGAACAGATTCCAAGTCTTGGATGCAACATCAAATGGAAGTCTGGAAATGAGCCTGCCTACTTTAGTACTTGAACGTACTTGCGAGCTTCATTTCCGGGAGTCACGGGATCCTGTGGCATTCCGTTCAGCTAGTTGTCCAATGCTTTGGGTATCTTTGGGTTCAAGTTGTGACGCATTCAAGTTCTCTCTTTGAATGGCCTCGTAAACCTCTTGTCTGTGCACAGGCACTTCCGAAGGAGCATTGATTCCGAGACGGACCTTATCTCCTCGAATGTCCACGATCGTAACGACGATCGTGTCACCGATCATGATGCTTTCATCACGTTGTCTGGAGAGTACGAGCATCTCTGGGTCCTTCCTGATCCTTTTGTGGCGTTGCCCATCCTCGGGCAACGAACACTCTTATTATGCACTCTTTTTGAGGGGGGGGGCGGTTAGTTGAAAGTTCATATTGCATTGGAAGTTCACCACTGGCGACGACTTGACGGCCTGTGCGGGCTTCAAGGTTAATAACTATTGGTGCCTTCAAATTAAGTGTGAGGCCTGTACCGTTTTGTCCGACAACGACGACGACCTGTGCCTGGCGAATGTCACTGATGCTGAGAGGAGTCAGTTCACTTCGGGGAATACGCACCTGATAGTGAGGGACAAATCGTCGCGGGCTTACAACAGCTAAAGCAATATCTCCCTGATTTGTGCTTTGAAGCCATCCGAGTGCATCGTTACTGGCGTCAGCCAGCAGTGCCCATTCTCGGCAGTCTTCAAGCCCCGGCAAACCACTTTGAAAGGTCAAGACATCGTTTGGGTCGACATCAATACGTCCAAAACGTTGTGTGTTTATACGCATGTCGGTGGCACTCCTTTGCCTGTCAATCATTGCGATGACCCCCGTTAGGTGACCGCTTGAAGTAGATGCATGATTGATGAATCATTCACCTCACGAACTCCCATTCGCTATAAGACTCATCGGCAGTTCTGGGGCTTCAGGTAGAGAAAAAAGGTTTGGAGAAGCAGGAGGGGTGTGGAAACAGTTGTGGAGCAGGCAGTTCGGAGTGATGAAAGAGAGTTTTCAGGTATGATACAGTATCAATGCATTCGTCACGATTGTTATGACGCACCCTGTATGTAGAAAGTAGATGCAAAAATATTTCATGTCTCGTTATTTTTATGGACCGTACATAATTGTTCTAACTGTTTTCTTCCTTACAACTGGATGCCTGTCAGCGGCATATGAGGAAGATTTCAAGACCCGTCTTCAGCAGTACAAACAGGAAGCAAAGAAAGGTCCTCCACCTGCTGCTCAAAAAGCAAAGCAGCCTAAGGATGGTGCTGCGCAGTAGTTTTTACTGCCACATTGGCTGCGCACGCCATGCAGCAAGCGAAGCAAGGATGAGAAGAGGAGTCCAGGCTCCGAGTGAGGCACTGAATACGTCAGCAGAAACAAGTGCATGACTGCCCAGTACAACCCCAAAGAAGATGACTGTCATGAGTACACAAAGTCCAACAGCTACAAAAATTCCCTTACGGATTGGTCCTACAACAAGTGGAATACCTAACATTGCAAGGGAAATATCGAGAAAAGGTGAGACAAACCGTGAGTGAACCCTCAACGGTACTTCTGGCCCAAGGCCGAGGCTTGGATTTGCAATTGCATGAATGAGTTCCGGCGTTGAGGAGTATTGTTGCCAGTTTGTTGACCCAATCATTTGTTCGAACGTTACGTCGCTGGTCACAAAACACTGTCGTGGTGCAAGCCAGGGTGCTACAGATCGTGTCAGGATAATTACAGGTTCTATTGGTTGTATGTGGTCGATGTCGGCTGGTTCTCGTACATCTGTGAGTAAATAACCGTCAGGATGTAACTCATCCGCAGGCTTCCATTCCATCGTGTGCGCATCAATTTGAGGACCATAGTTTGCAAGCATAGGAGGGAGCAGAAGACTTGGAGATTGAATTGTTTTGTCCAGAAGTCGGGCAAAACGTCCACGAAAAAGTATTTCAGTGCGATGATCGTATCTGGCCTCAAATGGCTTTTCAGCGTCTCCTTGGAGGTTCTGTGCGTTTCTTGCAAAGTGCTGTCGTACAGACGGAAGAACAAATTCTCTGCTTGCCGCTGCAAGAATACTGACGCCCGCCACAAAAATAATAGTCGGTCGAGCAATTCGCCATCGGGTAATACCAGCGGCTAATAAAGCAGTTAATTCGTTGTGTCTTTCAAGCCAGGAGAGCGCGAACATCGCACTTGCTAATGCGATTACAGGACTGGTTGCATCAAAGAAAGAAATAAGGCGGTAGCCATAGTACGTGGTGAGTACTCGTGCCAGCCCCCCAGCTTCCTCAGAATAATTGATGAATTCTTCAAGATTTGTGAATGCGTCTACAACAAACGTCAAGCCAGCAAGGCTTATGAAGACGATAGAGAACGCATGGAATTGTGCGCGGGTGATGTAGCGGTCTATCAGCATGAACGCTTGACTCACCGGAGTAAGGAGCGAGGATAAAACAAGGTGAGAAAATAGGAATCTTTTGATGCGCCGTCAATCCGTTTCAGGCAATTCCATGTCACTTCTATCAAAGGTGTACAGACTAGGCGGTCAATGGGCGAAAGACGGGCTAGATTTCCTAGTACCACCACGATGCGTTATCTGCGAAAATGAACTTTTCTATCAAAAAGATAGTCACGTTGCGCCGTCATGTATGGGCGCAGAAAATGCCTTAATCTGCCTTCCGTGCTGCCATCAACTGATGATTGAGCAAAAACGATGTGTTGCATGTGGGGAACGTTCGTGCTCAACAGTAGCTTGTGTTGGTTGCAAACGGCGTCGTCATGGCTGTCGAGGCTTGGCTGTTCTTGGGTCGTATGGGGATGACTTAAGAGTGGCGGTTCTTCGATGTAAGCGGCGTGGTGGTGAGGAAATAGCTTCAGCTCTCGCATTCGTTCTGGCGGCAACGTACTCGGAGACGATCAGGCAATGGGGTGTTCAGAGTATTATTCCGGTACCAATGCATTGGTCACGAAGAGTCTTTCGTGGAATGAGTGCCGCAGATCAGATTGCAGAATCGATGGCGAAATACTTTAATCTACCGTATCGATGTCCATTGCGACGGGTTGTTGCAACTAAAATGCAGAAAGACTTGCCGTTTCAAGAACGTAAGTTAAATGTCGCAAACGTATTCAAGGTTCGGCAAAACGTAGTTGGTCAGACATTTCTTCTCGTTGATGATGTGTGTACCACTGGATCAACTCTTTCTGCGTCGGCAAAATGCTTGATGGCGGCAGGAGCCCACGCTGTTTATGCTGCTGTGATTGCAAAGGCTGATTTTTCAGATGAAGGGAGTCGTGCGTAGCGTGTGTTCAGAACCACTTCGTATCGGTACGAGGTCTAGTTTGCTTGCCCAGACACAAACACAGTGGGTGGCGAATCAACTGGCTTCAAAAGGGATACATGTAGAAATACAAGTTGTTGAAACAAAGGGGGATATGCAACGTGATACGCCTATCACCAAGATTGGCGGTGATGGCGTATTTGTTCGAGAGTTGGAGCAGGCACTATTGGATCATCGTATCGATATAGCGGTGCATAGTATGAAGGATCTTCCAACCGCAGAGACTCCTGGGCTAGTCATTCCGTGTGTGCCTCAAAGGGCAACGCCCTATGATGTATTTGTTGGCTGTACAAAGCCAACGCTTCAGGAGTTGCCCTCAGGGTCTGTTGTTGGAACATCGAGTATTCGGCGGGTTGTTCAATTGAAAGGCTTGCGAAAAGATCTAGTGATACAGCCTATTCGTGGGAATGTTGATACACGGCTCAAAAAACTGGACTCGGGGAAATACGACGGACTTATACTAGCGGGTGCAGGTTTGGAGCGTCTGGATCTTGCGGACAGAATTACCCAGTTCCTCAAGCCGCCACTCTTCGCCCCGGCCATTGCGCAAGGTGCATTGGCTGTTCAGACACGAGAAGACGATAGGTTTGTTCGAGAACGTATCCTTCCGATATCCCATGAAGCCACACATGAGTCAGTGCTTGCCGAGCGGGCATGTCTCCAGGCACTTGCAGGAGGTTGCCTAGCTCCCATCGCAGGGTGGGGAAGGAAGGACTCAAACAACAATGTCAGTCTTGACGCGTGGGTATTTGAGGATTGCGGTGAGGAGATAGTAAGTATCCATGCTTCCGGGATTGCTGACCCTAGCACTGAGTCACCACGGCAATTAGGGGAAAGAGTGGCCACATCCCTCATTGATAAGGGGGCTACGAGCATGTTGGAACGGATCCGCGAGCCACCGAATGAGTAGCGGATTGTCAGTCAAGGGATGAGAAAACGTAGCCTTTTTAGTTACATGATCTTGTTTTCCTATCATTTCAGGAAAGGCTTTTATCATCTCAAAAAATGTAGTTTTGTTTTTTAGAAACGCTACGATAGGAAGTTCTATCGTTTATATTTGTAGTGGTCTTGGGGCACGACCATCATGTCAGTACGAGTCGTAGTGGCTGATAGCCACGAGGTAGTTCGCCGGGGTCTTGCAAGTCTCTTTGCAGGATCAGATGTGGCGATCGTTGGTGAAGCTTCAAACTATAACGAATTATTGAGACATACTCGAAAGCACAAGCCGGATGTGCTCATTGCTGATGTCCGTATGCCTGATAAGGATGTGTTTGTTGCCTTCGAGAAAATCAACTTAGACATGCCGGATGTGCGTCTCGTGGTATTTTCTGCTTTCGACAACCCAACCTATGTCGCTCGAGCCATTGCTGCAGGAGCTCATGATTATATTCTCAAAGATGCAAGTCGAGCTGAGATATTAGGCGCAATTACGGGGGCTGCTGCTGGTCGTGCACCCGTGCGGTCGGGAGAGTTGCGAAGGGTAGCATCTATCATGTCCAAAAGAACATCAACGAACGATCAGGAGAACCCATTAACGCATCGTGAAAATCAGGTATTGCGTCATATGGCATTTGGACTTTCCAACAAAGAAATTGCGCAGTCTCTTACGATAAGTGTCGAAACGGTGAAAGAACATGTTCAAAATATATTGCGTAAGCTTGCAGTGAGTGATCGAACGCAGGCGGCAGTCTGGGCAGTCCGTCGAGACCTTGTCTAGCTTATCTTGCCCTTGGATGTGCTTTTTCGAAAGCCTCAAGGAGCCTTGATGTCGTGACATGTGTATAGATTTGTGTCGTGACAAGACTTTTATGTCCAAGAAGTTCTTGAACACTTCGAATATCCGCCCCTGCATCAAGAAGATGAGTTGCAAAACTATGCCGTAGGGTATGTGGACTTGCCTTTCCAGATAATCCTGCTGTAGCAAGATGTTTTTCAAGAAGCCGCGCAACACCACGGACAGAAAGACGGTTTCCAAACTTATTCGTGAAAAGGGGCTGAATGACCGGTGTGCCTTGCGAGGCTCCAATTCTTGGTCTCACAGAGAGCCAGGCTCGTAGAGCGGACTGAGCGTGAGAACCTACGATGCCCAGCCTTTCACGGCGACCTTTGCCTTGAACCCGAATGGTTCCTCCACGGATATCCAGATCTGTGTCATTCAGATTGACAAGTTCCTGTACTCGAACGCCTGCCGAGTACATAAGTTCCAAGATAGCACGGTCACGAAATCCTGCTGCATCTGTTGACTGAGGAGCGGCAAGAAGCTGGCCGATCTCATCACTCGTCAGAAACCGAGGAAGTTTTCGAGACCGACGTGGACTCCGGAGTGGCTTCGCAGGATTTGTCTGTACCCAGCCCTCACGATGGCCAAAAGCATAGAAACTTCTAATGCTTGCAAGTTTTCTTGCTATGGTACTCGATGTATATCCTGCAGCATGAAGACCGGCAGCATATTTCCGCAGTATGACACTCGATGCATCTGATGGAGATGAGCAGCCTGAAGACTCTAGAAAATCTTCCAGTTGAAGTAAATCTTCACGATAACTCTTCACCGTCAGTGGTGAGGCACCGCGTTCCGCGGAAAGATACTTAAGAAATCGATTCAGTGACGGTCCGAATGATGGTGCGACTGCCACGATGACCTCATCAACGAAGTGAGCGGCTAGTCAGCTTTTCGATTAGCTCGAGAGACGAAGCCGGCTCGCTGACTTCGCGGAGTATTGAGCCGAACTTTTTGGCCAAGTACTGCCGCATCATACCAAGAGAAACTTAGATCGGGATTAGCTGCAGAACGGCCAAGAGTTTTAAGAGCTTCGGCTCTACTGTCATCGTCATAGAGGAAGACATATCGTTCACCACCCTTGACGAGAGCAATGACATTGACGTCGCGTGAAGGCATGAATCTATTCCAGGACGGGCGCGTAACGGCCAACCCAAATAGGCCGATAAAAAGAGGTATCGGCCGTCGTCTGGTCAAAAAACAAACATTCCTAGCTTGAATCCCCCAATTCCCTGTGATCCAGACAGGCGTCAGGGTCTTCCGAGCAATCTGCGTTAAAAAAGGCCGGAAAAGCCATTTAGTGCGATTGGTTCACGCGTGAAAAAGGCTTCTCCGTAGCTTCTTCCAATTACCGACCCCCACCAGACTGCTGCAGCTTCAACACGTTCAAGGACGTTTGGTGACTGAGCGGTATCGGGAAACTGACTTGCGTAGCATGAAATGGATTGTGATTTTTTGTCCCATGTGGAAGTAATATCGACGACGAAAGCTGGGTGACGCACAAGTTTCAGGTGAACGCACCAGTAGTAAAAAATTCTTTCTGGGTGCCATGGTTCATGGGGAAGATCACTTTTTGTGAGTTTTGCCCAGAATCGTGCCGCTTCCACCAGCTTTGTTGCAGCAACATGATCCGGGTGAGCATCTATCCAGTATGGAGCAAATAGCCAGCGTGGTCGAAGTTGACGGATTACGCCTGCCAGTTTTCCTCGGGCAGCAAGGCTCGCACGAAGCTTTCTATTGGGAAGTCCTAGGTTGTCTCTCCAATCAAGTCCAAGTGCTGCTGTTGCAGCAAGCGTTTCTGCTGCCCTGATTTCAGGAGTTCCAAGAGGAGTAGGTTCTCCGTCGGTGAGGTCGAGAATACCAACCTTCAGACCTTGGGATCGCATCAATGCGATCGTACCACCCATACCAAGTTCGGCATCATCAGGGTGGGGGGCGATGACAAGAACGTCAAGCATGGCAGAACCTTCGAGCATTGTGAGGTGAATGTTGTTTGAAAATGTTTCACCCAGCATACTCTCCAGAATGAATCACTCTGAGTTATCCACAGAATCTTCGTCAAATCCTCTAGATTCGCTCTTTGAGGCTGTTTGTTCATCCACGCGTAAAGCGGCTGCTCTGGCATCAGTTGAGGCAATGCTGGAATGGGATGAGCGGACGCTTATGCCCGTGAAGGCAGCTTCATATAGAAGTGAGCAGGTTGCTGAAATTGCTGGAATTGTTCATGCGCAGCGAACGGATCCAGCCCGCGGTGAGCAACTTGCCTCCTTAGCGGCTAGCCAACAATTGACAGACAGTTCTCCGCAGGTGCAATCGGCTATTCAACTGATGGTGAGAGATTATGAAAAGCAGTCTCGCTTGCCGACCCGATTAGTGACAGAGTTGGCAAAGACGTGCATTGATGCTCAGCAAGCCTGGGGCGTGGCACGCACAGGCTCTTCATGGTCAACGCTTGCGCCATGGCTTGAAAAAGTATTTGCGTTGAAAAAAGAGCAGGCAGCGTGTCAGTTGCCAGATCTCGATCCGTATGACTCGCTTATGGATGATTACGAGCCAGGCGCACGCTGGAAAGCAGTCTCAGAACAATTTGATCGATTACGTCGAGAGATTGTTCCTCTTGTACAACGCTTCAAGGAAGCAAAGTGTCGTCCGAATGACGCAATTATGAGGCGGTATTACCCAGTAGAGCACCAGAAGAGCTTTGTTCAGAATGTTGCAAAAAAAATTGGATTTGATTTTGAGCGTGGTCGGCTTGATTCAACCGATCATCCATTCTGTACAACGCTTGGCCCTCATGATTGTCGTATTACAACACGTTGGGACGAGCGGTTCCTTCCAACCGCACTTTTTGGTGTGCTGCATGAAGCTGGACATGGTCTGTATGAGCAAGGGTTGCCCTGCGACTGGTTTGGCTTGCCCCCGGGGGAAGCAGCATCGCTTGGGATACATGAATCTCAATCAAGGCTGTGGGAAAATCTCATTGGCCGTTCGAGAGAATTTTGGGAGTGGTGTTTTCCTGTTGCCAAAGATGCTTTTCCAGGTGCCTTAGGTGATGTAACGGTACGGGATGCACATGCAGCACTGCTGGTGGTTGAGCCGTCGTTCATTCGTGTCGAGGCTGACGAGGTGACATATAATCTCCATGTCATGATGCGATTTGATCTAGAGAAAGCTGTGATTCACGGTGACCTTTCAGTTGATGAACTTCCTTCAGCATGGAATGATCGATTTGAAAGAGACTTTGGGATAAGACCAACCTCAGATGCGGAAGGTGTGTTGCAAGACATTCATTGGAGTGGTGGGCTGATTGGTTATTTTCCAACGTATACGCTTGGAAATATTTTTGCAGCCCAGTTCATGCATGCTGCAACGGAATCAATCGATGGGCTGTATCAGCAGATTCGTGATGGTCATTTTGAGGAACTGCTAACCTGGCTGCGACAGCATGTCCACACTGCTGGCAGAATGTATGCCCCAGTAGATCTTGTGGAAAAAGTGACGGGCCAACCGGTCTCCGAGCAATGGCTTGTGGAGAGCCTGATTCGTCGATACGGCCCGGCGTATGGGGTGTCCTGAGTCATTTAATGGCTCTCTTGAAGGTGTTGGCAGAAGATGCCTTGGCGATGGTAGGATACAGTGAGGGAAACAGACGTCGTGACGGAGAGTTGATGAATGTCAGAAGAAAAAGACGATGATGAAAAAATAGAACAATCATCAGATCCATGGTCGAGTTTCGAAGCAGAGGAAAGAGAAGACTCTCCAAAAGAAAACCTCAATTTTCTCGATGCTTTATCAGAGGAACTGTCAGATAGTGCTGTTCCTGATGGTGTTGACGGTTTCGCTGACCTATCACCGAGTGATGCCTCGAATCTGATGTCATCTGAATCACGAGTTGACGATGACGCACCGTCCGCTCAAATCGAGCAAGGTGGTGGTACTGGCAGCGAAACCACACATGATTCCGATGATGATGTGGCTGGCTGGTTGAGTGAGCAGGCAGTAGATGGATTTGATACGGGTGCAGAAAATGAATCGGTTGAAGGTTCTGAGGAGACAGGGGAGTCCGTCGGTCATTCAAATGGACAAACAGATGTAGAAGCCACAGAGACAGTAGGCGAAACAAGTGAGCATGATGCGGATCGAGAAGAAATTGTGTCATCATTTGAAGACCAAGAACATGGTTCTGAGGGTTCCGAAAAAACCGGAAACAGCGAGTCAGATACGACGATCCCATCAGAAGATGCTGATGAAGCAGACGCCATTGCTGGCTGGTTGGATGCATCAGCAAATGACTTAGCGGCTCATGAACAATCGTTGGACGTTGATTTGGCTGATGGCGAAGGGGGTGTGTCGTTTGGAGAGGATAGTAGTCAAGTTGGAGATGGATCTTCTGCCCACACGTTAGAAAATCTACACCTGGATTCTGGAGACTCAGAGTCGGTAAACGTCTCGGAGGTCATGAATGACTTTGATGTCGTCTCTGACGGAAGCGGTGATACTGTTTCAACGGTATCTCTCAGCGAAGCGGATGTAGCCGCTGCTCTCGGTAAAGGAACCACAAAGAAGAAATCGAAGGTTGGTGTTCTTGGTCCAGTGCTAGGTGGCGTGCTTTCAATACCTGTTGTTTTTCTCATTCTTCTTGGAGTTCTATGGGGCACGGGCAGAGATCCGATACGGATGCGTTCTTGGCTTCCGTCAATACTACTCCCTGGAACGAGTGGAGAAAGAAAGGTTGCCTCAGAGGAAGGACCATCATTGGACGATGTTTCTTCAGAGGGCTCAGGTTCTTCGGAAAAAGAACTACCTGAAACGTCATTAGAAGAGAGTTCATCGAAAGAACAGGCCTCGGATGAAACTGTTGGTGACGGTGAGCCGTTAGCCGAAGGTCAGTTGTTAGAAAGTGCCGGTGATTCTTTGGCTGCAGAAGAGCCTCCGGGAGAAAGTATGCTGTCTGGAAAGGATTCTCTGGAATCTCCTGGCAGTGATGGTGTTCTCCCCGCATTCACTGTTGAGCCGGATTCTCTTACCATGATTAATGAATCACCTCCGATTGCCCTTGATGATCCATTGCTTGCGGTTCCACCAGAGATGCCTTCACTTACTGTTGCGTCGCCAGTGGAAGTTGCTGTGGCGAACCCAACAATCCCAATGCCAGCGCAAGAAATCGTTTCTCCTCAAGTGACGTCTCGGCCAGAACTGCCGGCGCTTGATTATTCTTCACTGGACGATGCTGTTGAAAGTTCCTTGCTATCCATGGCTCAGGCCCGTGAGACACTTGATGGAGATGAAGCTGATCATCGCCGGGCGCTTGTCCTCTGGTACAAGGATCTTGCGAGAGTAGGTGAAGAGTTCGCAATGCTTGAGTCACAGGCTTCTGATTCAGGGCGTACCGTGAGTGAGATCCCAGATTCGATCACCACGTTATATGAAAGTCTGGGAGCGGCTGGACTATTGGATGCTAGTCTCAAGCGACTTTGTCGGAACTGGGTTGACTACTCAAAACGTCCTGACGAGGGAGTTCTTCTGATTGGAATGCTTGAGTCCTCTCGCGAAGTGGGTCCCTTTTGGAACTCAAGGCTTTCCCTCGAAATGTTCGATGGTTCGATGAGAGAAGTATTAGTGATTTCCCGCTATGAACCTCGAGCAACAATCGGGGAACGAGTGGCGGTCGCGGGTATCGTTTTTTCAGAAAACTCAGTATGGGCTGCTGATTGCGGCCCCCTGCACACGTCAGTGGAATCAGAAGCACCAGATCCTGATGCCGATAAAAAGCCAACGGTTCAGTCTGAGGATCCTTTTGGGGAAAACCCATTTTAGATTGCTTGAGTGAGAGTCGTATTCCAGGTGTTGTGGACATTGTTAATGGATGCCGTGAAGGATCCTTCACGGCAGAGGAGATATTGAATGTTCACATACAACGGCATTTGGATACGCATGGTTCGATCAATGCCCTTATTCAGCAACGGCACGAAGCGGCTGCTTTAGAAGCTCGAGCAATTACCTCAGCACTTGCTGCTCATCAATTGGATTGGCCGCTCGCTGGTGTACCGATCAGCGTCAAAGAATGTTTCCCGGTTCAGGATCTGCAAACAACACTTGGCATTCCAGCGTTAAGAAACAATTGGGACAGGTCGAATGCGCAGATTGTTCAGAGACTCCAGGAAGCAGGAGCTTTAATTGTCGGAAAAGGCAATGTTCCGCAGGCAATGTTCCTTCATGAAACGTTCAATCCTCTCTGGGGAAGAACCTTACATCCGGGTAACGCTCAACGAAGTCCAGGAGGGTCGAGTGGTGGTGATGCTGCACTTGTTGCTGCAGGGGTTGTTCCACTCGCTATTGGTACGGATTTGGCGGGAAGCATTCGGCAACCTGCGAATGCTTGCGGCATTGTTGGATTCGTACCGCGTGCAGAGATCTTCGGAGATTGTGGAAGTCATAATACGATGCCACATCTTCGTTTTGTTCAGGCCCGAACGGGTCTACTTGGTGGTCGAGTTGCTGACGTACGTTATGCATTTGACGCCATTCGGGGAAGACAACCTCCCGGCACAAGAAACGCTCCACGGCTTCGGGTTGGGTGGTTTGATACCTGTGGTCCTCTGGAGTCAGTGCCTGCCGTACGGCGTGCCGTACATGAAGCAGTTGCTGTGATCTCTGAGCAGGGTGCTTCTGTCACAAAGATATCCTCTGACCTTTGGGAGGAAGCTGCGTGGCTGCTACTTGCACTGCTTTCAGCTGATGGAAGTCGCGATATCAAGTCGTTATTTGAGGGTGGAAAACCGATTCCGGAGGTTCGTCATCTCTTGAGAATCTCAGGCATTCCCCGGTGTCTACGATATCCGTTGGCATGGACCGCAGATTTATTTGGTCATCACATTGAGTCTATCGCCTTGCAGGCAACTGGTCCCCGGTCAGAGAGTGATCATGCGTTGTTGGGAGAGAAGCAGAAGGTGATTTGTCAGCAGTTCGCAACTCTTTCCAGTTCATATGATGCCATTATCTGCCCTGTGTCCTCTCTTCCTGCAATGCTCCATGGGTTGGCAGGACGTCTTCTTGTAGCTGCTCTTCCGTGCCTTGCTGCAAATTTATGTGATCTTCCTGCTGGTGTGGTACCTGTTACAAAAGTTCGAGCGAATGAAGAAGAATGTCATCAAGACAAGCGTGATCCCGTCATTCGCCATGCCGCTTTAAATCAAGAGGGAAGCACAGGGCTTCCTATTGGCGTACAGATCGTCGGTCTCAAGAGAGACACATGTGAGGGAGAGGACTGTGTCCTTGACGTTATGAGATGTATCGAAGCTTCCGTGGCTGGCTGAAACGAGCGTTTTTGACGCTAAATTCTGTGGAAAGCATTAGCCAGCGCGTGCACGAACACTCTTGTCTGATTGTTTTTCAGGCATGCGAATTCGTAGCGTTGTTGCAGGAGGAGACCGTCGTTCCTGACAGAATCCTCGTGTACCTGAGGCTAAAAATTGTCGTAGGAGATCGACCGGCCCACTTTTGAATTCATTTTCCAAAGCAGCAAGCACTCCTTTCCATGTAAGTCCACGACGATAAACCGTGCGATAGGCAGACTTCAATTCAGTAATGGCATCACTACCATGGTGGCTGCTTCGTTTGAGGCCAACGATATTCAGGCCGACAACGCATCCAGACTGACCGTCAATGAGCATGAACGGAGGCACATCTTGCACGACTCTGGCGTGGCCGCCGACCATTGCTAGTCGGCCAATACGGCAGAATTGATGAATGGCAACGGCCCCGGAGATGAAAGCTTGATCTTCAATGGTTACATGTCCACCAATGAGGGTACCATTGGCACAAATACAATTGTTCCCCATGATCACGTCGTGACCAAGATGGGCTGCACTCATGAGATAATTGTGGTCGCCAACTGTAGTGACTCCATCAGACTTAAGACCGCGATGGATGGTGACATGTTCACGGAAAACATTGTGATCACCGATGGTTACATTTCCAATCTTTTCAGGCTGAGCAACATGTTGAGGGTTACCTCCAATGACGGCGTGTTCCCCAAATTCATTGTGACATCCCGTTTTGACGCCAGTTTTGATCACTGCACCAGATTTGACAGTGCAATAATCTCCAATTTCAACGCCGGCCTCAATCACTGCAAACGGATGAACCGTCACCCCTACACCCAAACGGGCATCAGGACTGACGGCAGACAACGGATGAATGCTCACAAAATGCCCTTCAATACTTCAGCCAAATTTCGTCAAAGCGGAAAAGCATTCAATGTCGAGAATGCGTTTATCACCGGTGGACTTATCGGCGTGTTTGTGGGTCCGATTCAATGCCAATTTTGAGGCATTTGATCAAGTTGCCCATCCTTCCCTGTCCCCCATTGGCTGGCATTTTGTCGGATGTTCGCTGAATACGCAGTTATAGGTAAACTACGGACATGCGAAATATTCAATTGCTCACCTGAAAAATTGACCAAAAACGAAGGAGGCTACGAAGAGAATATGGAGAATCGTGAGGAACGATATGCAGCTGCAGAGGCCCTGAAGGACGAAGGCAGCGTTGAAGAAGCGGTAACAATGATGGAGGGTGTCGTTGCAGATCACCCAGATTACTCACTTGCTTTTTCAGCATTAGCTGCCTGGTGCACACGACTGGAGCGACACGAGGATGCTGTTAGGCATGCGAGAAAAGTTGTAGAACTTGAGCCCAACGATCCTTTTAGCTACACGGCTCTGAGTGTTGCCTGTATGCGTGGTGGTCGAATTGAAGAGGCAGAAGGCGCTCTTGCCCGCTCGCGTACACTTCAAGGCGGGTGACTCAGTGGCTTTTAGTGACTTGAACAATAAAACATGCGAGAGGCGGGAGTCGAACCCGCACGCCTTTCGGCACTGGAACCTAAATCCAGCGCGTCTGCCAATTCCGCCACTCTCGCAGGAAGATGTCTTGTACAGTGTATTATGGCATCATTTTGCGCATGGCAACACGTTGGACCCCGATACCCAATTCACAGTACTTTAAGTGCTACTATTTAAAAGAGGAGATTGAGTAGATGCATGTTCCCGTGGTAGTTCTTGGTGGTGGTCCGGGTGGTTATGCAGCCGCTTTCTTGGCTGCTGACCTCGGTATGGAGGTAGCCGTTATCGAGAAAGACTCTCGGCTTGGGGGCACATGTCTGCTTCGTGGTTGCATTCCTTCGAAAGCTCTTTTGCATGTTGGCCGTGTGCTTGCTGAAACCCGTGAAATGGGTGAGTGGGGAATTGCATTTGAGAAACCGGTTATCAATCTGGATGCCCTGCGAGCCCGAAAAGATAAGGTCATTGCTACATTGACTGGTGGGTTAGGGCAGTTGGCGAAGCGTAGAAACGTCACCGTTATTCACGGAGAGGCACGGTTTACAAACTCTTCAACACTCGAGGTAGCCGAGTCCGGAGGATCGAGTCAGACTGTTACATTTGATCACTGTATTCTCGCAAGCGGCTCTCGTCCGGCCCGGATACCGGCCTTTGATATTGGCAGTCCCCGTGTCCTTGACTCCACGACCGCCCTTGAACTCTCAGATATTCCGGAGTCGTTGCTCGTGGTGGGTGGTGGATATATCGGTCTTGAAATGGGAACGGTGTATGCAGAGTTGGGCTCTCGTGTGTCTGTGGTTGAACTGACAGACACCCTTCTTCCTGGCGCTGATCGTGATCTGGTCAAGCCACTTCAGAAAAGGCTTGAAGGGCTTTTCGAGCATATTCACCTCCAAACGAAAGTAGCTGGGCTCAAGGAGCAGGGGGCATCAATAGCCGTTCATTTTGAAGGTCCGGAAGGGCAGGCTGTCGCGGATTTTTCCAAAGTACTTGTGGCGGTCGGTCGACGCCCAAACTCAGATGGCCTTGGACTTGAAAATACTCAGGTTGTTGTGAACGACAAAGGTTTTGTTGAAGTCGACGGTCAACAGCGAACCGCTGATCCTCATATTCTTGCGATTGGTGATGTATGTGGAGAGCCAATGCTCGCGCATCGGGCAAGCCATCAAGGAAAAGTCGCTGTTGAAGCACTGCACGGTGAGCCTGCTCTTTTTGCTCCACGAGCAATTCCTGCAGTTGTTTTTACCGATCCTGAGATTGCATGGGCTGGATTAACCGAGCAGGAAGCATTGGCTGTTGGGCGAAAGGTTGAAATCAGCAAGTATCCATGGGCCGCGAGCGGGCGAGCTCATGCCCTCGGACGAACGGATGGCATGACAAAAATTCTTGTTGATAATGAGACGGATACGGTGCTTGGTGTCGGGATTGTTGGTCCAGGAGCAGGTGAACTCATCGCTGAAGGTGTTCTTGCTATTGAAATGGGATGCTCAGCCAGAGATGTCATGGAAGCGATTCATCCTCATCCGACGCTGGGTGAAACAGTGGCTTTTTCAGCAGAAAACTACTTTGGCATGGCAACTGAAATCTATCGGCCCAGGTCAGCGCCTGGGGCCTAAGCCGGTCTTCACCCCTAGAAGCCACGATTCCTAACCGGCCTAGACGCCTTCCATTCACACATGAATAATAGGGTTTTGTGCCCTTTGTACAGTCTTTCGGAGTAGCTATGTCCAGTTCTGACATCGACCATAAAAATAACAGCGTGTCGGTGGAAGCCAATCAAGGAGATCGTGACGGCAATTCGACTGATCTACCTCGTGGCGCTCATGCACCAATGTCGATTGGTCAAATGGGTACCGAGGCGTCTGGTCAACCGGAGTTGGCTGATGGGGTTTCGGAAGTTGATGCTGATCCAACCGAGACTCGAGAATGGCTGGATTCACTTCGATACGTCATCAACAGTCGTGGTGGTGATCGAGCAGCCTATCTTTTACAGGCTATTGAACAAGAAGCGTACCGACTTGGCGTGCCGATACCGTTTTCCGCCACAACACCGTACATCAACACTATTCCGACCGACCGCCAGCCTCCATTTCCAGGGAATCGTGAAATCGAACGAAGAATCAAAAGCATCATTCGTTGGAATGCGATGGCGATGGTCGTTCGTGCAAATCGAGAAGATAAAAGTATCGGGGGTCATATCTCGACTTTTGCATCATCTGCAACTCTTGTGGAAGTGGCGATGAATCACTTTATTCGAGGCCGCGGTGACGATCACTCAGGGGATCAGGTGTACTTCCAAGGTCATGCATCGCCCGGCATTTATTCTCGTGCGTTTCTGGAGGGGCGTCTCACAGAAAAGAATCTTGAAAACTTCCGTCGTGAGCTTGCTGAGGGTGGCGGGCTATCAAGTTACCCTCACCCGTGGTTGATGCCGGAATTCTGGGAGTTTCCGACGGTTTCAATGGGCCTTGGGCCAATCATGGCGATCTATCAGGCTCGTTTCAACAAGTACTTGCAGGATCGTGGTGTCAAGGACACGAGCAAGCAGCATGTTTGGTGTTTCATTGGAGACGGTGAGACGGATGAGCCAGAAACGCTTGGGGCCATTTCTCTTGCGGCGCGTGAAAAACTCGATAATCTCGTTTTCGTTATCAACTGCAATCTGCAGCGTCTTGATGGGCCCGTGCGAGGGAATGGCAAAATTATTCAAGAGCTTGAAGGAGTCTTCCGTGGTGCTGGCTGGAATGTGATTAAGGTGATATGGGGTGAGGAGTGGGATCCGCTTCTTGATAAAGATGAAGAAGGCCTGCTTGTCAAACGAATGAATGAGATTGTTGATGGTCAATACCAGAAGTACACCGTCATGCCAGGTGATTACATTCGAGAACACTTTTTTGGTGGTGATCCGCGTCTTCTCGAGATGGTGTCCCATCTTTCGGACGAAAAGCTGAAAAAGCTTCGTCGTGGGGGGCATGATCCGGAGAAGGTTTATGCTGCGTACAGTGCGGCAATGCAGTGTCACGGAAAGCCAACCGTTGTCATCGCAAAAACAATCAAGGGTTACGGCCTCGGTGAGGTTGGAGAAGGTCGCAATGTGACGCACCAGCAGAAAAAGCTCAATGAAGAGGAATTACGGGCGTTCCGTTCTCGTTTTGGGATTCCAATATCAGATGACGAGGTGGCCAAGGCTCCTTTTTATAAGCCGCCGGAGGATTCGGAGGAGATGCGATATCTTCGGGAGCGACGAGAGTCGCTTGGGGGATATGTGCCAGGCCGACCGGCCAATCCGCCATTGCTCGAGACGCCCTCGCTCGATGAATATCGTCCCTTTATTGAAAAGAGCGCTGGGCGAGAGGTTTCTACGACAACTGGAGTTGTGACGTTGATGTCGCAATTATTGAAAGATAAGCAGGTAGGAAAGTATATCGTTCCTATTGTTCCTGATGAGTCGCGTACATTTGGGATGGATCCTTTGTTCAAGCAGTGTGGCATCTATGCGCATGCCGGCCAGCTTTATGAGCCAGTGGATTCTGATCAGTTGCTCTACTATCGAGAGGCGGAGGACGGTCAGATTCTTGAAGAAGGGATTACCGAGGCTGGCAGCATGTCGAGTTTTGTGGCCGCAGGCACGTCGTATGCGAGTCATGGTGTGCCAATGATCCCAATGTTTATTTATTACTCGATGTTCGGTTTTCAGCGGATTGGTGATCTGATCTGGGCGGCATGCGATTGTCGTGCCCGTGGCTTCATGTTGGGCGGTACTGCTGGTCGGACAACGCTTAATGGAGAAGGCTTGCAGCATCAAGATGGCCATAGCCATCTCTTTGCCATGGCTTATCCAACAGTACGAGCCTATGACCCTGCCTATGTCTACGAGGCGATTGTGATCATGCTCGATGGGCTCGAGCGAATGTATGCCAAGGGTGAAGATTGGATTTACTACCTCACGGTGTACAACGAAAACTATGAAATGCCATCAATGCCTGACGGCTGTGAGGAAGGTATCCTCAAGGGGATGTATCGGCTCAGGGATGTGCGTTCAGAAGAGTCTTCTGCGGGTTTGCCGCCTGTTCATCTGATGGGCTCTGGGGCAATCCTTCGCGAAGTCCTTCGTGCTTCGGAGTTGCTAGCTGAGCATTGGGGTGTTTCGAGTACGGTGTGGAGTGTGACGAGTTGGAAGGAGTTGCGTCGTGATGCTCAGGCATGTCGGCGTTGGAATATGCTTCATCCTGAAGACGCTCCAAGAACAAGCTATTTTGAGGATCTTATATCAGGAGAAGAGGGTGTGTTTGTGGCTGCAAGTGATCATGTTCGAGCCGTTGCGGAGCAGTTGGACCCATGGGTTCCTGGTGGTCTTTTTGCGATGGGAACCGATGGCTTTGGTCGCAGTGAGACTCGGGGTCCGCTTCGTCGGCATTTCGAGGTCGATGCCGAATGTATAGCGATCGGTACCCTTTCACGGCTGGCTGCAGCAGGTGCGATTGGTTCTCATGTTGTTTCGGAGGCAATATCGAAGCTTGATATCGACCCAGACAAGGTCGATGCGGCTTTGGCCTGACGCGGAGATCAATTCGTATTATTATGTAAGTGAGATAAATTTTTCCTTAAACCTTTTAAGAACTTCATGGCTAACGAATTCCTGCTTCCTGATCTCGGTGAAAATATTGCTTCTGGGGATGTTGTTTCAGTCTTTGTGTCGGCTGGAGATGTCATTGACCCTGGCCAGGCGCTGCTCGAAGTAGAGACAGACAAGGCAGTTATTGAGGTGCCATGTCCTCCGGGTGGGAAAATTGGGAAGGTGCTTGTCAAGAAAGGTGAGACGGTAAAAGTTGGTCAACCATTGGTTGTGCTTGAGCCTGCGGGAGCGTCTGAGGTTTCCGGGGGGGGGGGAAGGTTCCTGAGGTAGCAGTGGCCGCTGCTGCGAATCCGGAAACGTCACAGGCAGCCACACCACCGGCTCCTCCTCCCAAAGCTGCCCCGGTTGCTGCACCATCGCCTCAGCCACCGGCAGAGGTTGTTGCGTCAAGTTCGGGGGAGCCTTCTGACGTCGATGAGGGGCTTGCAGTCGCAGCGTCAGTCGAGCCTGCTGGTCCTGCGGTTCGGCGGTTGGCAAGAGAACTTGGAGTTGACCTCGCAAGGGTTGCAGGGAGTGGGCCAGCTGGACGTATTCTGCGTGAAGATGTGATTGCTGCTGTTCGGCAGGCAAGCGCTGCTCCGTCTCGATCTCGTTCGACTTCATCCTCTACAGAGCGAGATGATTGGGGCCCTATCCATCGTGAGCAAATGTCACGAATGAGGAAGACGATCGCGACCAACATGGTCCGAAGTGTTTCGACAATTCCTCATCTCACAAACTTCGACGATGCTGATGTAACCGAGTTGGAGCAGCTGCGGAAAGCGAGTACCCAAGAATATGCTAAAAACAATATAAAGTTGACTGCTTTAGCATTTGTGGTGAAGGCCGTTAGCCTGTCGCTTCGACAGCACCCAGCGGTGAATGCATCAGTTGATATGGAAAAGGGAGAAATTGTTTACAAAGATTATGTAAATGTTGGCCTTGCGGTCGACACGCCACGAGGCCTTGTGGTTCCGGTCCTTCGTGACTGTGATCAAATGTCGATCCCTCAGATGGCCCAGTCGATAGCAGAAACGGCTGAGAAAGCTAAAAATGCTCAGTATGGCATAGAAGACCTTCGCGGAGGCACCTTTACGATTAGCAATTTAGGTGCAATCGGTGGCGCATACTCGACGCCAATTATTAATTGGCCAGAGGTTGCCATTCTGCTGGTGGGTCGATCTCGAAAAATGCCTATGGTGCATGAAGACCGCGTTGAGCCCAGGCTGATGATGCCTCTTTCACTTTCCTATGATCATCGGATCATTGACGGAGCTTTGGCAGCCCGTTTCCTCAAAGAAGTGATAGGATATTTGGAGAGCCCAGGCCGGCTATTGTTGGCAATGTGATGAACGGAACCCGACTGTGACCATCCTTGAACGCATCGACTCGGCTGGAACGGCGTCGCTTGCATTCCTAGAAGAACTCTTCGAGCACTATCAGCAGGATCCCGCTAGCGTGGAGCCCGAGTGGCGGGTTTATTTTGATTCGCTGATGAAAAATCAGCCTGCAGCAACATCTGTTGCCTCGTCTCCGATCGCGCAGGCATCCAATGGTGGCTCCTCAGGTGCAAATGGGGTGGTGTCGCCCGGTCGCGTTCCTGCTAAGCCAATTGCTGATCGGCTTGTGTCTCCTGATGGAATTGCCTCTGGTCATGCCGTTGCAATCTCAAATGGAGATGTTGAGTTGCCGGATGCACCCGCGGGTGAGCCAATGCCTCTTCCGCTTCCGTCAATCGCTGTTGGATCACAGGGGGATGATCGCGTTGCCTTTCTTCAGGATCGTGTTGATCAATTAGTTCGAGCATACCGTGTTCGTGGTCACTTGATGGCCGACATTGATCCACTTGGCAGACCAAGGCCCGGCCTGCCGGAGCTGGACCCCGATTTTTATCACCTAACCGAAGAGGACATGGATCGATCCTTTTCCACAGATACGATCGAAGGTCCGCAGTCAATGTCTTTGCGGCAAATTATCAAGCGTCTTCGGAATACGTACTGTCGATCTATTGGCGTGCAGTTTATGCACATGGATGATCTTTTGGTCCGGCAGTGGCTGCAGGTCCGGATGGAGGGTTGTGAGAATCGAATTCAATTAGATCGACGGCAGCAGCTTCGTATTTATCATCAAATGACAACAGCAGCCGTCTTTGAAGAATTTATCCAAAAGCGTTTTCTTGGGGCCAAAAGTTTTTCCCTAGAAGGCTCGGAAAGCCTTATTCCTCTTCTTGAGATGGCTATTGAGCGAGCGGCGGCTCACGAAATTGGTGACATTGTGTTGGGTATGGCGCATCGTGGCCGGCTCAATGTGCTTGCGAATATCATGGGGAAGAGTCCTCAGAAAATCTTTCGTGAATTTGCTGACCTTGATCCTGAACTGCATGTTGGAAGAGGCGATGTAAAGTATCACCTTGGGCATTCAACAGACTACAAAGCAGCAAATGGTCGCAATGTTCATCTCACGCTTTGCTTCAATCCGAGTCATCTTGAATTTGTGAATCCTGTGGCGATTGGCCGGATGCGTGCGAGGCAGGACCGAAAGAGTGATGTTGTACGTCAAGGTGGAATGTCCATTCTTATTCACGGTGATGCTGCCTTTGTTGGGGAAGGCATTACTCAGGAGACACTCAATCTCAGTGAGCTTGATGCATACCGTACGGGTGGCACGTTACATGTGATAGTAAATAACCAGATTGGATTCACCACTGGTCCGCGTGAGTCGCGAAGTTGTATGTATGCAACAGACATTGCAAAGATGCTTCAGATACCAATTTTTCATGTCAATGGTGAGGATCCGGAAGCCGTTGCACAAGTTGTTAGTCTTGCGATGGATTTCAGGCGAGAATTTCAGCGGGATGTTGTGATTGACATGTACTGCTTTCGAAGGCGCGGTCATAACGAAGCAGATGAGCCCGCATTTACACAGCCTGCCTTATATCGGGTTATTGAGCGTAGGCCAAGTGTTCATGAGAGCTACCTAGAGAAGCTTCTTAAGCTGGGAGAAATCAGTAGAGATGAGGCGATGCAAATAGCTGAACAGCATCGCGCAAAACTTGATTCAGAGTTGTCGGTTGCTAAAAGTGATGAGTTTGTGCATCGCGGTGAGATCGCTGGGGTTTGGTCGTTCTACATTGGTGGGCGAGAGCGTGATGCTGCAGACGTCGATACCGGTGTTCAACTGGACGTTTTGAAGCATCTTCTTCATCGGCTTGTGTCTGTGCCGGACGGCTTCCAGCCGCACTCAAAAATCCAGAAGTTTCTCGACAATCGGCTAAAAATGGCTGATGGCACGATCCCTCTGGACTGGTCGGCAGGCGAAGCGCTTGCCATGGCTACCTTAGCACAGCAAGGTCTTCGAGTTCGACTTTCAGGACAAGACAGTCAGCGTGGTACGTTTAGTCACAGGCATGCTGTGATTCATGATGTGTTTACGGACGAAACTTTTTGTCCGCTCGAGCACCTCTCGGATGATCAGTCGCAGGTTGAGATCTATAATAGTCCGCTGTCCGAAATGGGTGTTCTTGGTTTTGAGTATGGTTACAGTCTGGACTGTCCGGATGGTCTTGTCATGTGGGAGGCGCAGTTTGGTGACTTTGTTAATGCGGCTCAGGTTGTTATTGATCAGTTCATCATAAGTGCTGAGGATAAGTGGAATCGCCTTTCCGGGCTTGTGATGTTACTGCCTCATGGTTTTGAAGGTATGGGCCCGGAGCATTCGAGTGCCCGTCTTGAGCGATTCCTGATGCTTGCCGCCAAGGATAATATTCAGGTTGTGCAGCCGACCACGCCAGCTCAGCTTTTTCACTGTCTGAGGCGTCAGGTTCTCCGGGTCTGGCGAAAACCTCTCGTGATTATGACGCCCAAAAGTCTCCTTCGGCATCCCGCATGTGTTTCACAGCTTGAAGAGTTCGTCAGTGGGCGATTTCACAGGGTGTTACCTGATTCTGTTCTCCCTCCAAAAGATGTTCGCAGGATTTTGTTATGTTCTGGTAAAGTTGCTTTTGAACTTGAGAAACGTCGTCAAGAGATGGGGCGTCCCGATGTCGCAATTGTTCGTATTGAACAACTGTATCCGCTTCCTCGTCGTTCGCTGGAAGAGGCACTTGCCAATTATGCTCCGGGAACACCGGCTGTTTGGGTTCAGGAGGAGCCTGAAAACATGGGCGCGTGGCGGTTCTTTCGTATTCATTTCGGTGACAAACTTTTGGACCGCTTTCCTTTTTCTGGAGTCTGTCGACAAAGTGCCGCGAGTCCAGCGACCGGGTCAAAAAAGAGTCACGATTTAGAACAGAATGAATTACTCGCTGCTGCTTTTACCAGTTGACATTTTCTACCCATGCGTGAAGATTTCCTATCATGGCACTTGAATTAACGGTTCCTGAAGTTGGTGAATCAATTACCGAGGTGATGATCGGTATATGGAAAAAACAGGAGGGTGACGTCGTTGCGACGGATGATCCTATTGTTGAAATTGAAAGTGACAAGGCGACTGTGGAGTTGCCTGCTCCAAGTGCGGGGACACTGACGAAGATTTTGAAGGCAACAGGGGAACGGGCAACGGTTGGTGAAGTTATTGGCTATATGGAAATTGCAGCACCAGGTGCAGCATCCCCGCCTTCATCGGGAGAGCCCAATGCCTCCGCTCCATCTGCCCCCGAGGTTCGCGTGATGCCAGCGGCAGCGCGTGTTCTTGCTGAGTCGGGGGTGCCCGCTTCTACGGTAGTGCCGACAGGTCCGGGATCGCGAGTCACGAAGGCAGATGCTCAAAAGGCAGTTGCAGCATCTTCAGTTCCACCAGCACCGTCTACTCAAGTACCAGCTGTCAAGACGATGGAGCCGGCGTCTTCGCTTTCGGCAAATGCAGCCAGCAATCGGGAGGAGCGATATCAGTTAATCACGCCGATTCGACAGCGAATAGCTGAGCGTCTGGTTGAGGCCCAGCATGATGCTGCTCTTCTAACAACATTCAACGAAGTTGATATGTCTGCTGTGAAGGCTCTTCGGGGTAAGTTTAAAGATCAATTTCTTGATCGGTACGGTGTGAAGCTTGGGTTCATGTCGTTCTTTGTTCGTGCAGTTGTTGAGGCATTGCGTGCTGTGCCTCAAGTTAATGCAGAATTTCGAGAACCCCATATTGTCTATCGTGATTACTACGATATTGGCATTGCAGTTGGTGGCGGGAAAGGGCTGGTGGTTCCAGTCATCCGAAATGCAGAAATGCTGTCATTCGCTCAAATTGAAACAACGATCGGTGATTTTGCACAGAGGGCAGGAGCAAACAAATTGAAGTTGGAGGAACTTCAAGGTGGCACGTTCACCATTTCAAATGGAGGCGTCTATGGATCCATGCTATCGACTCCGATCATCAATCCTCCTCAAAGTGGTATTTTGGGGCTTCACGCGATTCAGGATCGACCCGTTGCAGTGAATGGTCAGGTCGTGGTTCGACCAATGATGTATTTGGCTCTTACGTATGATCATCGATTGGTTGATGGTCGAGAGGCCGTGACTTTTCTGAAGCGGATCAAAGATACCATCGAAGACCCAAGCCGGTTGATGCTGGAAGTGTAGTCGCATGCAGCTTAATTTCTTTACGAATGGCTGGGGCATGGCTTGCGTCAGATGTAAGCAGGTATGTTTTTCAGATATGAGTGTATGTATTCGCTATCATGTGAATCATTTTTCCGTGTCCTTGTTGATAAGAGTTTTTCATGGCGTCTCATGACCTGGTTGTGGTTGGTGGTGGTCCTGGCGGTTATGTGGCTGCAATTCGAGCAGCACAGCGTGGACTCGATGTAGGGATTATTGAAAAGGAGCAGAGGCTTGGTGGAACATGCCTGCGAGTTGGATGTATTCCGTCCAAAGCTCTTCTGGAGTCGAGTCACAAGTTTGAGGAAGCAGGTCATGAATTTCAGTCCCATGGTATTCAATTTGATAAGCTGGCATTTGATTTAGCTGCGATGATGCGACGAAAGGATGAAGTTGTCTCCACGCTCAGTAAGGGAATTGAGGCTCTTCTTAAGAAAAATAAAATTACTCGCTATGCAGGTGTCGGGAGACTTTCAGGGCCAGGGCAGGTTGAGGTGCTGGCGACCGATGGAGTGATGAGTGTTGTTGAGTCTCCTCGGATCCTCTTGGCTGTTGGAAGTCGATCAACAGTTCTTCCTGGGATAGAAGTTGATGGAACGTTCGTTGGTACGAGTACTGAAGCACTTGCTTTCAATGAGGTTCCCCCACATCTCGTTGTAATTGGAGGAGGGTATATTGGGCTGGAGTTGGGGAGTGTATGGCGCCGCCTTGGTTCGAAGGTCACTGTTCTGGAGTTTGCCGATCGCATTTTGACGGGCATCGATGCTGAAATTGCCAGCGAAGCCCTTTCGCTCTTTAAGAAGCAGGGACTTGATATTCGTCTTCAGACAAATGTCACGTCAGCTCGTCGGGTCGGTGAAACCTGTATTGTTGAGGTGGAGGGTAACGAAGCAATTGAGTGTAACCGAGTTCTTGCAGCGACTGGGCGACAGCCTGCCACCACTGACATCGGTCTTGAATCCGTTGGAATTGTGACTGACAAGCGAGGGTGTATCCCAGTGAATGATCACTTTCAGACGTCAGCAGCTGGTATTTGGGCCATTGGGGATTGTATTCCAGGCCCAATGCTTGCCCATAAGGCAGAGGAGGATGGAGTTGCATGCATTGACGGAATGACTGGGGGCTGGGCTCATGTTGACTATCGTCTGATACCGGCTGTTGTTTTCACTCATCCGGAGATTGCAACAGTAGGGATCATGGAAGATCAACTGGTCGCGGATGGGGTCCCCTATAATAAAGGGGTGTTTCCATTTCGTGCGAATGGTCGGGCGCGTACCATTAATGAGACGACTGGTAAGGTCAAAGTGTTGGCAGATGCAACATCTGATCGCGTGTTAGGTGTACATATTATTGGTCCATCGGCTGGTGATCTTATTGGTGAAGCTGCTGCAGCAATGAACTTTGGTGCAACTGCCGAAGATATTGCACGAGTGTGTCATGCCCATCCAACGTTGCCCGAAGCGATGAAAGAAGCATCGTTAGCTGTAAGTGGTCAGGCAATTCATATGTGAGATCAGGCTGTCGCAGGGTGGCAGGATGGACCAATTGGTTCAAAGGTTTTGTAACCAAGAACAAATTCTTGATGCCCCAGTGTCTCAGAGACTGTTTCGGCTCCTGCAGCTATGTTGTGAACAAGATTGACTATTTCATCTCCAACATCGGCCAAAGAGTTTCGTCCTTCGAGAATGCGTCCAGCATCAATATCCATGTCACCTGAAAGTTTTCGGTATGTTTCTGGATTGGCACACACCTTGATAACAGGAGAGATTGCTGAGCCAACGACAGAACCACGTCCTGTGGAGAAGAGAGTTATGTGAGCTCCACAAGCAATGAGTTCAATGATTTCCGCTGGATCACTCACGTTTGGAAAGCCAAAGCGGACATCTCCGTCAGGCACAACATCAAGGAGATACAGCCCAGGAGCGTGAGGCACATCTCCGGGCTTGAGGAGTCCGGTAACAGCAGACGAGCCACTTTTTGAAAAGGCTCCCATGCTTTTTTCTTCTTGTGTTGTCAGGCCCCCGTCGGCATTGCCCGGAGCAAAACTCCCATGCCCCAGTGTTGAATAATACCGAGCAGCCTTTCGAACTGAAGAGACAAGTGCTTCACCAATGGCTTTTGTGATAGCGCGCTCAGCAAGAATTTTTTCGCAACCGATGAGTTCACCGGTCTCCTCAAAAATGCATGTGGCTCCTTGTTCAATGAAATGATCAAAGGCAAGACCAATAGCCGGATTTGCCGTGATACCACTTGTGCCATCACTTCCTCCACAAATAGTGCCAATGACGAGGTCCTCAATGCCGAAGGAAGTTCGTGGTACATTCTCAATCAAATTGAGAATGGTATCGATATGCTCATGTCCTTTGTGAATAGTTGCCTGAGTGCCGCCGCAGTCCTGGATGACCAACAACTCACATGGCCTCCCGGACTCTTGGATAGCATACAGTAATCCAGAACGATTAAATCCTTCACATCCAAGTGAGACAAGTAAAACACCTCCAACATTCTGGTGCGTGCAAAGTTTGATGAGCATCTTGTGTGCATAGTCATTGGGATAACATCCGCCGAAGCCAATCAGGTGGACATCTCTATCGCGGTACGGGAGTTGTATTTCTCGGGCTACGTGATGTGCACATTCCACAAGATATACGACGACAATAGTATTTCGAATGCCTTTGCGACCATCAGAACGAAGAAAAGCATCATCACGAATCATGGTCATTCGTATGCCCCTTTGGTGAAACAGTGTCTGCTGGTCGAGTATGAGTTGAAAGATAGTCACTTTTCATGTTGTGAAGATGAACATGTTCCCCGGGAGTAATTGGACATGTGGCTGACCCAATGGAAACACCGTACTTGATAATTGTTTCACCGGTGTCAATAAAGCAACAGGCAACCTTATGGCCGAGATCAAGCGACGAATGTACCGTCACATTACCTGTTGGGACGGTTATCGTTTTTCCTGCGGATACACGCTGTGTCACAACGACAACATTATCTGTGGGAGAGAGTTGAATAGCGTCCATAATTCGTCAGTTGTTCGGTGTCAGGATGGAGCAGTCGTGCGGTGCATGGAAACCAGCTATCGTATGCACTCAGGGGAGTCTTTGCCACTACTTAGGAATAACAGATATGAAGACCGGCGATGTCATACCACCTCCTGTTTCGATTCGAGGTTCTTTGGCCTATCTTGGCCCTGGAATCATTCTTGCCAGTTCCATTGTTGGATCCGGTGAACTGATTGCTGCGACCCGTGTCGGTGCTGAGGCTGGATTTGCTCTTTTATGGTTGATCATCATTGGCTGTGCTATCAAGGTTGCAGCACAAATTGAGATTGGTCGTACAACGATCACGTGGGGGCGGACTCCTCTTCAGGCATTTGATAGTGTTCCAGGGCCACGTATGGCAGGACGAGGATGGGTCTATTGGGGCTGGGCCATCATGACAGCACTTATCCTCGTGCAGCAAGGAGGCATTCTTGCTGGGGTTTCACAAACATTGAGTGGTGGTGTACCGCTGACTGATACAGGTCGTATGTGGAACCGTGTATATGATAAAGCGGCTTCTGCTCGAGTGGCAGAAGCATCAGCAATTCGAGATGGTGATGTGGAAAAGGCAGCAATCCTCCGATTAGAAATAGAGGAGCTTGAAGAACGGAAAAAACAACTCACGACCCCGATCGATGGTACCATCTGGGCTATTGTTGTAGCTGTATCAACTTCATGCCTGTTGGCATACGGCCGTTACAGAGTCATTGAGCGGCTTGCCATTATTTTGGTTGGAGGCTTTACTCTTGTAACCCTTGCGGCACTTGTGATGCTGCAATTTGACCCGACATGGTCCATATCACAATCTGAATTTGTGAAAGGACTGATACCTTCGGTGCCACATGCTGCCGCTGGTCGGTCACCGCTCGTTGCTGCACTTGCAACGTTTGGCATCATTGGAGTGGGCGCTGCTGAATTGATGTTTTACCCATATTGGTGTCTTGAGAAAGGATACGGTCGCGCGATTGGCCCACGGGATTCATCTGTGGAATGGGCGGATCGAGCCAGAGGATGGATGCGAGTAATGCAACTTGATGCATGGGCTTCCATGGTTGTTTACACGGTTGTAACCGTTGCTTTCTACCTCTTGGGAGCAGCAACTCTCGGAAGACTGGGACTCTTGCCTGAAGGTGATGAGATGGTGCGATCACTTGGAGCCATGTATGCGCCAGTCTTTGGTACATGGGCTGCAAATGTTTTTTTGATGGGGGCTTTTTGTGTCTTATATTCAACTCTTTTTGCTGCAGCGGATGGCAATTCACGCATTGTTGCAGATGGACTCGTGATGGCAGGTTTCGTTCCTGACAATGAAGATGCTCGAAAAGTCTGGACGAGGAGGGTTGCGATTGTGTGGCCACTAGTTGCCCTGATTCTTGCGTTGGCTATTCGCGCTCCAGTTGCCATGGTTTTAGCAAGTGGTGTTTCACAGGCTATTATGCTGGCGGCACTAGCCGTTGCCGTGTTGGTTTTCAGGTATCGTGATGTTGATTCCCGGCTTGTACCATCTCGAGGATGGGACATTCTGTTGTGGATATCCTCAATTGGTTTTCTCATTGTCGGCGGATGGACGCTTTGGCAAAAACTGTCTGAACTTATCTCATGATCCAACTAGAGATCCGAGGGGTCTTCTAATTCTGCCAGAACAGGGTCATCGAGATGGACCATCCCGTCATCACATTCAAACTCATAGTCATTACCGAGAACAAATGAAAGCAGAGAGTTTTTTTCATTCTCTGAAATCTCTGCATGGAGATACCCATCAACAATCTCGACGACCGGTGCGGAATCCTGCCGTCGTTGTCTGACGTATTGCTCACACAGATTGAGTAGCTCATCCCGTTCCATGTGCCGACTCCTTTCAGGTGGAAACACATCCAATAATCACAGATGCATGCTATACGTCATTTGTGAGCAAATGGTTCAGTTTTTGGAAGAATTTGATGAAGGCTTTTTCCTGAGAGGGTGTGAGAAACCCATTGAAATAGTCAGCCAGTGTGTGTTTTCAGGTGAAAGATGCCTTATACCTCCCGAAATCACATGCAATTGCACCATGGCCTGAAAGGACACTGGGAAGACAGTTTAATAGCGTTTTTTCGTCTTTTTCCATATTTGCGTCTGACTTTTGTAAAGGGTTTTTTTTGAATTACACTCCGTATAATGCGTAGATCTGATTGTCCTCCGGAGAAAGTGGAATGAATCTAAGTAAATCGCTTCTTATGGCTTGTGCCATTGTTGGGATGGGACTGTTTGCAGTATCAGCTGATGCTGGGCTGTTTGGTCATTGCCATCGTGATGCGTGTTGTCCTGAACCGCCACCGGTTGAGGTGTGTGTTATGGTCTGTAACCCATGCACGGGGTGTCCTGAGCCTGTCACACTATGTGTGCCCTGTTGCTGTGCGGCTGAAGTGCCAGCAGTGTCAACACGGTGTGCAATCATTGGGCAGGGTGTCACAACTGTGACATATTGTTGCTGTGATTTTGAGGCCAAGATTCGCTGGGATCGGTGTGGCGTTCCTAACGTCGTGCGAACCCGCGGTTGAATCAACGGACTTAAGAAACGTTGAAGGGAGCTACATGTTTTGACAGAGACATGCGGCTCCCTTTCTATTTAAGCATCACGGTTCAACGCATCAGCTAGATTGAAGGTGTCTATCAAACCATCTGGCCATTGAGAAAATATCAAGAAATATTGTTAGCCACCCATGACCTCCGCGGGGATGAATCACAATGTCTACATCGTGTCCCATATGTTTCGCCCGGTCCCGGAACCATTCAGACTGCTCCAATGGAACAAGTGTATCGGCAATACCATGATGGATGCGGATTGGTGGAAGATCTTTCGTGATGTGATAGATAGGTGAACATGCTTCACCGATCTCTTTCCATTTTTTGATGTTTGTTGTATCTTGACCGAAGGCTGCGACATAATTTTTTGGCGGCCCTCCATCTCCTGGATTTTCAGTGGATGTGCCAAGGTTCAAAAGATCTGTCACTGGGAAGAAAATGGCTGCCGCCTGAACATGACTTGATACTTGGTCGCTCGGATCATCTGTAGCTGCCTGCAAGGCTCCGCCTCCTGTAGCCAGCATGAGGCTTAGATGCCCACCAGAACTCCCTCCGGTGACACCGATCCTCTGAGGATCTATGCCATATTCTGCCGCTCGATAACGAATGACGCGAGTGGCTTTATGAATATCTTTGATAATCTCCATGACCGTCGCGTCGGGCTGAGACAGATGATAAATCGGAAAAACGGTGTAACCATGCCGAAGAAGGGGAGCGACAAGCCATATTGGCAATGTTCCTGGCGGTTTTGATTTCCAACTGCCGCTTACGATTACAAGAATTCCAGCTCCATGCGCTTTCTTTGGTTGAATAATATCAAAACACAATGATTTTTCTTGCCGCTCACCATAGCGAATGCCATTGGTTCGCTTGACCATTGGATGGCAGTACCACCATCCGATCCCGGCAGTACAGAAGGACAGTAAGAAGAGTGTGCCCGATATCACCATGAGTCGCTTGCCCCACCGCGGTACTGTTGTCCAATTCCATGCCATAGGTGTCGTGACGCTGAAAGTCTCGTGATCTTTGAAGAACTCGGGTATAGTAATCGATTGTAGGAAGTGTACCTCACACGACTATATGATGTGATTTTCAAAAATGGGCTTCATGTAGAGAGTAACCCTGATAGAAGGAAGAAGGATCGATGAGTCACCCAAGTGTTCGAGGCATTGTTCATTTTATTGATGATACGAAAACATATGGCCAGAATGGCTTTCGCAAACGTGTGGTTGTTTTGGAACAACAGAAGGAAAGATTTACGAACTATATCCCTCTCGAATTTACCCATGATGGATGTGATTCAGTTGATGATTTGAATGTCGGAGATGATGTCGAAGTGTCATATCGTCTCAGTGGTCGTAAGTGGCAAAAAGATGCTGCAAGCGATGTCCGTTACTTTCTCAGCGCCGAGGCCATGGGGTTTCAGGTTGTCGGTTCGCAGGGCGATGATCAATCTGGTGTGCCAGACGCTGCTGTCAATGACGCGCTTGCCGAAGTTAACGATGATGACATTCCATTTTAGGTGGTTTCCTAAAGGGCATGAATCACATGAATCAATAGAGAAGAGCACCATGTACTAGGTCAGGCTCTGTCATTTGCACCTGTATTCCGCTACGCAACAGCATTCCTTGCAGGTCGTTATTGAATTGCTTGTGCGGCCCTCTGGTTATCAAGTATCCTATTTAAGTATTGGGGTGAGATCTGTGCGACAACAGAGACATAGTCGATGTTGTGTTGATTCGTTGGCAAATATTTTGAGGGGAAAATTCGATGGAAACTCAAAAGAATGGAAGACCATCTGGCTTTACACTTGTGGAACTCCTGGTTGTCATTGCAATTATCGGAGTTCTTATTGGTTTGCTTCTGCCGGCCGTTCAGGCAGCACGGGCCGCAGCTCGTCGCTCTCAGTGTACGAATAATTTGTCCCAAATTGGGAAGGCGTTGCATTCATTTGAATCCTCGATGGGGCATTTCCCACTGGGTGAGGCAGATGATGATAATAATGGTTGGTGTTGGCGTTTCTGGATTATTCCGTACATGGAAGAGTCAGGCCTGTACGATGCTGCGATGGGGGATTCAGATCCAGGATTGATTCCCTTCTCTCCTCCAGATATGGGGAGAGGACGTACTTCCTTCAGTCACGATTCCTTGACTCACGCTCAGCAGGCAACAAATATTGCAACAGGATCAAGCATCCCAGGAGGCGTCGCAGGAACGCCCATTTCGACCTATACATGTCCAGCTGATATTATTCCCAAACTATCGACTCACCCACAAAATAGTTGTTATGGAGCATTTGCCAAATCAAATTACTGTGGCAATATCGGAAGTTCTCCAGCATGGTTTGCTGCATCAGGATCATCGCTCACGTATACGTGCGGTGGTTCTAATCCGTCTCGAACCACTGTGTTACAAACGGATGCCTGGAATGGAATGCTTACGCATTCAAATCATAACTATAATAATTTTGCTGCATCCATCGCTGATATTCTGGATGGCACAAGTAAAACAGTTTTTGTTGGGGAAATTACTGAAAGCCTGAACCTGAGTAGAACGAAAACAGATACAGTGAGTTTCCCGGCTTGGGCTGGGGGCGTGGGCAATAACCCTGGTTCAATTTCTCCCACGAGCAAGGTAAATACAGGCAATGCTTGTGGGGACATGCAGGGACTCGGAAATGTATTTCGTTTCATTGATGGAAACTATCCGATCAATAGCCCGAAGACGGTCTCAGCATCAGATAATTGTTTTGGAAGCAAGCATCCTGGAGTCGCAAACTTTCTTTTTGTAGATGGAAGTATCCAAACCCTTTCTGAGAGTATGGATAGTGTGGTCTATCAGGCCATTGGTACGAGGAATGGCAAAGAAAAAGTGAGCATTCAGTGGTAATCTCTTTTCACTCATCGCATTCATTTTTTGGGAGTCATCACCGGTGACATACCTCCACCTGTTTTTCTGTGTGTTCTGCACCTGCATTCTTACGGGTTGCTCTGCACCATCTGCTGATGTGACGGGGGTCGTACTCACAGACGGAAAACCGGTTAGAGGAGGAAGCATTATTTTCTCCCCAATTGATGAGGGAACCAATGGGGAGCCAGGACGTCCTGGTATGGCGGATATTGCTTCCGATGGTACGTTTTCTATGCATCTGGAAGCCGGTGCTGCAGGCTTTTGCACGCGTTGGGCAGTTCGTTTCACATCTCCTAACCTTCCGCCCATGCCTGAAGCGGAGGCAAAGGTTGCGAAGATTCCTTATCAAGGTTTTCTGCCACGTGATTCAGACATTGAACTGCATCCAGGGGAGAATGAAGTCACGGTCGAACTCATTCCCCCAAGCAAAAAGTAGATCAGGAAAAAGGCCCTTTGCAGTCATCATTCCTCTCATGTGGTTTCGCTTCGGTGCCGTGCCATCCAATAAACACTACCAAAAACACCGGCGATCAAACCCATGGCGACAAGTACTTGAGCCCATGCTGAAGTCAGAACAATTTTATTGACGAGCTTCCCATGCTCAGATGAGGAAACGGGTAATTGCCCTGTGTATTTTGCGACGTGATGCAAAAGATTGATAGCCGCTGAGTTTTCGGGTATTTCCTTATGGCATGCCACACAGGTTCCATCCCGATTCATTCGTGTTAGTTCTTTTTTATTGAAGGCACGAGACAGTTTCCAGTGATGGCCAACAGTTGCAAGTTGATTTCCTTGCTCATCAACAATCTGCGACCAGTCATGATCCAAATTATCAATAGAGCCCATTTGAGGGCGTGCATTTTTGGAAAGAATAGTGCCATCTGTTGTTTCAAGATCAACGGTGTGTTCTTCATCCCATGCACGTGGTCCACCAATTCCCAGCCCGAGGGCTTTATCGGAAGCATGGCACGATTCACAGGTTCGCGCATTTTTTGTCATGGTGTGTGGCTGTACCGGACTCATGTCAATGGCAAGCTGGCCTTCGTCACCACTTCTCTCCAACCCAGCAGCAGTTTTGAAAATATGATTTGTGAGAACAGGCTTTCCGTCTGCACCAATAATTGTGACAGATGGTTGGCAGCCGGGCGCAAGAGGAGTGACTCGCCCTTCACCATTGATGCCCATCATCGGTTCTTCCCATCGCAGATAGCTCCTAAGTTCACTGACTTTCCCAGGTATCATGAGGTCATAGTCCGTTTCACCTCCATCTGTGCGATGCTCTTCGGTCGCATGCTTTCGCCCTGCTGCAATCCAGTCGAAACCCATCTTTGATGCGTCAATTTCTGGACAAAGATCCTTCTGGCTGTAGTCAACTTTGACATGGCACCCAAAGCATTGTGGTGCCCAGCTTGCATGGCATGTGTAGCACTCCATTCGATTGAGGTGCTTAGAAACACCTTGCATGGATACAAGACCTCGCTGACTGATCGCGTTTTCTGCAACAAGTTTCTTAAGTGGTTTCAGGCGGAGGTCTTTGCCTTCAGCTGTATAGATAACAACTTCATCACCGTCACGAACAACATTCTCATACGGGTTGCCGCGAGCCGTCAGTAAGAATCCATCAAGCCGTTCATGGGTTGCTCCCGCCCATGTATGGGGGAGTTGTTGTTGTGCAAGACCACGAGGCTTCCCTGTTGCAACGGTACTTGCAAATTCATCCATGAATCCGAGAGGCAGCTCCCATGGGAATTGATCAGGGGTGCCGTGACAGTCAGAACACTCAATTTGAACGGCAGCCAGATTAGTTGGAGCAAGAAAACCGTCGCCATGTACATCAATCGAGGTATGACAATCCTGACACTTCATGCCTTTTTGGTAATGAATGTCCTGCTCCATGGCTATGTAGTGCTTGGTGTGCAGCCCTGGTTGCTCTGTTCCGTTTTCATCATACGGAGATGCATACGGCGTTTCCATGAGGCCCTGAAATGATACACCGATTCGTTTTCCACGATTGTGGCAGGTCGTGCATGTTTCAACTGCCAGTCCATGATAGGTCACATCGTTGATTGTGACATCCGCGTCTCGGGTGCCTTGAATTTGATGTGTGAGGGGATGACCTGTTTCTTCGCGGGAGATACTTGGGTCTGATCCTTCGTACAGTCCTTCATTTCCGTAGGGGATGTGACAACTAGAACATCCCATGCCACGGAAATCTCCACGAGATGAGCGACCCTTCACTGCATGGTGACAGCGATTGCACTCCTGACGGATGTATGTGAAAGCGGCGAGGGATGGGTCGTCATGCAATTTATCAAGTTCATTGAACTTCAATGCTTCTGGTAAGGGTTCATGCTTCTTTACGAATACGTTTGGCTCTAATGCAGTCAGCTTTTCCATATACTGCCTGTAGGCATTGGTTCCCAGGCGAACGGTAGGATCAGAAGGATTTTCAACTGCATAGTTTGCATAGCGATGTTCATAACCAGTCAGCGCACCAAAAGACCAACATGTTCCTTGGATCTTGCCAGCCTCTGTCATCATGAGGCTCTGCCACTGAACATTGACCTGTTCAGCGTGGCAACGCCCACAGGTTTTTTCATTGACCCATGGACTTCCGGGATCCGGGTAAAAGTCTTTTCCGCCATGCGCCAGGAGTACATCCTGTGTTTCATGAGGGTCTCCATTGTGGCATACAACACAGCCGGCCGGATCCCCCATTTCGGCTCCCTTGGCCATAATCTCGTCAAGCATTTTTGAACCAATCTCACGGATCGGCTCAATCTCCTGGTGACACGCCATGCAGCCAGATTGGGCTGCTTCAGGGAAGTGATCGAGTAATCGCTCAGGGCCTTTTGCCAATAGTCTCGAACAACACGTTCCTGCCAAACAACTCATCGATACTACAAAAAATATCCGTATGAGAAGTGCCATGACTACAGGAAGTTGTGAGGGGAGATGTGGCTCTAGAGTTCTGGAAGGAGTTTAGATTTTCTCCGACAAGATTCAGTTTACCAAAACCACTACTTTTTTTGTTTCTTCTCCGACGTCGTCTTTGAGCGATTTTTCACCGGGGGTATATCTATTCCATACTGTTTCCAGAAAAGCAGATGAAATGTATTGTGGCCCGTCAGTGGAGCATCCTCATTCACCATATTTGGTACGGCGTCATCAAACCATGCATCGTATGCAGCATTCATCTGCTTTGCGAGTTGTGTGTGTTGTTTGATGACATTGACCTTTTGCGAGGGATCATTTTCCATGTCGTAGAGTTCATTACGACCAACCAATCGATAACGCTGGTTGCGTACGGCAAAGTTGACATCACGCGAAGCTGCTGCCTCACCTTCTTTCCAACGACCTTTGTGGAAGAAACGAAATCGGTCTTCCCAGGGAGTTGTCGGGTTTTTGAGAAGTGGTACAAGACTTCTTCCATGAAGAAGTTCTTTTTGCTCTGGATGCCCTCCGACAATATCTGCAAATGTTGGGAGGATATCAAAATGATTTGCGATACGATCGACATCGGTGTCTGGCTTCAGAACACCAGGCCATCGCCAGAAGCTTGGAACACGCGTGCCGCCTTCATCAACACTTCCCTTTTTCCCTTTATGATCACCATTGTAGATTGAGGCCGACGGCCCATTGTCAGTCATGAAAATGAACAGAGTGTTATTTTCAATACCAAGTTCATCGATCTTTTGGCAGAGTCGACCAATATTGTCATCAATATTTTCAATCATCCCGTAGAACCCCACAGTTCTTTCCGGAAGGCCAGCGTCCAGAAACTTTTTCTTGTAGGAGTCAGGCGCGATAAAAGGACCGTGAGGAGCATTGGTTGCGATGTAGGCAAAAAATGGTTGTGAGTCTTTTTGTGACTCGATCCACTGCATTGCCTGATTAAAGAAAATGTCTGTACAGAACCCCTTTGTTTTTACAAAGGAGTTATTGTGTAGGATTGCCGGGTCAAAATATTTATTTCCTGGTGCGTCACCACAACTACCTTGATAGGACTGCCCAATGCCACCAGCTCCGTGAATAAAGACTTCATCAAATCCACGTTGTTCTGGTCGATACGGCGCTTGGTCACCAAGATGCCACTTTCCAAAAATGGCGGTGGTGTATCCTGCATGCTTCAGCATTTCAGGCATTGTTGGAACGTCGAGTTTCATGCGTTCCCGCTCAAGGATGGTGTGTGTGACGCCAACATAAAATGGTGATCGTCCTGACATAATTGCTGAACGAGTGGGAGCACAGGTCGGGCTGACTTGAAATCGAGTGAAGCGAAGACTTTCCTTCCGTAACGCATCGAGATTTGGCGTTGCGAGGTCTGGATTTCCATGCCCGGAAAGGTCGTAGTAGCCCTGATCATCAGTAATAACAAGAATGATATTTGGCTTCCTTTCAAATGCCGGAGAGGCTGCGTGAGATTCGAGAACAACGCCAGAGGCAATGCTGGAACAGGCCAAGAAAAAAAAGAACTTATTCATAAAGGACTCCAGAGTTTCGTGCATAAGTATGTTCGTCTATCGGGCACATTAGTTGGTATGGAAACGAGCGTAATCCTGTTCAGACATCCAATGAAGGTCACGCCAATACGGAGTGTCATTAGGAGTCGGGGGACCTTCTGTTGTACGCCCAGTAATTACGATGCTCGTCAATTGTTTTTCCAGTGTATCAGCAATATCCTGGTGTGATTCAATGACATTCACCATCTCCTCTGGGTCATTGAGAAGGTTGTAGAGTTCTCGGTTTTGAGATTTTTGTTTACCCATCACTAACTTCCACTGCCTATCGCGAATGGCAAATTGCCCGCTACTTCCGTGATGAATGATGGGGAGACGACTATCTGTTTTCTGAGAGGTAAGAGCCGAGAGAAAACTCTGACTATCCTCTCCTGCGTTGATAGGTAATACATCATCCAACAGCTCAGCAAGTGTTGCGAGTACGTCTGTTTGACACACAGGCTGTGCGCATAAGCGCCCAGGGTTCACAATGCCAGCAGGCCAACGAACGATGAAGGGCACTCTATGTCCTCCTTCATAAATTGAGCGTTTTCCTTCACGAAAAATGTGGTTGCTCGCATGGCCAAATTTCTCTTTTCTTTCCGTCCACGTTCGCTCTGGGCCGTTATCACTGCTAAACAAAACAATGGTATTGTTTGCAATCTTGTCGTGTTCAAGAAAGTCAAGGAGACGGCCAACATGCCAATCTGTTTCAATCATAAATTCGCCATATGCCCCTGCACGACCCTTCCCGCGAAACTGTTCCATTGGAATCACTGGTTTATGCGGTGAGGTATAGGGCAGGTACAGAAAAAAAGGCTTTTTTTTATCCCGTTGTTGCATCCACTCAATTGCTTTTGTTGTGAAGTTATCAAGGCACGCGATATCAATGAAATCTTTTGCAACTTCGAGCTTCCCTGTAAATTTCCCATGTTCATCTGCTGATCTCACATCGGCGGTTGTTTCATATGGGGGCATGATCCGGTAGTCAGCGATCGCAATACTATTTCGCTTTTTTTGGGTGAACTGAACTGGTGGGTTGTGAGCAAAACGCCCATCAAACCATGCCAGGATCCCATAGTTCATAGACGCTGGAATTCCCCAAAAGTATTCGAATCCTTTATCGAGTGGCATATCGAGCACTGGTTGTGTCCAGTCTCGCATGCCGCGTGTCCCAGGAAAATCCATTCCGAGGTGCCACTTGCCCACCATCGCAGTCTGGTACCCATGATTTCTGAGCAAACTCGCAAGCGTCAGTCGACTGTCATCAATCAGACATTTTCTTTCTGCATTAAACACGCCACGCTTGAGTTCAGTCCGCCAGCTATATCGCCCAGTGAGAAGTCCATATCGTGAAGGTGTGCAGACTGTGTCAGAACAATGGGCATCTGTAAAACAGACACCCTCTTGTGCCAGCCGATCGATATTCGGCGTCTTGAACCTTGAGTCAGGGTTCAGGTAGCTTGCATCTCCATATCCTTGATCATCCGTATAGATCAAAACGACGTTTGGATGGAGAGATTCATCTGCTTGGGTTTGACCAAGGAATAGAAGTAAAAGAAACACAAGCAAAAAACACATATTTATTTCCTCAAGCAAGATTTTTTATGAAAGGTATTCAAGAAAAGTAATCACTTCAATGGACTCATTCTCGATTGAATGACACGCTGTCTCAGATGCGTGGACCACTGGTTCATGGGAAATGTCTGACTTGGAAGTATGTTTGTTGTTTCACCTGGATCAGCTTTCATATCAGTTGCAACACGAGCAACCACTTCATCACGTTCCTGATCCCACCACTCAGTATAACGAAAGCGCGTGCTCCGTATGGAGTGTCCAATCACGCGTTGTTTTGTTTTTGAGTTTGTGTGGGGATACGAAGAATATGCGTAGACACGATGAGCGATACTGGGATTCTTGAGAATTGGAGCAAACGACTTGCCTTGGAGGTGTTGAGGTGGCTCAAGTGCACATAATTCACACAGTGTTGGATATACGTCGATCAGTTCGATCAACGCTTCGGAGGTGCCTTGGGCTTTCGGCATTGTCGGGTTTCGAATAATTAGGGGAACACGTGTATCACATTCAAAATTTGTGTGCTTACACCACGATGTATGGTCGCCCAGTTTCCAGCCATGGTCCCCCCAAAAAACAACAATGGTGTCGTCGGCAATATCTGCTGTTTCCAAGGCCTCAAGCAACACGCCAACATTTCTATCCGTGTAGCTTACACATGCATGATACCCGTGCAGCATACGTTTATTGAGTTCATCTGGATAATCAGCGGGTGTCCCTCGAGAAGGCACATCTGAATACGCTCGGAGTTCACCTGGTTGACGGTTGCGCGCCCATTCCGGGTAGCCAGGGGGCCAGCTGCGGTTGTCCGGAAGTGCAAAATCAACACGTTGGTAGAGGTTCCAATATCTCGTGGGAGCATTAAAAGGGAGGTGTGGTTTGGTAAAGCCAACAGCAAGAAAAAAAGGTTTGTCTAATTGAGCAAGTGTGTGTATTTGACGCGCGCCTTCTCTGGCTCGCATGCCATCAGCATACACGTGGTCTTCTACGTCTGCAGATTCAGTACATGGCCCACGGCTTTTTGTTGTCTGTGCTCCGGGAGCAGATGTTCGTGACGTTCGCATATTCAGCATGCTTTCTGGATGTGCATAGGTTGCTCCTTTCACCTGAATCCACTCGGACCAATTGGCTGGATCGACACCTGGGCCAGCGGTGCCATGATATATTTTTCCTAGGCCGACGGTCGTATAACCATTGGCTCTAAAGTGTTGATTTATCGTTACAACATGAGGCCAGCGTGTCCGCCAATCGGTCACGTGGTACGTGCGCTCCCCTGTAAATTCTGGATACAGGCCGGTCATCAAAGAGAGGCGAGAGGCACCGCAGACAGCCTGATTACAGTAGGCGTGAGAAAATAAAATTCCGGATGCTGCCAAACGATCCAAATGTGGTGTGATGGCACGTGGCTTCATCACCTGAGATGCATAGCACTGCAATTCAGGTCGCAGATCATCAACCGCAATAAATAGAACATTTGGGTGATGCCTTGACGGTGCTGCTGATATCTTGAAGTCATAAGCGAACAAGCTTCCAAGAATAATCAGTACGCAGGTGAGAGCATACTTCCAAGAGGCAGTCTTTGGTGGACAGTCGTCAATGGTCATAATCGCAATCAGATGTTGCCCCTCTGTATCTATAGGCATCTTCATTTTTATTCCAGAGTTCAAACGACAATACCTCCTGCAATCAGCCCCCGGGACTCTCCAAGCAATCGTCTCTCCACCAACAGAAGAAAGAAAAAGAGACACACGCACTCAGGTTCAACGATTAGCGAAGTGTAAAATCGGGAAGCTGTACGATCTTCCCTCCATTCATCGCTGAATCATGAGCACAAATGCCAACACACGTCCAATTGGCTGATTGGACAGCATTTGGCCATGGATCACGATCATCACGAATGGCACTCACAAATTCATGTACAAGATGAGGATGTGATCCGCCGTGACCACCACCTTGAATGAACGACAAGTGATCAGCATCATGGATTTCCTGGGGACGCGTAAACTTTTGTATGGCTTCAGGAAGAAGGTGTGCAAAGTCTGGCACGTCGACAGCTTCCGGAATTTCTGGTTCCGGCTTTTTCGCTGTATGAAGCACATGAGGTTCATTCTCGATCAATGTCCATTCAAAGCTTTTTTTTGTGCCATACACGTCGAAGCTTTCGCGGTATTGGCGAGCGACGTCGTAAAGAAATCGCCATATATGAGCCGTCAGATCACTGTCCTTCACCTTGATGTGACATGTTTCGACAGCAAATCGATTTCCAGATTTCTTAGCAATATCGTCACGGACGGTGCCTGATCCAAAACACGACACATATTCAGCACAACCGTTGATCAAGCCGAGACAAGGACTGACAACGTGGGTTGCATAATGCATCGGGATCATTTCTTCCCAATAGGATGGCCATCCATCCATATCCTGAGGGTGGGAAGCAGCAAGATGTTGAATTTTTCCAAGCTCACCCTTTTCGTACATATCTTTGATGAACAGGAATTCTCGACTGTAAACAACAGTCTCAGCCATCATGTACTTCAGTCCGGTCTTCTGTACTTTTTCAACAATCTGTTGGCACTCATCGATTGTTGTTGCCATGGGCACTGTACACATCACATGTTTGCCTGCGTCCAAAGCCTTCAATGACATCCACGCATGATCAGGAATAGGGCTGTTGATGTGAACACAATCAATGTTCGGATCCTTGAGAACGTCGTCGTAATTGGTCAGACGGTTATCGATGCCGAATTGATCTCCAACCTTGTGAAGTAATGTTTCGTCCCGACGACAGATGGCTGCTATATGTGCATCTGGATGGTGTTGATAGATCGGAATAAATTCTGCGCCAAAACCAAGACCAATCATTGCAACATTGATAGACATACTCTCCCCCGAATCGAAATATGTGTGACGCTTAACCGATGAGCCTCTAGGTGACAAGTTGAAACGTTTACTTTTATACCATGCAGATCAATCTCTGTGTGATCAATGACTCGTGTGCTCTTTCGTCGTTCGCTCCTGCGACTGTTCCTCCAGAAGGCTTAGGATTGTTGGACGAGTCTGACGGATTTGCTCCAGGTCCAACGTTTGGCCAGTTTTCTGTCCAATGGACCGATATGTGCCAGCCAATACGTCTGTCCATGGAGATGAAACAACATCGATGGACGTCTGGCCACGTTTATTTTGTTTGAGTGGTGATGCGCCGTGCTGAAGAAGCAGCTTTACGAGATCCTGATGGCAAAAGAATGCCGCAATGAAAAGAGCGGTGTTACCATCCTGATTGGCAAGTGTGGTATCAGCGCCTCGTTCAAGGAGAAGTCTTGCGACTGCGGTCTTGCCGTAGATCGCTGCAACGGACAACGGTGTCTGGCCATTGCGGCCTTGGCGTTCGTTAACCGAGATACCAGCGTCCAACATCCTTTTTACTTCCGCTGGCTTACCTTCACGCACAGCAGTGAAAATATCTCGGTACTCAGACGCCTTCGCGCGTGGTTGTATTGTTGCTGCCTTGGCAGGATCCAGATTCACACCTTGTGTCAAACAGTAGAGTTTCGTGGCTGTACGAATAAGTAGGTTTTCGTCTGCTACGGCCGGGCATGCGAGGCTGAGTTCATCAAGGTCATTGAGTCCAATAATTTCAAACTCTGGCCCAGGCTTGATAACGTACGTGCATCCATCTTCACTCAAGCAGAATAGATGGTTGTTATACGCCCACGGTGATGCTGTAAAAGAACCATTCGGAGAAAAACGCTGCTTGCCGTAGATCTCCTGACCGGTTGTTGCATGGTGACATGTGAAAAAGCCACGATCGTAGAGGGTGTACAGGTACTCACCGTATACGATCTGAGATGGGTTGTATGACGATGATGTGCCGTCATACCATGCGATAAAATCACTTGTATCAAAAGTATCTTGTGGGGTGATGTCACCATGGGCACCCGGCTTGATGGCAAATGTTGGTCGATGATTGTCTCCAACATAGCCGGAGGCGATATAACACAGGCCATGAGCGGTAAAGGGTGATGGAATGACAAGACTAGACATGCGTCCGTCAAACTCCCACAGCAGTTGTCCATCAAGTGAGTAGCTGCGATTTCGATTCAGCCCTGGAACGACAACTTCTGTGCGAAGGGTATTCTGCCAGACCAAGGGTGTCGCCCATGATCGTTTTTCATTGCGTTTTCTTTTCCACAGTTGCTGTCCTGAAACCGCATCAAAGCTTGCAATAAATGAGTCTTCCAAGTTGTCATAGACGATAAATACCTGGCCATCATGGACCACCGGCGATGCGGCAGCGCCGTAATCCTGAAATGTCTTTTTCGGCTCGATGGGGTGTGACCATACCTTCTTGCCATCAAAGTCATAGCAGTAGAGCCCCAGATCACCGAAGAGCACATACAGCCTTTGGCCGTCAGTGGTTGGTGTTTCACTGGCGTAGGTGCTCTTGGGATGACGCGGTACGGAAGGCTGGCCGGCATGGGCTTGGTGTTTCCAGAGCACATCACCGCTTTTCAGGTCAAAGCAGTACACCAGCCATTGATGTACGCCCTTTGCTGGTTCTCGTACGCCCTGTCCCAGATACAGCCCCTTATTTGGTATTTGGATTGGTTTGTCGCTGACGACCGTGGTCAAAAAAACCTTGTCTCCTGAAACGATTGGATTTGACCATCCCCAGCCAGGGACGTCTGTCACCCACTTCACATTCCTAGTCGTTGTCCACGACAGTGGTAGATTGTCATGGTTTGCTGCAACACCCGTCGCATCCGGTCCACGAAATCGATTCCAGTCTCCAGCGATGGAGCCATGTGCGAGTGTGCCGAGTAGAAACGTAAGAATGACGTTCGGGAAGGAGATATGTTGCATGTGATTTCTTCTAACCAGCATTATTCATTTGATTGGTGTGTGAGAAATTAGCTGAGTTCGCAGGGGCTCAATGAAGTATGACTGCTTCGTATATGGTAACTAAATATAAGTTGCAGCAATTGTGATAGATAGTGAAACGAGTTCGGTGATTCTTGGCGTTATGTGTAAGTTCCTAGAGTCGTTATCTATTCTAATGAACCGATCACGACCATCGAGCGTGGCGCTGCACGACAGAAAACCGAGGGCGTTAACACGATGCGAGGATGATCGCAAAGTATTGTCGGCACTGCGGATAAGTGGCTACATCTGCCGCACCGTGAAATCGCCCCGAGAGCTCATCCCCGTGTCGCTCCCATTTTGCAAACGTAAAACAGTACGCCCGACAGGACTCGAACCTGTGACCCTGGGATTAGAAATCCCATGCTCTATCCAACTGAGCTACGGGCGCTTTGACAAGAGAAATTCTACGCATGAATGAACTTTCCTGAAAGATAGGGTCCTGCAGGAGGATACGCGACTTAGAATCTTAGGATGCTAAAGATATCGCTGTAATCATCAGTCCAGTACACCAAGGAGTCATCCAGCGGTTTATCGAGATACTCTTGGTCGGACGCCGCTGCAATCTCCTGTAAAAGTGTCAAGGTAGCAACAATCATCCACGTGCTTTCACTTTCTGCGTCATTGATGTACGCCGATTTGAGACCACGCTCTTTTGCCAGTCCATGGACGACAGGAGCCAGATCGAGGTGTCTGTTACTGACATGAATAGCAATCACTCCATTCTCAGCCAGGTGATCAAGATAGACAGAAAAAGCCTCGCGAGTAAGAAGGTGAATAGGAATTGCATCTCCTGAAAAGACGTCTAAAACAAGCAGGTCAAATTCTTGGGGAGTTCCTCGGCTCAATTCATTCTCAAGCGCCAGCCTGGCATCTCCTTCAACAATGGTGCCTGAGGCTCCTCGCTTTTCGAGTAATTCCCAGAAGCTAAATACGTCTGGTGACGTTGCTATGTCAATCACAGCAGGATTGATCTCGTAGGCTCGAAAGGCATCTCCTTTTTTTGAATACGCTGCAATTGTCCCAACCCCAAGTCCGAGCATTCCAACCTTTCTGTTGGGACGATCGTCGAGGTATTTCATCACATAGCCCAAGCCAGATGATCCAATGTAATAACTGGTTGGTTCCTCCCTCTTTGCCTCATCGAGGTATTGCTCGCCATGTCGGATGGTGCCATTTCGTAGGCCGAGTTCAGGGCCTTGATCACCCGCAAAGCCATACACCGAAAGAACGCCATAAAAATTTCTCCTCAGGATGAAGGCATCTGAGGTAGTTTCCATGACTCCCCGTTGAAGAAAATGTGCAAAGCATGCAAACATGAGCACGATGAGTGCCCATGCCCAAACAGGCTTCCCTCGATAGAGCTTTCCTTTTTTGTCTCGCAAGGCGACGCAGATAAAAATTCCCCAGCATGCAATGAGCACAAGTGGATATTCAAAATATTGCAAAAAGATCTGCGGTGCCAGAATGCTGACAAAAAATCCACCGAGAGCTCCCCCTGCTGATACCGCTAGATAAAAACCCGTAAGGTGAAGCGACGATGGTTTTTGCCGGACAAGTTCACCATGACAAACCATACAGCCAGAGAAAAGTGCAATCAGATGAATGATCACGACGAGGGCAATGTTGCTGATCAATGAATCATTTGCATAAAGAATTGAACAGACGGTTGTGGATGCCAGCATTACTGCACCGAATCGGTTTCGGTGATAGATTTCGAGATCACTGAAAGTCAAAATAAAAGATAGGAGATACACCGCCAGTGGCATAACCCAAAGAAATGGCACTACAGCTACGTTTTGAGACAGGTGATTGGTCATGGAAAGCAGGAGAATAGATCCGCAACTACTGAGCAATATCCATGTGGCATAGTGCTGCCATGAAGGGCGTGCTTCTGTAGGAGCAGCTTCCTGCACGGAATCTGTTGTTGTCTTTTTCTGATAAAGACGGACCGATGCGATACAACAGCATGTGATGAGGACCGCAACGCACGTGAAGAGAATAGCCCACATAAACGCTTGCCACTGCGTGCCTAATAATGGTTCGACAAGGAAAGGGTAGCTGAGTAAGGCTAAAAGGGAGCCCAGATTTGAAATCGCATAGAGCCAGTAGGGTGAACGAGAAGAGATTCGCTGCCACCACACCTGCGTCAGTGGTGCAGTCGTTGAGAGAAGGAAAAATTGAACCCCTACAGTTCGACTGAGGACCTCAAGAACATTCCATGTTGGATTGATATCAAGGCTGATTGTTTTTAATGAATCAGATGGATAGATCGGGAGGAGTAATACCGCGATTCCAATGACCATCACATGAATGCATGCCTGTACAACAAGAGAAAAAAAATGATTCAGGAAATGTGCGTAGCAATACCCTGCCAGAAGCACAACCTGAAAGAAAAACATGCTCGTCGTCCATACTGCTGGACTCCCTCCAAACCAAGGCAAAATAATCTTGCCCAAGATTGGCTGTACTTGGAAAAGAAGAAACGCACTGAGGAAGGACGTTGCAATCAGTGCTCCTGTTATGACGGTTTCGAGCCAAGGTCGGCTTTCTTCTGAGCAACGAGAATCGGTCTGTTGGTCAGGTGAGCGGACCTTTTTTTTTCTACGTGGGCGTGAAGGCATGGAACCTCCCATGAGACGATAAGCGATCAGGTGGGCCAGCGTTGCTAGCACATGCGATTACCCAATTGAAGAAAAGGTTATACGTTGACGCATCCATTGGAATCGCCCTGTTAGAAAGGTCTTATGATACAACTATTCAAGTGACTGCAGTTCAATATTTCTGAACCATACAGGCTGACCTTCTGCTTGCAATGCGATGAATCCAAAGTGCAGGCTTGAGGGCGTGCCTGCGGCAGAGAGTCCGTCAGCAGATTCCACCCGTCCTTCCGGGTCAAGTTGTGGGTGCTCGTAGCGTAGAACCTCCTGATCATTGACGCGGTGAATCACTTCGTCATTTCCCCGAACTTCAATTTCAATACGAACCCATTCGTGAGCAGGAAACGTGGGTGCAGAAGATTTCACAATATGCTGAGTAACAAGTTGTCCGTTGATTTCAATATTTGTTCCTGGTGTACAAACATTTCCTGTTGGTCGTTTTCCAGTTCCCTCATCAGCAAGAAACTGAAACTCTAAGCTGACAGGAAATTTCTGATCCATTTTCATGCTTTGAGGCGATTGTGAATGAATCATTACGCCACTATTTAAATTTACGTACTTGGGAGCATCCTTCATCATCTCACCAGTAAAGCGATATTCCATGCGCAGACGATACTTCGAGTACGGGATGTTCGCGTATAGATGTCCATACTGATCATCAAATTGTTCGTAGTCATCGTAGGAAACCTTCAGTATCCCATCTTCGACTCGAAATGTATTTTGAAAGTTTTGACCGAGAGGATGGCCAGTTATTTTTACTGTCCATCCAGAGAGGTCATTTCCATTGAAGAGTGGGACCCAGTCTTTTGACGGTTGGTGGAGAAGAATGTTTTCTCCAGCCGCAGTCGGAATACTTGCGAAGAAGAGTGTCAGAATGAGTAGGTACTGTCCTGCTATGGTGTCTTTCATAATTGGTCACCAGCGTCGTGTTAGGAATAATTTGATTCGCGTGAACGAAATTCAGATGGGGTCAGGCCATTTTCGCGGCGAAACGCAGCCGCTAAATACTCGGCGTGTTCGAAGCCTGTTCTTTTTGCAATCTCCTGTACGGAGAGAGATGTTTCAGTGAGAAAGGTTTTCACCCGGTTCATGCGTACCCGCTGTATTTCTTCGTGAGGTGTACAGCCAACCCATGTCTTGAAGCGATGCTCAAATGTTCTGCGCGAAAGTGAAATTACACTGAGAACGTCATTGACTCTGATATTCTCCAACGCATGGTTGCGTATGAAATGGAGTGCCTGAGCAATATCTTTATCCTCTACTGCAAGTGTATTTGTTGATTCCCGTTGACGAATTCCGAGCGGTTTCGTGAGGAACGGCTTCTTCATAATTGCCGATGAACCATCCATCATCTTGTCCAACAATTCTGCAGCCTCGTAGCCGGTACGTTTTGTATCAGGGATAACGCTCGATAGCGTCGGTTCACAGAGTTCACAGATGAGACGGTCGTCGTCAACGCCGAGTACGGCTATTTTTTCTGGAACAGAAAGCCGAAGTTCACCGCACACATCCAAAATCTGTTGGGCTCGCGCGTCATGAGATGCCATGATTGCGATTGGCTGAGGAAGCTGTGTAATCCATTCGGACAGACATTTTTTTTCGGCAGTGAGGTCAGGGATTTCCCCGTGGCCCACTGAAGATTGGTATTCAAAAAACTGTCGGCCTTCTTTGTTTGCCAGTTCACGAAACTGCTGGCAGCGTCTCAGTGACCACGCAAACTGGGAATCTCCACAGAACGCAAGATTCTTAAAGCCACGTTCTGTAAAATGGTTGAATGCAAGTTTTGCAATAGCTTCATCGTCTATATCTGCCCATGGGATTCCTTTGACATGGCGGGCAGCGTTGAGATCGACGGTTGGAATCCCGAGTTTCAATAACTGTTGACCATAATGATCTGTATAAATGCGAGCAATAATCCCATCGGCATTCCATGAATTGAGCCATGCTGGTGGCTTGTCTGTATAGGTCTGTTGAATGTGCACGGACCAGTTGCCTCTCTCCTTCATATAGGAGATCACACCCTCGAGCAGGCCACGGCAGTACCCATTGGAGGTTTCAATCAGAAGGGCGACAGATTTTCGAGACATTGGGATTATTCGGAACTCAGAAACAATATTTCTACGAGAATATGCGTAAAATCTACTGGCGTTACACTTTTAATGGTGAAAACTGTAGGAGGATTTGAAAAAATTCTATGTTATTGAGACTGAGAAGTCACCTGACCCTGTCAGTTTTCTCATATTTTATTGCCGGATGTTCCTGATGAACGCCCAACGCATCCACAATCCGATTCTGCCTGGTTTCCATCCAGACCCCTCTATTTGCAGGGTTGGGGACGACTATTACATTGCGACCTCCACGTTTGAGTGGTTTCCAGGAGTGTCAATTCATCACTCCCGTGATCTCGTAAATTGGCGCTTGCTCACACACGCGTTGAGCGATACTCGTCTTCTTGATCTCCGTGGAATTCCAAGTTCGGGTGGTGTCTGGGCCCCTGCGCTCAGTTTTCATGATGGGCTTTTTTATCTGTGTTACACGATTGTTCATCAGCATGAATCAGCCACGAAAGATACTCCCAACTATCTCATTACCGCTCCAGATATTCATGGGCCATGGTCAGACCCTTTGTTTATTAACTCATCTGGTTTTGATCCCTCACTTTTTCACGATGATGATGGGAAAAAGTATTGGCTGAATATGGTTTGGGATCATCGGTCATGCCGTCATCCGTTTCATGGAATTAATCTCCAAGAGTTTGATCCTCAAAAAAAGGAATTGATTGGAAAATCAGAGATTATTTTTACCGGCAGTTCAATCAGACTTACTGAAGGACCGCATTTATATAAACGTAAAAGTTGGTACTACCTCCTCACTGCAGAGGGCGGTACTGAGTATGACCATGCAGTAACAATGGCTCGTTCAAAGAAACTCCATGGTCCCTATGAAGTTCATCCAAAGAATCCAATTCTGACCTCGTCAGGAAATCCAGATTTGCTGTTACAAAAAGCAGGTCACGCGAGTCTTGTAGAGACAGCATCCGGTGAATGGTACATGCCGCATTTGTGTGCACGACCGTTGCCGGGTACGAAGTACTGCAACCTTGGACGAGAAACTGCTATTCAAAAAGTTGCGTGGAAGGATGATGAGTGGCTATATCTGGAGGGTGAAGGAAATAGTCCTAGTGAAACAGTCACTCCTCCCATGCTGCCTCCTTGTCCTTGGGATGAAACGCTAGACCGACTGCCTTTTGATTCCATTCACTACATGACGCCACGGCTTCCGTCCAAGTGCGTTGTCCGCCAACCAGAAAAGCTACAGCTGTATGGTGCAGAATCACTCGAGTCATGCTTCGAGCAGGCTCTGGTTGCTCGACGACTGACCCATCAGCGATTGGTCGCAACAACAAAAATGACATTTAGTCCTCAATCATTTCAGCAGATGGCAGGGCTTGTTGCGTACTACAACAATTATTTATTTCATTACATGTATCTTTCTTGGGAAGAAGGCAAGGGGAGGTGCCTCCATATTCATTCATGTGATGATGGAGTTTCCTCATTCCCACTCGGGGATGATGTTCCGGTTGTTCCTGACGGTGCAACCTATTTACGGGCTACATTCAGTGATCAAGAACTTCAATTTTCCTGGTCTGGGGATGGAATTAAGTTCTATGACTTACCTGTAACACTTGATTCATCAATTCTTTCTGATGATCATGGAAAACACTGGGGGTTCACTGGAACCTTCGTAGGTGTTTGTTGTCAAGATCTCAGTGGCCAGCATCTGATGGCCGAATTTACCTTCCTTGAAATGCAGTCACAGTAGGAAAGGTTCTTGTATGAACAAGCAGTCCCTTCTGATTTCTTTTGTTGTTTCCCTCGGTGGATTCCTGTTTGGATTTGATGCTGGCATTATTTCTGGGGTGATGGAATATGCCGGGCCTTACTTTCAGCTGAATGATGTCCAGACCGGATGGGCGGTCAGTTGCACTGTTTTCATTGCCATGTTCGCCATGCTTGTGGCAGGGAAGTTAAGCGATATGTTTGGACGGAAACCTGTCCTCCTTACGGTCGCTTTTCTTTACGCCATCTCCGCAGTCCTCTCTGCGCTAGCGACATCCTATGAGATGCTCTACATCGCACGGATGATTGGTGGGGTCGCGTTCGGGGCTGCCCTTGTGATCGCTCCCACCTACATCGCAGAAATTGCTGGGGCGAAGGATCGCGGCAAGCTTGTTTCCATCCAGCAGCTCAACATTGTGCTCGGATTTTTTGCAGCCTTCCTGAGCAATTATCTATTCAACAGGCTGACGACAGCAGAGGCGGGAACAATAGCCGGTGAGACAGTGTGGCGCTGGATGCTGGGCGTGGAAGCTCTTCCTGCACTCCTGTATTTCGTTTGCCTCTTTTTTGTTCCCAGAAGTCCTCGTTGGCTTCTGGCCAACGGGCGGGAGGCTGAAGGAGAACAGGTTCTATTCCAGCTTCATGGCCCGGAGGCCGCTGCATCGGAAGGACAGAACATCCGCGAAAGTCTTGACGAAGAGGGCCTCGTTGCGCGTTCCCGCTTCACGGATCTCTTTCTTCCCTCGCTCCGCTTCATTCTTTTTGTCGGCATTATCATCGGCATCCTCCAGCAGGCAACTGGGATCAACGCTGTCTATTTCTACGCCACTCAGATTTTCAAACAGACTGGAGTGGGTGTGGACAATGCATTCCTTCAGGGCGTATTGCTCAGCTTGACATCCGTGTTCTTTGCCACTTTTGCCATTCTGACCATCGACAAGATCGGTCGGAGGCCCCTGCTCCTCGTTGGGAT